>PAJB01000015.1:0-3612 GCA_002710905.1 Chloroflexota bacterium | reverse complement strand
AATTNTTGCATTAATGTTTCTCGTGGAAGNGACATATAAACAGGTCCCTGAGGAAANGAAGATGCAATTTGNACAGCTCTTTGGATAGCTACATTTATGTTTGCTGCTTGNGTTAATTCATAATCCCATTTTGTATAATTTCTCACTATGCCATGTTGATCAAGTTGCTCCTGTATCCAATGGATTGGCGNACTTCTTTCACCAGCCATNTTTTGATCAATTGTGTATGGAGCTCGACCAGCAAAAAAAAGTATGCCAGCTCTTCCTCTTTGAGCATTATGTAGAGAACCACCCAATTGCAANGTACCTACATCTACATGNACTATGACTGCNTGAGGNNTATTTGATGNTAAATAATGNCCATGTGCTGCTGAGCCAGCTACCAACTCATCTAAACAAAGGACTAATTTAGGATTTTTTAAATNGAAGCTTTTTCTTTTTACAAATGCTTCCTGGATTGGAACTGTATCTGTNCCAGAATTAATATAAATTACTTCTACATTATTTTTAACGAGTTGATCAACGAATAAGTCCGCAACAGATGCTTGATTGTAATATGTGTTTTTTTTGATATTTTTTTGCATTGTTTTTCCTGGCGGAGGAGGTGGGATTCGAACCCACGGTACACNATAAGTGCACGACTGTTTTCAAGACAGTTCCCTTAAACCACTCGGGCACCCCTCCAAAAAAATTGTACTGTTGAAATAATTAAATTGAAAGTCTAATGCAAACTTTGATAATAAATAATTTTTTTACTTTATTTTCATANNAAATACTTAATCTCATNTCATTGANTTATTTTTTCNTAATTAATGCATATTTAGAGAGTCTTTATTATATTATTATCGATAAGGAAATTTTTTTTGAAAGTTAGCTATGACGTTTATTATTACTTCTCCNTGNATAGATACCAAAGATCAAGCTTGTGTTGATGTTTGCCCAGTNGATTGTATNCACTTTGAAGATGGTGTTGATACCATGTTATATATCAATCCAGTTGAATGCATAGATTGTGGTGCTTGTGAACCTGCATGTCCAGTTGATGCTATTTTCGACGAGAGTGGTATTCCTGATGATCAAAATAAATTTATAGAAATTAATGCTCTTTGGTATGACGATCCAGCAGCAGCAAGGGCACAAATTGGTGGTAGTGATGCACCTGTCGCTGAGCCTGCTGCAGAACCTACAACAGAGCCTGTAAGCGCGGCAGAAGAAACAGCGGTAGCAGCAGAAAACAATGATGCGACTACAGAAACTGCTACGACAGAAACATCTAAAGAACAAGCAGCTGTAGCTGCTAGCGCTGAACCAGAAAAAGCACAGGTATCCTTACGGCCTCATGCAAGCAAGCAAGATTATGCTAAAGCAATTGCTGGACTCGAATTCCCAATTTCGAGAGATGGTCTCATCAGAGGTGCAAAAGACAAAGGAGGAGTTGATCGAGAAGTTGGAATGGTAATTTCCATGTTAAACGATAAGAAGTTTAGCTCTGAAGATGAACTGCTCGCTAGAATCAGGGCGACATACATTGCTATGGGCGCTCGCGAAGAAGATCTTCCTGTATAATTTATAAATGAAGAACGAAATATTTGGTATTGGATGGTATCTTAGACGAACATATAGCACTCAAGTTATATCGGCATTTTATCTCAATAATTTAGAAATTCCAATCATTCGTACACATAATGAAAATATTGTGCATTGGTGTGGTGGTGCATCTGTTATTGGTTTTAATCAAGTTGATAAGGATGTGGCATTAACTACGCCAGATCAATCAAATAACTTGATTGCATTATTCAAAGTTGAATCTAAAAATCGATTTGCAAACACATTACATTTAATTGAAGCAACTGAAAATCTTCCAAACATTCCATCAGTGACATTTTATAAAGATCCTGAAGGCATAATATTTGGGATTAAAGAAACCTCGATCAAAAGACCAGACTATTTTGATAAATATTGGAACAAACAACCAACTCATCAACAATTGAATAATGAATTTAAACTATCAGATAATCAGCGTGGATTAAGTTCACTCATTATTAGAAGTAAAAACTGGTTACAAAATGCGAAATTCTATCAAGAAAAATTAGATTTATCTATCATTGAAGAATCCAAGGAAAATATTGAGCTAGCAATAGATGCATTCACAACAATCAATTTTATGTATGGAGATGAAACAAAAGACAAATGCTCTTCTAGGCTTTCTTCTAGACAATCATTTGTCTTTAGATGCAGGGATGTAAAAAGCGTTTTCAACAAATTACTTGATAATAAATTAACCCCCCTTGAAAGACATATAACTGAGGATAAGGCAGGGGAAATATACTATTTTAATGATTTGAGTGGGCAAATTTTTGGAATACAAACAAGAACAAAAAGTACAAGAATAGAGGACCGCTATGCAGAAAAAAAATATAAATTATAATTGACGCGAATAGCCTCCGTCCAAATTAATATTTTCTCCAACAAGATACTGATTTTCATCAGACAAAATAAATCGTAGCACGTTCATTAGTTCAATTGGTTGACCAAGTCTTTTTGCTGGAATCAACTCTTTCTCATTTTCATTAAATTTATTAAATTCAAAATCACCTAAGGAAATGGAATTACATTTAACGCCATAGTCAATCAAATCTGCAGCAACACCTTTTGTTAAATTTAAAATAGCCATATCTGCTGACAGCGCAATAGCATCATTTAATTCTGGAAATCTTGATTGTATATTAATAATATTAACTATTGAGCCCTTATTATTACTTTTCATATTTTCAGCAATTTCTCTGATTAATCTCAAACAACCTAGAACTTTGTAATCCCAATATTCCATTAATGCTTCATAATTATTAGAAAAATAGTCTAAATGAATAAAATTAGAGTAATTAACAAATGCATCAACTGTTCCTCTTTGAAGAGATGCTTGTTGGATTGCATTCTGAATATTAGCTGTGCTTTTAGAATCAACAAGTATGTCATCAGTTAAATTTGTTTCAACATTTAAATCAAAATAAGAAACTTCATAATTGTCTTGATCAAAAAAATCACGAAAATGATTTTTGAAAGATACATTATCAGTTGCAATTACAAGATGTTTTTTATCCATTATTTCTTCCTAAATTACAAGCTACGAAACCGACCACCGTCTACCAAGAATTCAGAGCCAGTAATATAACTAGCTTTATCAGAAGCTAAAAATGCTATTGTATTTGCAACTTCATCAGGAGTGCCATATCTGCGCACAGGGATACCATTCAGGAAATTGTTTCTTGCTTGAGAAAACGATATCCCTGATTCTTGAGCCATCCAATTTAATATATTTTCATGATGGCCAGTATCAATAGGACCAGGTGACAATGCAGTAACCAAAATCCCATCAGGACCATAATTATTTGCTAAGGATTTTGTTAATGAGAGAACCGCAGCATTAATTGGTCCCCCAGTCAAATACCGTTTATTTGGCCCTCTGCCACCCATGCCTACAATATTAATAATTCTGCCACTTTTACGAAGCAGCATATCTTCTACAGCAAGCTTGGTACATCTAATATAGCCAATAAATTTTGCATTAACAGCTTCTAGCCATGCTGCTTCATCGACTTCATTAATTAAAGG
>PAJB01000014.1 GCA_002710905.1 Chloroflexota bacterium | reverse complement strand
GGTGCTGCTTCAGCCTCAGCCTCAGGTGCTGCTTCAGCCTCAGCCTCAGGTGCTGCTTCAGCCTCAGCCTCAGGTGCTGCTTCAGCCTCAGGTTTTTTTTCAACCGTAATTCTTTTTGGAGGTTCAATATCATATAATCCTTGTTTAAATAGAATTCTATGAACAGTCTCAGTAGGTTGCGCACCTACAGATATCCAATATTTTATTCTTTCTTCATTTAAATTTAGGTTTTTGTCTTTTGATGCAGGATCGTATTGTCCAACTATCTCTACAAACCTACCGTCTCTTGGGGCAGTGTGCTCTGCAATCACAACTCTATATAAAGGCTGCTTGCTTCTTCCAACTCTTCTTAATCTTATTTTTAACAAATATTTCTCCAGTAAATTTACGTAGCAATCATGATTTCATCGATAGCAGCTGAGTTCAACAAAAAAATATTAAAATTTTCGTTTATTATTTATTTTTGCACTTTGATTACGTAACATTGACATCATTCTTTTGGCTTGTTCAAATTGTTTAATTAGCCCATCAACTTCTTCTACAGTGACATTTGCTTCTGCGGCTATACTCTTTTTCCTCTCGCTTGATAAAGACTTTGGCTCTCGTCTTTCATCTTCATTCATTGCTTCAATAATTAATTTACATTTATCAATAAATTTATCGTTAATCTGACTCATTGCCATTTTGCTCGCTGTTCCCCCAAGGCCTGGCATGACTTTTGATAAATTGCCAATTTTTCCAAGTTTATTTAACTGGTTTAAAAAATCATCTAGAGTGAAATCTTCTTTGATCATTTTCATCGCAGCTTTTTCAATTGCTTTTTTTTTGAATTTTTCAAACATAATAACTTATTTTTCTTTTTGACTAATTAAGGAGCATAGATTCATGATGCGGCATGCATAGCCCCATTCGTTATCATACCATCCGACTGTTTTTACTAAGGACGGATTAACTAAAAGAGTGCTTTTGCTGTCATATATGCATGAAGCATCATGTTTCTTAAAGTCTGATGAAACTAACTCATCAGACTCATATGANAAGTANCCTTGCATTNGNCCGTNACTTGCATCTTTAAATGCTGNATTNATTTCTTCAANTGTAGGAGATTTTTTTAAATTTGTNACNAGNTCNACNACTGANACNGTTGAAGTTGGNACNCTNAAGGCAATTCCATTTAANTTATTTTCTAATTCTGGAATTATTNTTGAAATTGCACTTGCTGCNCCTGTTGAAGTAGGAATTATATTNNTGGCTGCTGCTCGTGATCTGCGTAAATCTTTATGNTTGGCATCAACCAAGTTTTGATCTCTNGTATANGAGTGAATCGTAGTCATCATTCCNTCTTGAATTTCAAAGTTATCATGCAAAACTTTAATCATTGGGACAATGCAATTTGTTGTACATGAGCCAGCNGAAATTAGGTGATGGTTGCTTGGATCATAATCTGAATCATTAACACCCATTATAATTGTTATATCTTCATCTTGCGCAGGTGCAGTAATAATAACTTTTTTTACAGATGCATTATTTTTTTGATGCAATAAGGCAGTATCTCTTTTCCGAAACTGACCTGTTGCTTCAATTACTACATCAACGCCTGATTTATCCCAAGGTATTTTTTCTGGTTCATCACTATTTAAAACATCAATGTGTACTTTATTATCAATAATAATTTTTTGATCCTGCACATCAATTGCAAACGGAAATCTTCCATAGTCAGTATCATATTTTAATAGNTGNGCATGCATGTTTGCGTCTGTTCGCCCATTGATAGCTACTATTTCAAAATCATCTCTTTCTAGCATGCCATTCTCTGCCCATGCTCTTAAAAGAAGCCTGCCAACTCTTCCAAAACCATTTATTCCGATCTTTAATTTCATTTAATCCCTCAAACTATTGCAACTAAACAATATATTGACTGAACCCATTTTTTCCAGCGAATTTTCCTGATTTTTCTAGTTCTTCTTCAATTCTAACTAATTCATTGTATTTTGCATTTCTATCTGACCTTGAAGGGGCCCCAGTTTTAATTTGCCCAACACCAGTTGCGACTGCTAAATGAGCAATAGTTGTGTCTTCAGTTTCTCCACTACGATGTGAAATAATTGCTGCCCAACCAGATTTCTTTGCTAGGTTGATCGCGTCTATTGTTTCTGTAAGTGTGCCAATTTGGTTTAGTTTAATTAATATAGCATTTGCCGCATTGCTGTCTATCGCTTTTTGTAGTCGTTGCTGATTAGTTACAGTGAGATCGTCTCCAACCAATTGAACTGATTGACCTATCTGATNGGTTAGATTTATCCACCCCTGCCAATCATCTTCTGCCATGCCATCTTCAATAGAAATAATTGGATATTTTTCTGACCATTCTTTCCATAAGTTTGCAAGNTCTAGATTTGTTAGTGANCTGGATTCAGTAGATAATTGGTAGGCATCATTTAAAAATATTTCAGATGTTGCTGGGTCTAAAGCAATACTTACATCTTTACCAGCTTTCAAGCCACTCTTTTCAATGGCCTGCATAATATATAATAATGGTTCTTCATTTGTTGAAAATTTTGGNGCAAAACCACCTTCATCACCAACTGTTGTAGNATGATTATTGTCATGAAGAATAACTTTTAGATGATGATAGATCTCACTAATCCATTGAATAGACTCCTTAAANGAANNAGCTCCAATTGGCACCACCATATATTCTTGAAAATCAGATGAGTTTGTAGCATGAGCACCACCGTTTAATATATTTGCCATAGGTGTAGGTAAAATAAACTGTGCGTCTTTCTCTTCATTAAGATATTTATAAAGTGGTATTTCACGGCCTAATGCGGCTGCTTTAGCAGCAGCTATTGAAACACCCAAAATAGCATTTGCTCCTAAGTTACTTTTGTTTGGGGTTCCATCTTCTTGAATTAATTTTTCATCTATTTGTTGTTGCTCGCTTGCATCAAAATCTTTTAAGATTTTATTAATCTGGTTGTTTACATTGCTTACAGCTTGCAAGACGCCTTTTCCAGCAAAACGATTTTTATCGTTNTCNCTTAATTCTACAGCTTCNTGTTTACCTGTNCTTGCNCCGCTAGGCACCGCTGCTCTGCCAATTTNNCCATTATNAAGAATGACATCAACTTCTATAGTTGGATTGCCTCTAGAATCTAATATTTCTCTTGCTAATATTTTTTTTATTTTCATCAAATCATTAACTAATTTTTGCTCTCGGATGCACTTCTTCATAAGCATCCTTTAAATCCTGATTTGCAAGTTGGGTATAAATTTGTGTTGTGGATACATTGGCGTGACCAAGTAACTCTTGGACAGCACGAATTGAAGCACCACCCCTGAGTAGATGAGTTGCATAGGAATGCCTTAATGTGTGCGGAGTAACATTTGATTTTATGCCAGCTTTTTTGACATAAGCCTTGAGAATTAACCAATAGCCTTGCCTTGTTAATCGTTCTCCGCGCATATTAACAAAAACACCAAGCTCGCTATTATTTCTTACGAAATTATGCCGAATTTCCCTNAGNTAATATTTAANGCTTTCTAGTGCTTGGTCTGGTATAGGNATTGTNCGTTCTCTATCNCCNTTACCATAGCANCTTAGATAAGGTTCATTTTCAGACAAATAAAGATTATCTATGTTTAAAGCAATTAATTCACTTACTCTTAACCCTGTCCAATACATTAAACTTAACATTGCGGAATCACGGTAACCTTCTNTGCTTGAATTNTCTTTTGCTGCNGTAAGAATTGCGTCAACTTCTTTTGCCAGNAAAGGTTTAGGTAAGGACTTTATTGTTTTTGGTGATTCAATATCAAGTATTGGACTTTTTGTGAAATCTCCTGTCTCAATAAGAAAGTTGACAAATGATTTTAGAGCAGCTATCTTTCGTGCAACTGTAGNACGAGAATATTCACGACTGTTTAACCATTTTACGTAATCTTCAATTGTNTTTTTANTTATTTGCGAAATTTCTAAATCATCTATATTATCGATTTCTAGATTTTTTGTCACAAAATTAGCAAAACCGTTTAAATCATTTTTATATGCTTCAGTAGTGTTTTTTGAAGAGCCCTTTTCAGTAGAAAGATAGTAAAGAAATGATTTTATTTTTGTGTTCAAAGTAGTGCCTCAGAGTTCAAAATAATATCCTTACTTATTGCAAATCATAGAACACAATTCTTTAGTAGACAATAACTAAAATGTTGAAGTAAGCAACTTTTTCATTTTGGTGNATTNAATGAACGTTTTATCTTTGATGCTAGNNTTTCTCCGATGCCATTTATTGCAGNAAGGTCTTTCTTATTTGCTTTTTTAATTTTATCTATTGAGCCAAATTTATCAATTAGCAATTTTTTTTTCAACTGGCCGATCCCGTCGATATCATCGAGTAGAGATTTTATTTGTCTTTTGCTGCGCAAATTTCGATGGTATGAAATAGCAAATCGATGCGCCTCATCACGAATTCTTTGCAGGAGTGTAATTCCTGGTGTACCAGCCTGCAATCTAATTGGTTCATTAAGATCTGCAACATAAATCTCTTCATTTTTCTTTGCAAGNCCGCATACTGTTATATCTTTAATNCCTGTTTGTAACAGTGCTTCAAGCGCAGCATTGAGNTGNCCTCTNCCTCCATCTATCACAACTAAGCTTGGCTTAGTATGCCAATCATTATTTTCAGCAGCACTGTCTTGCATTCGCTTTAATCNCCTCGTAAAAATTTCTTTTATTGCAAGATAATCATCTTGTGAGTTNATCGATTTTAATTTGAATCTNCGGTATTTCTTNGTATTTGGCTTACCATTTTCAAATACCACCATAGAGCCAACAATATCTGTTCCTTGAATATGAGAAATGTCATAACATTCAATNCGACTTGGTTTCTCAATAAGTTCTAGTTCATCAGCAATGATTTGCAAGCCTTGCTCATTATTGCTGATGGTAGATATGTTACTATTAATATTTTTTAATAAGTACTCATGTGCATTTTCTATAGCAAGCTGCACTAATCTTTTTTTGAATCCACGTGATGGTTTGATGATTGAAATTTTTTTGTTTGCAAATTGTGAAAGCTGTTGCTCAATTAATGTTTTTTGCTTAGGAATAATATTTGTTAAAACGTACTGAGGAGGTAAATTTTTCTTTGTATAATATTGTAATAAAAAATGACTCAATACTTCTTGATCATCTTGCGCTAAATCATTGTTTAATTGATTGCTATCATTACTAATTAATCGCTTACCACGAAAATGGAGTACATTATAAATCGTAGAGCCTTTGTCGTTTATCAATCCAATGACATCTGCATTCAAGTCTGTTGTTGAGGAAACAGTGGATGAATACTTTTCTAATTTTTTTATTGAATAAATTTGATCCCTGATGCGGGCAGCTTTCTCATAATCAAAGTTTTTTGAAGCATTGTCCATTTCTTGATTTAATTGCTTTGTAACATGATCAGTTTTACCCTCAAGAAAAAGGATAGTCTGCTGAATCACTTCATCGTATTCTTTTTTTGTACAATATGATGCACATGGAGCAATGCATCTTTTAATAAAATAATCTAAGCATGGACGTTCATCTTTACCTGTAATCTTTTTTGTACAAGATCTCCATGGAAAAATTTTATTTATTGTTTCAAGATTTTTACGTGCAGATCCTGGAGAAGTATATGGTCCAAAATATCTACTACCATCGTTTTGTAAATTGCGCGTAATTGAAACTCGTGGCCAATCATTATGAAGATCAATTTTAAGATATGGAAAACTTTTATCATCTTTTAGTCTGATATTAAAAGTTGGTTTTTTTTCTCGAATTAAATTTGCTTCAAGGATGAGTGCTTCGGATTCATTTTCAGTGACTAAATAATCAATATCTTCTATTTCGTTAACTAACAACTGAATTTTATGATTTTCATTTTGCGTAGAGCTACGAAAATATGATTTTACTCGTTTGCGAATATTTTTAGCCTTGCCTACATAAATAATATCTTGACTCGCATCTTTCATCATATATACACCATAAGATTCAGGCATTAGATCAACTTGACGTGACAGTTTGTGATTCATGTATTTTTTCTTATCAAATTCTTAATAAACTTATCTTGATTATATAGGAATCAATGTATATCAATGAATAGAAATAGAAATTAGATGCAATGAATATCTTATATATGTTTTTAAGAAAAAATAAGCTTGTATTGATTCATTCATTAACATTTTTAGCATGCTCTATGATTTTTTTAAGTTGTACGCAAAATCAGCAAGCCAAACCAACATCAGCAACAACGATTACACATACGCAAAATCAGCAAGTCAAACCAACTGAGATAAAAACTATAACAAAAAAAGAATCAACGGCAACCAATCCAATAATCAACACGAATGTTCCTAATTACGCACAAAATACCATTGCAGGTATTTTAATTGATGCTTGGCAATGTACAGAGGGACAAGAAATTTTAGTGCAAGATTTGACCACTTCTTATGCTGATAGTATTAAGTGTTCTGTGAGTATTATATTTAATAGTGACAAATTGGTTGTCAAAACCACAGGTATTCCAAATCATGATTTAGAATCTGGTTTTGGCTGTTGCGCTTCTGAACAAAATCGAGAGTGGTCATTACCGTTAAATCCTGTTGCAATAACGGGTGATAATTATAACATAGCACCAGAAAGAGGCCCTGTTGCGGTTGCAGTGAATGGCGCAGCAATTTATGGCCCTGAAGAAGGACCAGGCGGTGATGCAGTTGCACTACATTATGGTAAATTTATTGAAGATCGCCAGCCTATTCAACTCGGGATTTGTGGAGGCCATTCTGGTCCAGGTGGGGAATATCATTATCACTATGATGCAAATTGTATTCATTGGCATCCTGACGCCTCTGCAGGTGAAAGTGCGAATGATTACAGTATCGATAAATTAAATAGTAAAAATCATTCTCCTGTAATTGGTTTTGCATTTGACGGGTATCCAATTTATGGTTTTTTTGGTTTTGACACTGATGGCAATGTTCGCGAGATGACAAGTAGCTACCGATTAAATGCCGGTGCTAATGGATATAATGGTAGTGACGATTATACATATGAAGAGGGGCTTGGCGATCTCGATCAATGCAATGGACATTTTGGTGCCACGCCTGATTTTCCAAATGGTATCTACCATTACCATTCTACAATTAAAAGTGGATCAGGAGATATGGGATTCCCATATTTTGTCTATTGCTATTATGGTATTCCGGATGAATCCAATTATTCTGGAGGCCAGGGTATGGGGCCAGCTGGAGGGCTTCCAGCTAGTAATAGGCCACCACCTAGACCACCTAGGAGACGATAGGAAAAGCATGCTGTGAAACTCATTTATATTTTTAATGATCAATTAAACTTAGAAGTATCTAGTTTACATAATGTTATTAAGGACGAAGATATAATCGTTTTGACAGAAACATTTGAACAAGCTAAGTCTGTTAAGCATCATAAAAAGAAACTTATTTTTATGTTTTCAGCCATGAGACACTTTGCCAACTCATTACGAAAACAAGGTTATAAGGTTCATTATTCAAAAATTGATGATGAAGCAAATTTGCAGTCAATTAATGAAGAATTGAAAAGAGTTATTAATATTTATATGCCAGAAAAAATTATTGTTACTGAACCTACAGAATATAATTTACTTCAGGATGTTTTGAACTGGGAAATTATTTTAGACATTCAAACAGAAATTATTTCTGACACAAGATTTTATTGTTCTAAAGATGAATTTATGAATTGGGCATCAGACAGAAAAAATTTGAGAATGGAATATTTTTATAGAAGCATGAGAAAAAAATTTAATATTTTAATGGAGGACGGTAAGCCAGCTGGAGGTTCTTGGAACTTCGATTCAAAAAATAGGGAACCTTTTAAATCTAAGCATTCGATTCCAAAAAACTTCGATGCAAAACCAGATAAAGTTACTCAAGAAGTTATCGAAATAGTCAATGTAACTTTCAATGATCATTTTGGTGTATCTGAACCATTTCATTTTGCTGTAACTAGAGATCAAGCATTAGATGCTTTAGAACAATTTATTGAAGAGCGCTTGAATGTGTTTGGTGACTATCAAGACGCAATGGTGTCTGAGGAACCATGGATGTTTCATAGTCATTTGAGTATGTATATTAATGCAGGACTATTGCTGCCAATGGAGTGTGTAGAACGTGCTCAAGATGCGTACATTCAAAAACAAGCTCCTATTAATTCAGTTGAAGGATTTGTGAGGCAGATCCTTGGATGGAGAGAATTTATAAGAGGAGTTTACTGGCTTAAAATGCCTGCCTACGAACAGGAAAATTATTTGAATGCAAATAGAAAACTACCTGATTTTTTTTGGACAGGGAATACGCAAATGAATTGCATGAAACAGTGCATTGGCGAAACAAAGCAGAATGCTTACGCTCATCATATTCAAAGACTCATGGTTCTTGGAAATTTTGCATTAATTACCGGACTTGATCCAGTGGAGGTGAATGAATGGTACTTAATAGTATACGCTGATGCTTATCAGTGGGTGGAATTACCTAATGTCTCGGGAATGGCATTATTTGCCGATGGAGGCATTGTTGGCTCGAAGCCATATGCATCTAGCGGCACATATATTAATAAAATGTCTGATTATTGCAAGCAATGTAGTTATGAAGTCAAAACAAAAAATGGCCGTAATGCATGTCCCTTTAATTATCTCTATTGGGATTTCATTATTAGAAATCAAAAGAAGTTAAATACTAACCCTAGAATGGCAATGATTTATAATACATTATCTAAAATGGATAAAAGTAAAGTGCACGAAATTCAAGTTGACAGCAATAATTTTCTCAATCATTTAGCAAATTATGACAAAGAATAATACGCCAAATAAAATATGTGTGGTCTGTCAAAGACCTTTTACTTGGCGAAAAAAATGGAAAAAAGTTTGGCAAAATGTCAAATATTGTTCAGTTAAATGTAGAGGAAATCGAAATTAAATTAATGGCGCACCCACCAGGATTCGAACCTGGGACCTCAGCCTCCGCAGGGCTGCGCTCTATCCACTGAGCTACGGGTGCAGTGTGAAAATTATAACAGGTCTTAAATTATAATCTATTCAAAAAAACACCTAATAATACTTACATGAAATGAGTTCGCACTTGTATGCATGTAGGTTATTAAGATATCATAGATTAAAAGATTTCAATCGATTAAGGCGTTCAATGAATATTAAAGAGCAGGTCAAAAGTCAAATAAATTTTCAAGATACTCAACTTACGTATTATGATATGAAAAAATTAGCATCTTTATTAGATAAAGATTTATCAGTTTTGCCTTTTTCGATCAGGGTTCTTTTAGAAAATTTAATTAGGAATTATGATGAAAAATTAATCTTAGAAGATGATATTAAAGCAATTTTTGATTGGCCAAATATTGCACAGAACAATTATTCGATTTTTTTTAGACCTTCCAGAGTGCTACTCCAAGATTTTACAGGTGTTCCTTGCGTAGTTGATTTAGCTGCTATGAGAGATGCTGTCAAGGAGATGAATGGTGATCCAGGTATTATCAATCCTATTCAACCAGTTGATTTAGTTATTGATCATTCTGTGCAGGTGGATGAATATGGTCACGAACAAGCTTATGCAAATAACGTGAAATTAGAATTCAAGCGAAATAAAGAACGGTATCAATTTATGAAATGGGGACAAGAGTCCTTAAAAAAATTTAGAGTTGTTCCACCTGGTACAGGAATTATCCATCAAGTGAATTTAGAGTATTTATCTGAAGCAATTATGATTGCTGATGGTGAAGTTTTCCCTGACTCCCTTGTAGGAACTGATTCTCATACAACCATGATTAATGGATTGGGTGTTGTCGGTTGGGGAGTTGGCGGGATAGAGGCTGAAGCTGCTATGCTTGGACAGCCTATATCCATGTTGATTCCTGAGGTAATCGGTGTAAAATTAATTGGCCAGCTCAAACCAGGAGTAACAGCTACTGATTTAGTATTAACAGTTACTGAAATTTTGAGAGAAAAAAAAGTAGTAGGTAAATTTATTGAATACTTTGGTCAAGGTTTATTTGCCCTACCACTTGCTGCTCGTGCAACTCTTGCTAATATGTCACCTGAATATGGTGCAACTGTTGGATTTTCTCCAATCGACCAAACAACATTGGACTACTTAAAATTAACTGGTAAAGATCTTGCAACAGTAGATTTAGTTAAAGAATATTCATCTTTGCAAGGACTATTTTTTGAAGAATCACTTCCTGATCCTGTTTATTCAGATTTAGTCGAGATAGATTTACACACTATTGAACCAAGTATTGCGGGCCCTAAACGACCCCAAGATCGGATTGCATTAAGTAACAGTAAAATGGCATTTAAAAATGTATTAAGTGATTTTGAAAAAGATTTAACTTCAGGTAATGCAAATAAAATTAGCATCGACGGTAATGAATTTGAATTAAATAATGGTTCTATAGCTATTGCTTCAATAACTAGTTGTACTAATACGTCAAATCCAGAAGTAATGATTGCAGCTGGATTACTTGCTAGAAATGCAATGAATTTTGGTCTTACAAAAAAATCATGGGTTAAGACAAGCTTGGCTCCAGGATCAGCTGTTGTAACTGGATATTTGCAATCATCAAATTTACTGGCATCACTAGAAGGCCTGGGATTCCATCTTGTTGGTTATGGTTGTACTACATGTATTGGTAATTCAGGACCATTAATCCCAGAAATAGCCAAAGTGTCTGCAGATTCTGATGTATTGCTCACTTCTGTATTATCAGGTAATAGAAATTTTGAAGCTAGAATTCATAATTCTATTCAAGCAAATTATCTTGCATCTCCTCCTCTAGTTGTAGCCTATGCATTGGCAGGTACTATGAATATTGATTTATCTAAAGAGCCACTTGGCTTATCTGATGAAGGCAAAGATATTTATCTAGAAGATATCTGGCCAACTAAGGATGAGGTCGATGAAATTATTAATAAAGAGATCAATATAAACTTATTCAATGAGCAATATGCAAGCGTTTTCAAAGGTGATGATAACTGGCGCTCTTTAGAGCAATCAAATAGTGAATTGTTTAATTGGGACGATGGCTCAACGTATATTAGGCGACCATCTTTCTTTGATGGATTATCACCAGATACAAATAATCTGCAAGATATTAATAACAGCAGGGTACTTGCAATTCTTGGTGATTCTGTAACTACGGATCATATATCTCCCGCTGGCGCTATTGCAATTGAGAGCCCTGCAGGTAGGTACTTGCAAGATAACGGAGTAGATACAACCGATTTCAACACATATGGTTCTAGGCGCGGCAATCATGAAGTCATGATGCGAGGAACATTTGCGAATATCAGATTGAATAATGATCTTGTCGAACGTCAGGGTGGCTGGACAAAACATTTTCCTTCAAATGATGAAATGCCGATTTTTGATGCAGCCCAAAGATATCAAAATGAGTCCACGCCATTAGTGATTTTGGCTGGGAGTGAGTATGGCTCTGGTAGTTCGAGAGACTGGGCTGCTAAAGGCACCTATTTATTAGGAGTGAAAGCAGTTATTGCAAAGAGTTATGAAAGAATTCATAGAAGTAATCTCGTTGGCATGGGAGTGCTTCCATTAGAGTTTGTTGATGGAGATGATGTTAATAGTTTAAATCTAAATGGTTCAGAAATGATTTCTATTACAGGCATTGATGATAATTTGCAACCAAAACAGCGTATTGAAGTTAATATTCAAGATGAGCAGGGAAAAATTCGTTCCATTGAGACGTTGTTGAGAATTGATACACCTATTGAGATTGAATACTATAAAAGTGGAGGCATTCTTAACTACGTAGTTCTAGAATTGATGAAAAAATAATAAAATGGATTGGTTAGACAATAGTCAACAAGCAGAATTTCGGAATAAAGTCAAAGATTTTTTGAATAGTTCTATACCATCATATTACACCAAAGTAACACCAGATAGAATTGCAGAAGGCCATACTGGTGGCTGGCAATATGACATTAAAGTTGGCAGTGATGATGCAAAAAATGCTGCGCAAGAATGGGTTGCGTCTTTGGCTAAACATGATTGGGTGGCCCCACACTGGCCAAAAGAATATGGTGGCGGAGGCCTGACACCAATGGAACAGTTTATTTTACGATCTGAATTTGCATGGCATGGCGTGCCACCAGTTGCTGGCCCAGGAGTGAACATGCTAGGGCCAACCATTATTTTGCACGGTACAGAAAAACAAAAAAAAGAATTGTTGCCATCTATTTTATCTGGTGAGATAACTTGGGCACAGGGTTATTCAGAGCCAGGTGCAGGATCTGATCTTGCATCTTTACAAACTCAAGCAATTAAAGATGGTGATAATTATGTAATCAATGGACAAAAAATATGGACGTCATCTGCACATAAAGCTGATTGGATATTTATACTTGTCCGAACAGATAATGAAGCACCAAAACATAGAGGCATTTCATTTGTTTATACAAATCTAAATCAACCTGGGATTGATATTCGACCAATTATAAGTGGGGGCTGGGAACATGCAACGAATGAGACCTTTTATCAAGATGTAAGCGCGCCTATTGAGAACAGGATAGGTGAAGAAAATAGGGGATGGTATGTAGCAATGACTTTGCTCGATCATGAACGTTCAAATATTTCTGGAGCTATTGAAAAAAAGAAAACAATTCAGTCTTTGATTCGATTTATTACCAAAGAGCATGAACACACTAGGCACTCATCACTTGCTGCCAT
Organism: Chloroflexota bacterium; assembly: GCA_002710905.1. The sequence continues at coordinate 31,112 of PAJB01000014.1, read as the reverse complement.
TAGAAATGAAATTGTAGATAGATTTATTGAATGTGAAGTTGGCTACAATTTTTCCTTACGAATTATTTCGATGCAGGATGCAGATTTAGTACCTAATCAAGAAGCATCGACATCCAAATTATTTAACTCTGAACTTACGCAAAGACTTAATTTGACAGGAATGAAACCTTTTGGCTTATATGCAAATTTGTGGGATCCTTATGATGCTCGTTCCCCGATGCATGCACAATTTACACAAAAGCATGTGCATCATATTTCAGCTACAATTGCTGGCGGTACATCTGAGATACAACGAAATATCATTGCTACTAGAGGACTTGGTCTGCCAAGAGGCTAACTAATCAATATTAATCATCACTAAATTTAGGTTCTCTGTGTTCTAGCCAAGCAGCTCTTGCTTCTTGCTGATCGTCGCTACCACGCATTCTAGCCATTACTGGTTGTTCAATTTTATGTGCCATTTTTATATCGGGCATTGCAAGTTCCATGAGATTAAGTGCTTCCTTAGCAGCTTTTGTACCTGCCGGTAGTTTTGTTGCTAATTTCTTAGCCTCCTCCATAGCGCGGTCCATTAATTTACTTGGCTCTACTAATTCATTTAATGCGCCAACTTGATATGCTCTTTGTGCATCAATATACTCACCAGTATATTGCATGCTTCTTGCTAATCCCTGTGGGAAAATACGAAATGCATGCCCTCCACCACCAAGTCCACCCATCCAAATTTGCGGGAGGCCAAATTGAGCTTTTGTACTGCCAATAAGATAATCACAACAAGCAGCCATTACTAATCCTCCACCTAAAGCAGGCCCATTAATTGCTCCAATGACTGGCACCCTGCAGTCCCATATTGCATCTGCAGCACCACCGTCTGCTCCTCTATCTCGCGGATCTTTATATTCCCCGTAATCACCACCACGATCACCGCCGCGTTTATAATCTAGTCCAGCACAAAATGCTTTTTCACCTGCTCCAGTTAAGATTGCAACTCTAATACCATCATTTGCTCCTAAAGCCAAAAAATGATCCATCAAGCTCATAACATCTTCACGCGCCAATGCATTCACAGGTGGATTATTGATTGTCACAATTGAGATGTGATTTTTATTTTCTATTTCTAATGGCATTGCCACCTCCAATTTATTTTATGTTAAATCCGCTTGAATTTTTTTTTTCTATCTTAGTATAATACCCATGTATTAAGTTTGGTTATAAATATCCGGTTACTTTTCTGAGGAAGCTAAACATTTAGCTAGTGGTTGTATCTTATCTCCTAATTTTAAAACATTTATCTATAATGCATTTATTTAAATGTACTTATATTTTTATTGAGGGGAGGCAATATGGATAAATTAAAAAATATAAAAAGTAGTCATATGAACAGGCGTAGTTTTTTACGTGCTAGTGCTGTAGGAACATTGGGTCTTGCAACAGCAGCAGTTATTGGATGTAGTGACGATGGTGATGATAAAGCATCTTCTTCTGCTCCAGCTGCTAGCTCTGCTGCACCGAAGGCGCCTAAGGCAACTCATCTGACATTTGGTAAAGGATCCTTGGGTGAGACAATGAACCCTAATCTGGCATCAAGACGTTCTGTTGAATGGGCTGCATGTTATGAAAATGTTTGTACTACTTATCAAGGTCCAGATGGACCTTATCTAAAACCATACCTTGCTACTTCATGGGAAGTAGATCCAAAGGATAGTTCATGGGTTTTTAACCTTAGAGACTCAGAGTGGTCAGATGGTAAAAAAGTGACAGCTGATGATGTTGGTTTTACAATTCAATATGCTGCAAATCCAGAGAATAAATCTCGATTAATTTCAAGAGTGAATACATTTGAAAGCTATGAAGTTATTGATGATAAAACTGTCAGATTTAGAACTAAAAAACCTGATGCTACATGGGCGAATAGGATGTCTCTTGCTTTTATTCAACCAAAGCATATCTATGAAGATGCTACTAAAGGTCCTAATGAACAAGCAATTAGGCCAGTAGGTAGTGGTCCGTATCTTATTACTAACTATGTAAAAGATGCTCTGATTGAAGGAGTAGAATCACCATCTTCTTGGAAAGGTAATGTAGGCATAAAATCATGGAAAATGAATGTTATCAAAGAGCACACAACTCGTGTAGCTGCCTTTGAAACAGGCGAAGTTGATTGGATTGATACAGTGCCTTTGCAGGAAGTTGAAAGAGTTACAGGTATGCCTGGAGTACAAGTTGAAAGTAGTACGCCGTACGGTACTGCTGGTTATCATATTAGTGGTTGGCAAAGTGAAGGTTATCCTACTAATGATGTTCGAGTTCGTAAGGCATACAACCTCGCTACAGATATTGATGCTCTTGGTAAGGAAATTTATTCTGGTTACTTCGCATCTGCAAAGGGTCAACCTACTGTAACTGATGTGCTTGGTCATGAACCAAATATTTCGGACTACGGATATGATCCAGACGCAGCTCGTCAGCTTATGAAAGATGCTGGTATGCCAAATGGATTTAAGCAAAAATATGACACCCATTCCCTGAATAGCGAAGCTGTACCTATGGCTACTGCTGTTGCAGGTTTCTTAGATGAAAATATTGGTGTTGAATCGGAGCTTCAGACAATAGATATCAGTACTTGGCGTGATGGCCTTTATGGTCGCGCACCTCGAACTCCTATCTTTGCAAATACATGGCATTCAACATCCATGTTTGATGCTGGTTTTTGTTTTACTTGGTATTTAAGCAACAATGCTGCTAAATACTATAATAATCCAGAGTTTGACAAAAATTACGAAGAATCTTTGACTGTATTCGATCCTGCTGCACGAGCAGAAGTTTACAAAAAGAATGTTAAATTGTTGCATGATGATGCAGTTGGTTTATTTGTAGTTGACACAAGTCGATTTATGGCTTGGAGACCTGCAGTTATTCCTAGCTATGAGATCAGAGAAGATCCACAACTTATCTTGCATGAAACAACATTGTCTTAGTTTCTTTATGCGTTTTTTAAAAATAAATGAGGCATTTTGCCTCATTTATTTTTGTGTGTTGCAATAATTTTATTTTTATGCAAAACATTGATAATATTTTTTTTATAGCCTAATTCAGTTAGAATTTTTTTAGTATTTTGCCCAGCTGTTATTTGCACGCCTTCTCTATGCAAAAATGTGCTAAATTTAGCTAATGTTGCATGTCTACGAATTTTTTTCCACATTGGATTAGGAACTTCGATGGTTAAATGATTTTCTGCAACATGTTTATCCTGATGCCAAAAAGTTCCTGGGAGATATTGGCTTGCTTCAACACATCCAATACTTTTTTTGGATAGTTCTTTTTCCCATTTGGTTGCTGATTGAAGTAGAAAAATTTTTTCTAAAATTTGTGAATGTTTTGTCTTCAAATCAATTATATTTTCAGGAAGATTGTAGTTGATTTTTTTGTCAAATTTTTTGTGATTGATATAATTAATAAAGTCAGCCCAATCATTTTTATTTTGACAAGCCAAAAATACCCAACCCTTTTTTGTTTTGTAAAGCCTATATAATGCACTTATGCCTGCCATTTCTTTGTCAATTTTATTTTTGTGTTCGATAGTTTTGTAATCAATAAAATAATCAAAATTTGCGTATGCATTTGCAGCTAGCATATTACAATCAATTTCTTGTCCAATTCCATTCTTTTGTTGTGCGTATAATCCCATAATTGCTGCTGATGCAATAATATGAGCTGCATTGTAATCTGAACTACCAGGATTTGCAGTATAGATTTTTATTGCTGCTTCTATACTTTTAGATAAATTATTTTTATAAGTTTTTGGAAGCGTGCCGCCGAATTGTTTCAAGGCACCTCCCATTGCGGCACCAACACCTGGCGCAGCAGTTGGTCGATGTGAATATGGTCCAGACTTACCATAACCCCATGCTGATACGTATACAATTTTTGAGTTTATTTTTTTTACTGTTTTATAATTGATCTTTAGCTTGTCTGTTACACCTGGTCTGTAGTTATGAAGCATCCCATCTGCTTTTTTTATAAGCTCATGAGCAATCTTAATTCCCTCTTCAGATTTTAAATCAATGCAAATACTTTCTTTATTGGATGTTGTTTTAATTGCACCCAGCCCTTTGATCTGTTTGCCAGTACCTGGGTTTGCTCCTACACGAAAATTGTCTCCTTCAATTGGTTCAATTTTAATAATACGTGCACCAAGTTCACCAAGAATTGTACATGCATAGGGAGCTGCTATAATTGATGCAAACTCTAAAAAAATTAAACCGTCTAATGGACCTTTTTTTATTTTTTTCTTAGTAGGATTAAATTTTTTGTTGTTTCTTTTTGGCCAGTTGTAATCTTTATGTTGATTAATTTTTGGCTTCGCACCAGGATGTTTTGCTTTATTGTTACTAAAATGTGCAAGTGGTCCTAATTGTTTGATTAAACCTAATTCTTTGCTTTTATACTCCCATACATCTTTATTATATAGGACTTGTGGATGGCTCATTGCTTCATTAGTGCTATTCCATTCTTCAGCAGCAACGTTCCCATTTCTAACGAATAAATTCATCCATTGGTTTGAATTTTTTTCCATTGTTCTTTTAGCTATAATCTTGGCTAGTTGATCTTTATCCTTATTGGACATTTCTCTCGGTTCTAAAAATTGAGGATTTTCATAAATCTTATTCAATCCTGCTACGTCTATAAATGCATGAAACAAATGGCTTACTAATCCAGCTAATTGTATCCATCTACCATCTTTTGTAGGAATTGGGTGATAGCCTAAAGCAGGCAACATGCCAAATTCAGGATCAACTGCTTTTGGCAATTTATCCTTTAATCTTTCACGAATTTGGGCGATAAATAAACCAGCAGTATCAATAGGTATCATGCCTCTCAAAAGGCTTGTCTCTATGTACTGACCTATACCAGATTTTTCTCTGTATATTAAGGCTGCAGTAATTGATTGTAAGGCTATTTGAGAAGCTGCATGTGTTGCTAATAATACTGCTGAGTACACTGGCCCTTTACGATATTGATTTGTTGCTTTATCTTTTCCAATTCCTTCAAAAGTCATCATGTATCCTGATTTAGCAGCTATCAATCCTTCATATCCAGGAATATTTGCCAAATTTCCTTTTCGTTCAAATCCAGTAATTGAACAATGAATGATATTTTTATTTAATTTCCTAATGGATTTATCATCTATATTGAGTAGTTTTGCTTTTATTGGCCTACTGTTTGTTAAAACTATATCTGTATTTAAAATCAATTCTTTTAATTGAGCTTGTCCATTTTTAGACTTTAAATCAATCACCCGACTTTTTTTACCACGCATCCAACTTTCACTAGAAGGCATTGATCTAAATGGATCGCCTTTAGGAGGTTCAACTTTAATAACTTTAGCACCAAAGTCAGCCATGACCATTGAAGTTAGGCCTCCTGCAGGGCCTAAAGTAAGATCTAAAACATTGATTCCTTTAAATATACTCATGTTGTAATTTTAGCATATTTGAAGTGACTTTATCAGTAAATTAAGGCAGGTGCTATTTTCCTAATGACGATAGACGTAAATCATTCCAAATAAGCCCATAACGAAAAAGCTGAACCATGTAAACGCATAGCCCAGATGAAAAACATCATTTTTAATTATTATATCCTCATTATCTGGGAAAGATTTTGGCATTATCTGGTAACGTTCATAAGAGCCAGTATTTTTTAATTCAGCACCTTCAATAATCATCCATTTAGCAAGTTCGTAATCTAGCTGTGCATCAATACTTGCTATTGAAACACCTAGCCAATCTCCATTACTTAATCTTTTTACCTGATGGTTATGAGGGATAAAAATCCTACCCTTTATTTTGNTACTGTTTTTTGTTTTCAACATGTTAGTTGTTTCATCTAACAATTCTTCTGGAACCCATCCTGTATTTACAAGAANATTGATGTTNTTTTCCATTTTCAATGGGATNAGTATGTTTTTCCCTTTGACACCATATTTAATAATATTACGAACAAATTGCATGTTGGAATAATCTAATTTTCCATTTAAAATAACTTCTTCATAAATATATTGTTCATAATCTGTGGNGACTAGTGCAGCATTATTTANCGGCTTTTCATTTTTCGCAAGTATTTCTTTGGTTAGATTTGATTGGGAGCTATGTTTGTTAATCTGCCAATTTGCNAGCAAGAGGCTTATTATCATAAAAGTAAAAATGAGTGCGAGGATAACAATTTTTTTTATCATAAACTTTATTACTTATATTAAGTGATGCTCATTTTATATTATTTCACAATTGACTTCATGTACAGATAGATAAATTAGGTTATATTTCATTTGCAATTTTTTGTTTCAGTGTGCTATAAATAGTTGTTACTGTATATTTATATTATTTTCTAGGAGTTGCTTATGATTGGCCCAGTAATGGCTAAGAGGGTATTTCAATCAGCGATTGTTTTATTTCTTCTAGTGACAGTTTTATTTTTCGTATCNCGAATGTCTGGTGATCCAGTACTCATGTTAACTGANGGNGCGATNGANCCTGAAGAAATTGATAAACTAAGAAAAGCTTANGGTTTTGANAAACCTNTATATNTACAATTTGGNCGNTTCNTAAGTGAAATAGCACANGGNGACTTTGGTAATTCAGTTCGAACNTTTGAACCTGCAACTGACATGGTAAAACAACGAGTAGGTATTTCAGTTAAAATGGTTGTCCCTGCATTTTTAACATATATTTTTCTATCTATACCGATAGGATGNCTAGCTGCAGTTAAAAGAGGCGCAATTGGAGCTTTTGCTATGGTGGTGTCNTTAATAGGNCAATCTGTTCCTTCNTTCTTTTTAGGTATCCTTTANATATATTTCTTTGCAGTAACATTAAGATGGTTGCCAGTATTTGGTAGCGGTAGCTGGGAACATTACATATTACCAATAGCAACTTTATGTGGTTACCCANTAGCAAAATACACAAGATTAGTTCGAGCTCAAGTATCAGAAACTTTAACAATGGAGTTTGTTAGGACGGCGAGAGCAAAAGGATTGCACGAAGTAAATGTTATTCGAAGACATGTTCTAAGGAATGCTTTATTACCAGTTATTACTACTATGGGAGTAGATGTTGGAACTTTAATTGGGAGCGCGCTTATTGTTGAAGCAATATTTGCTTGGCCTGGATTTGGCACATTGGTTGTTGAAGCAGCTAAAACTCGTGATTATCCNTTAATTCAAACATGCGGCTTNCTAATTGGTACCCTTGTTTTGACTGGNAGTATTATTGCAGACTTCGCTTATGGATTAATTGATCCAAGAATTAGAAGAGGATCATAATCTAGAGTATTATGAAAGGAAAATATCATGGCAGATGAAGAAAAGAATGATTCGGCTGGTGATTTTGGTGCATCAGAATCTGTAATTATTGCAGCACAGCGCTCAACCGCTCAAAAAATTTGGAATCACAGATTTGTCATGGGTTTCGTTAGATACCCGCCGGCATTTGTTGCATTGATTATTGCAACCTTTTTTCTTTTCTTTGCGTTATTCGCACCGTTTATTGTTTCCTGGGATCCAAACAAGCCAGTTTTAGCAGATACCCTACAGCCACCAGAATGGGGCATTATGTTCAATTCTGTTCATATCCTTGGAACAGATACAGTTGGACGTGATATTTTCGTGAGAACATTAATGGGCGGTAGAACTTCTATACTATTAGGTTTCACTGGAGCGACAGGTGCGCTAACCATTGGTGTAGTTTTGGGAATGATTGCGGGATGGAAACGTGGTGTAATTGGTGCAACAATTATGAGATGGGCTGACTTGCAAATTGCTTTGCCTTTATTATTGATGGCTCTTACTGTAGCTGCAGTTTTTGGTCCAGGTCTACACATATTATTAATACTGTTCTCTTTATGGTTTTGGGGTCCTTANGCTAGAATTTCAGAAGGATTGACNTTATCGTTAAAAAATNGAGAATTTGTTGAAGCAGCACNTTCAATTGGTGCAAAACCTCAAAGAATTGTATTTAGGCATGTATTGCCTCATTTNTTCTCACCATTNCTTGTATTATGGTCATTTTCTTGTGCTATTTTAATAATTATTGAGGCATCTTTAAGCTTTTTGGGAGTAGGTATTCCTCCACCAACTGCTTCTTGGGGAGGCATGTTAGCTGAAGGCCGTCAATATTTACATAGGGCTTATTGGTTAGCAATGATACCAGGTGCTGCTATTTCAATGATGGTTTGGTCTATTAATACCTTAGGAGACAGGCTACGTGATGTTATTGACCAACGTCAGTATCTATAAATATATTATTTGAACAATTTAATACCTATGAACCTTTGTAATAATACAAATTTCATAGGTATTTTTTTAATTGAGGGAGGAAGATTATGAACAAAAAAGAACTAAGTTCTTATGAATCCAATGAAACGTATGAAGCAATAAGCGTTGAATTGGAAGACAAAATCGCTACGGTCACATTAAATAGACCTGAAAATGGGAATGCATTAAATGCTCAAATGCATGCCGAGTTAGCAGATTTTTGGCAGGGTGCTAGAGATGATGATAGAGTTTGGGCCGTAATATTGACTGGTGCAGGTGATAGGCATTTTTGTACTGGTGCTGATATGCGTGAAGCAGCAAGTGGCTCTGAGGGCAGGCTCGGTCAAAGACGAATTTTTGGCCTCCCGTGGCAGTTTAAGTTTTTTAAACCAATAATCCTTGCGCTTAATGGATTAACTGCAGGGGGTGGATTAATCTTTATGTGGGAATCTCATATTGTTATTGCTGCTGAACATGTCAAATTTTTAGAGCCACATTTGTCAGTAGGGCAAGTGCCTGCAAGTGAAATTTATGGTTTAGCAAATGGAGGATTGCCTTGGAATATAGGCTTAAGAATGGCTTTATTAGGCACAACTGGTGAAAGAGTTGATGCAGAACGCATGCATCAATTAGGAGCCATTTCAGAAATTGTCCCTCAAGATGCATTACAGGCACGTGCTAGAGAAATTGCAAATAATGTTCTTCAAGTATCTCCGCTTGCGACTAGAGCATTTTTAGAAGGAGCATGGAATTTAAGAGAAAACGGAATAGGAATTTCTGAAGGCAGTAATTATGGCCATGATCTTGGCCATGCTTTAAAAGACACTGAAGACTATACTGAGGGACCTCGTTCGTTTGTTGAAAAAAGGAAACCTGAATGGAAGGCAAAATAAAAAATATACCTTATATTGTTATCGAATTGGGCAGCACGATTGCATCTGCTCAAGCATGCTTATTGCTCAAGCGAATGGGAGCACAAGTTCTTAAAATACATTCTGATGATCTTCGCGTTAACGACTGGGAGCGACTTTTAGAATTGGAAGAATGTTTAAGCTTTGGTAAAGATTCTTTAAATATAAATTCACTGAATGCAGACGATATTAATCAATTAATCGATTTTGCCGATCTCATCATAGATGATCATTTGCCAAGTTTTTGGCTTGCAAAAGGAATCGATTTGAGGGAACAGTATTCATCTAATAATAATCGTGCACATTGGTGTAGCATAACTCCTTATGGCATTTATGGTTCACATGTTGATATACCTGCAACTGAACTAACTGCACAAGCTAGTGGTCCATTTATGACACGGATTGGTGAAAAAGGTCGTTCTCCATTACCAATGAAAGGCCCACAAGCTTATATTTCTGCAGCTTGGCATGCTGCTTTGGTAGGCTCAGCATACTTATTAAACAATTATAATGAAAATAAAAATATTGGTGCTTTAATTGATATTTCTATACAAGAATCTATGTATATGCATTCTGAATTAGGATCATCGAATTGGCATTTTAATCAAGTAGAACTTATGCAGGTGCTCAATGCGTCTTCGACTGCACAATCTTCTGGATTTCAGACAGCAGACGGTAAAATAGTCAATATGTTATTTCATGATAGAGAGTGGCCAAGGGTTGCTAGAATGATTGGTAGAGAAGATTTGGAACGTGATGAGAGATTTATGGCGCGATTTAATCGCGCACAAAATATGGATGATCTTGAAGCTTTATTAGTACCTTGGTTTTTTTCTAAAACTGCAATGGAAATTGTTGAGTTGGGGCAAGAATCTGGTATGCCAATATCTGTTACTCGTCTGCCTGAAGAGGTTTTATCTGATCCACAACTTATTGATAGAAATGCATTTGAAACAATAACTATTGGTGAAAAAGTGATCAGTTATCCGGTAGGCGTAGGTAGATTTTCAACAAATGAAAATTTACCTTTAATGAGAGAGTCTGTGGGAAAAAGATATGCAGATTTTAATGAATATATCCAGGAACATAATTTGGAAAAAATAAATTTTGCTCAAAGTACTAAATCGATTGATGTAATTACTACTAAGCCATTAAAGGGTATCAGAGTTTTAGATTTAACAAATACTTGGGCAGCTCCAAAAGGAGCAACCTTATTAGGTGATTTAGGTGCAGAGGTCATCAAAATTGAAGGAATTGAGTGGATGGATATGTTAAGAGGGTGGACAACGCCTCCTGATAATAGTTCCTCTTATCCGAATTATACGCCAGGCGAAAAACCATGGGACAGATATATTATGTGGTTAGGGTTAGCAAGAAATAAATTATCAGCTGGGATTGAACTTTCTACAAATGAAGGCATGGCGCTCATGACAGATTTAGTTAAAAAAAGCGATGTTGTTTTGACAAATATGTCTTTTGATACAAGAAAGAANTACGATCTTAACCTTGATATTTTAAAACAAATTAATCCTAATATTATTTTTGCAACNCTTTCTGGTTATGGAGAAACTGGACCTAGGAGCCATTGGAGGTTATTTGGCGATGGCCAAGCAGCTTTTGCTGGCTTGTTTGTAGGCACTGGATATAACAATGAAGAATCTATTCCCTTAAGTGCTTATGGAGATCCAGTAAATGGAACTGCAACAGCATTTCATGTTGTGCAAGGGCTTTTATTGCATCAAATGAATAAAAATCAATTACCAATGCATGTTGACATTTCTTGTGTGGAAACTTGTGTGACATATGCGCAAGAAGTTTTGGTTGAATCACAAATTAGAGAATTTCAAAATGTTGGAGCAGGCGTTGATTGTATGCATAATAAAAAATTCTTTCCATATAATATTTATCAAACATCAGAAAAAGATTGCTGGCTGAGCATCTGTTGCTTGTCTGATGATCAAAGAAGAGGATTGCTTGATGGCATAGCGCTACTTAAGTCTGGTATGGAAATTTCAAACTATAGCGGTACACTTTCAGCTGCACAACCAGTTGAGCTAGACAAAGATTTAATTTCTAATCCTGAAAAAATAGATGCCGAACTTCAAGACTTGTGCCAGTCAATAGCTCCTAGAATTATTGAAAAGGTTTTACAATCAAAAGGAGTGCCTTGTCAACGAATCCTGCGAGGACGAGATTTTGATTCTGAGGGTTCTATGGCTTCAAGAAATTTCATTTCTTGGCAATTCAGAGACGATTTGGGCAGCTATCCAGTGTATAGTGCGCCATGGACAATTAATGGCAATCGACCTGCCATTGATCAGCAATCAGCTAGATTTGGTGAGCATAATGATTATGTATTTAGAGATATATTAGAGATGGATGAAAAAATTATTCAAGATTATAAAAATGCAGGTATTATTGGCGATTCTCCATTAAAGGGTGCTGAATTAGGTTTTAGACCAAATAAATAAATTTTGAGTTATTTTGTTTACATATGAATTAATGATTCAATAGTATTGTGTTAGGATTTTAAAGAANGAATAGAAGANTAAAGGAGTCAATAATGAAATACGGTATTACGTTGGCAGGTATTCCTGGAGCTGAATTAAAGGGTCAATATGCAAAAAAAGCGCAGGATGAAGGNTTCAATTCAGCTTGGTCTGATGANAATCCTGGCAGNGATGGTTCAATCCATATGACATCAATGGTNAAATCTGCACCAGACATAAGAGTAGGTTCTGGTATTTTAAGGGCATTTTTAAGAAATCCTGTTACAATTGCTTCAGCATTTATGACAATGAATGCTCTTTCTAATACGAATACAATCCTAGGATTTGGTACAGGNACAAAGAGNCAGAATTTATANCAGTATGGTATTGAAATCAACAAGCCTATTTCACAACTTCGTTCAGTTATTGGCATAGTTAGAAATTTTTGGGANTGTGCNAATGAGGGTTCTCTATTCACTTGGGACGACGAGTTTTATAAAATTAAAGGAATTAGAGCNGTTAAAGCTCAGCATATTCAAAATCCAGANGGTAAACAGAATAAAGAATTTAATATCCCTATTTGGGTTGCTGCTGTCAATGAAAAAATGCAGCAATTTGCAGGAGAAGTTGCAGATGGGCTATGCGGCCATCCAGTCTTTGGTGCTGATTATATTAGAGATGTTGTTAGGCCAAACATTGATATTGGAAGAAAAAATGGTGATTTGAAAACTCCATTTGAATTAGCGTGTTGGGCTACNACTGTTGTCCATGAAGATAAAAATGAAGCAAGGCGTCTAGCCGGCCAAACAATAGCAAATTATCTTTCAACTAAGAGTTATCAAGGAATACTTCAATATTACGGNATTGGTGANAGATATGAAGATATTAGGCAAGCATGTTTGGTCGATCGAGATATGGATCGNGCATCTGAATTAATTGGNACAGAAGTGATTGATAGAATTGCAATTACTGGACCNATTGATGAAGTAGCAGAAGAATTGAAAAAACGTTATGANGGANTNGTAGATCATGTNGTTGTTGCTTCTGCTGGAATAACTGATTTCAATGATCGTATTGAAACTATAGATTCAATTATATCTTGTAAAATTGCAAGATAAATAGNTATAATATACATCGCGGCATTTTTTAATGTGACCTGATAAATAATATTGAAGGAGTTTANAATGGGTAAATATAATGATAANGCAACTTATGGCGTAGANTTNAATAATCTNGAATCAGCTATTTTTGAAATTCGTGANAANGTNGCTATNGTGACACTNAATCGTCCNGAAGCATTAAATTCATTGAATACAGCAATNCANCGNGATGTNGGTGCTTGTTGGGAAGAGATAAATAACAATGANGAAATTAAAGCAGCTGTNGTTGTNGGTTCAGGTAGATTNTTNTGTGCAGGACGNGACATCAAAGAATTTGTNGGNACATATGGNGAAGGTGAAGCAGAAGTNTTGNGAGCTATTGATGATCCAGANAATGAAATGTTTGGAAGNNTAGCNAANCANTGGCATGTNAANAANCCTCTAATTGGNGCNTTGCAAGGNTCTGCNGTNGGTGGNGGANTNGAAGTNGCTATAATGTGTGATGTGATTGTTATGGCAGATGATGCATACATTGCAGATCTACATGCCAAGATTAATGTAGGTGGTATGGTGTCTATGAATACATTTCTTCCTCCAAATATTGCTAGAGAATTGACAATGACTGATCGCAGGCTTACAGCTGAAGAATGTCTTCGATGGGGATTTGCTAATTATGTTCTTCCAAAAGATCAAGTTTTAGACAAAGCTATAGAAGTTGCACAAGCTACTGCTGCAATGGGACCAGATTCCATTCAAAGATTGAAGCAAGGCTCAATTGATGTTCAATTAGCAAGCGGCAATATTCATGGTGAAGAATTCTATGAAGAAAGACGCAAAATTGTTCGAGCTCAAATGGCAGAAACTGCTGGCGATCATGATCGAATGGAAGGAATGAAAGCATTTGTTGAGAAAAGAGATTCTGAATACGAACGTCCTGTTAAGAGCAGCGAATAAGTTTCTCTAAAATTTGTATAATAATTTAATTGATAGGGGTTTTTTATGCAATTTGGCAAAGATATAACGAAAGAGTTGAATCTAGATTTAAATAATTTGGAGGCAGCTACTTTCGAACGAGTTGATGACATTGCTGTAATCACAATGAATCGTCCTGAAGCAGCTAATTCTTTGAACACTGCAATGCACAGAGATGTTGTTGCATGTTTTGATGAAGTTAATAATAATGATGACATTAAAGCAGCAGTTATTACTGCTAACGGCAGGTTTTTCTGCGCAGGGCGTGATATCAAAGAATTTGTTGGCACTTACAGTGAGAAGGAATCTAATGCCTTAAGGCCTATTGATGACCCTAACCACATTATGTTTGCAACTCAATGTAATCATTATGATGTATGGAAGCCTCTTATCGGTGCGCTTAATGGTGCCGCTGTTGGCGGAGGCTTAGAAATTGCAATCATGTGCGACATGATTGTTATGTCAGATGATACATATATTGCAGACTTACATGCTAAGATCAATGTAGGTGGTATGAATTCAATGAATACATTTCTACCACCAATGATAGCCAGAGAATTGACAATGACTGATAAGAGAATCAATGCTCAAGAATGCCTTGATCATGGCTTTGCTAATTATGTTCTTCCTAAAGATCAGATCTTAGAGAAAGCCATTGATTTAGCAAAAGCTACTGCATTGATGGGCCCAGATTCTATTCAGAGATTGAAACAAGGCTCAATTGAATTGCAAAGAAAGAGTGGCAATTTGCGTTATGAAAATTATTATGAAACTCGAAAAGCAAATCAAATGAAGATGATAGAAAAGGTCAAATCAGATGATGATATGCTTGAGGGCATGGAAGCTTTTGTTGAAAAAAGACAATCTGATTATAAAAAAGCTGTCAAAACAGATAATGATTTTAAACCATATTAATTGATATTTTTGCTAAATTAAGATTAGGAGCATCTTATGACTCGAATAATTGATATTCATAGACATTTATGGGGGTATGATTGGTTTCCACCTAGTCATCTTCCTAAATTTTCTGCTGAGCCTATTGCGAAAAAAACTGGTCGAACAGTAGAACAAGTACTAGAAAGAATTAAACAGTCTCCAACAATGGATGCTACCGGTAAAGTCGCAATTGATGAAATGGATCACTATGGCATTGATGTTTCAATTATTCAAGTACTAGACTGGGGCCTTGCTTATGGCCCTGACGAAGATAATCAATTGCCTGCAGAAGAATTTAATAGATTAGCACAAGAAGTATGTAAGCAGTATCCTGGGAAATTATATGCTATGGCTAGCTATGATCCAAGGCGACCCAAAGCAGTTGCACTATTTGAGCAAGCTGTTAAAGAGTGGGGTGCAGTAGGATTAAAAATGTACCCTCCAAATGGATATCAGGCTAATGATGAGCGATGTTTGCCTATGTATGCTAAAGCAGCTGAATTAGATGTACCCGTACTTATTCACACTGGTGGCAACATTTGGGCTTGGCCAGAGTGGGTTGAGCTTGTTGCAAGGCAATTTCCTGATCTAAGAATTATTATGGGACACACAAATCTTCAAGCACCTTTTGAAACAAAAGCATACTGGCAGGGTTTACAAGCTGGAGCAAGACATAACAATATTTGGTTGGACCTCTGTGATTGGCAAGCACTTGGTGCTGTCAAAGAAGAAAATATACCAGAGTTACTTAAAGTTATTCGAGTATTCTTGAATACAAAAGGACATGAACGAATTCTTTGGGGAACTGATCTTCCACAAGCAGGTGTTGGCAGTAGAGCTCGAGCACAAACAGAAACATGGACTGATATATTTAAAAACTTACCTGAATGGGGCAAGAAATACGATATTCACTTTACTGAGGAAGAACGTGATGGTATTTGCTTTAAAGGAGCAGAAGCTGCCTATAGCAATATCAAATTTTAATTTTAGTTAAATAATAGTAAGGATTACATAATGGTTAAACTAATTGACGTACACAGACATCTTTGGGGTTTTGAATGGTTCCCTCCAAGTCATCTTAGAAATAATGCAGAAGGATTGGCTAAAAAGACAGGAAGAACTACTGAACAAGTGTTAGAGAGAATTGCGCAATCACCAACTATGGATGCGACAGGACAGATTGCAATTGATGAAATGGAACACTATGGAATTGATCATTCTGTTATTTTAGCTCTTGATTGGGGTATGGCTTATGGTCCTGAAGAAGACAACCAACTTGAATATGAAGAGTTTGATCGTTTAACTGGAGAAGTATCTGATAAGTCAAAAAAACTTTCATGGTTTTGCGGAGTAGATCCAAGACGGCCGAGAGCTACTGCAATCTTTGAAAGGGCTGTTAAAGAGCGTGGAGCAGTTGGACTAAAGGTATACCCTCCAAATGGATATCAGGCTAATGATGAGAGATGCTTTCCTATGTATAAAAAAGCTATTGAGTTAGATGTACCCGTACTTATTCACACTGGTGGCAACATTTGGGCTTGGCCAGAGTGGGTTGAGCTTGTTGCAAGAGAGTTACCAGATTTAAGAATTATGTTGGGGCATACTAATCTTCAAGCACCTTTTGAAACAGAAGCATATTGGAGAGGCTTGCAAGCAGCACGTGGCAAAAAGAACATTTGGCTTGATTTATGTGATTGGCAGGCATTAGGTGCAGTTACTGATGAAAATATACCTGAATTGCTTAAAGTTATACGAATATTTATTAATACAATGGGTGCTGAGCGAATTGTTTGGGGCACAGATTTACCTCAGGCTGGCGTCGGGAGTAAAGCAAGAGGGCAAACTGAAAGATGGGTTGATATTTTTAAAAACTTACCTGAATGGGGNAAGAANTACAATATTGACTTTACNGAAGAAGANCGTGANNNNATTTGTCATGGTGCTGCAATGCAGTGTNTGAGTAANGTTNAATTTGATTTATAAATAANCAGNTTATTTTTCTTTAATTAANTTATGTACTCTTTTTGGAGTTGCAGGTANTTCTCGTGGCCTTACACCAACTGCATCATAAATTGCATTNGCAATAGCAGCTAATGGTGGNGTAATTGGCACTTCACCNACNCCTTTNACNCCATATGGATGNCCTGGATTTGGNTTTTCAACAAGNATNGTNTCAGTAAANGGNATATCNTATGAAGTCGGCATNCTNTAATCNANNAAACTAGCATTTTTNAGAATTCCTTTNTCATCGTAGTAATATTCTTCATAAAGAGCCATGCCNATNCCTTGCANAATTCCACCTTGAGTTTGTCCTTCAACATAAGAAGGATGAATTGCNTTTCCNACATCTTGTAGNGCAGTNGANCNAANNATATCNACTTTNCCAGTTTCTTCGTCAACTTTTACATCTACAATATGGCAGGCAATAGTAGGGACATGAGTGGTAGCTTGTAAGTCAATACTTGCTTGNATTCTACCNCCTGTANTTGGAAGCATTGNAGCCATTTCTTTAAANGTCATTTTTTTNTCATCNGGCCCTATNAAATTTCCATCTTTTGTATAATCTATTTGNTCNATATNAACTTCCCAAAAATTAGCAACTCGTTCAATNACTTGNTGTCTTAAATGATTACCGACTTCAATAACAGCAAGGCCTGTTGCAAATGTAGTTCTGCTTCCAGCACTGACTGCNGTATATCCAATTGAGTCTGTATCTACAACTTGAGGNTTTATATCATCATATTGNATATTGAGNGTTTCAGCCAATTGCATAGCAAGACTTGCTCGTTGCCCTCCAATATCNACTGANCCTGTATTCANNTTNANTGTNCCATCTGAATTTATTGCNGCATAAGCACTAGACTCCATNCCGCCATTGCCCCATGCTCCAATTGCAATNCCGCGCCCAATTGATGAATCAGATAATTCTGAATTCCANTGNTCTGTAGCTTGTGCAGCCTCTAAAGTNTCTTTTACAGCCATTGATGGAGCAAGCACACCATCATGTCTGCGAGTACCTTCTTCAGCAGCATTTATCATTCTAATTTGCAGAGGATCAATGTCTAATNCTTCGGCAATCTCATCTATNACTGTTTCAATNGCAAAAGCAGCGGCAGGNACACCAGGCGCTCNATANGCAGCTGTTTTTGTTTTATTNACAATTACATCAAGGCAGTATGCTTTAACATTTGGAATNGCNTAAGGCATAAACATGGAAACACCTCCACCGCTNACAGGNGAACCAGGATANGCACCTGCTTCATACGCTAAATAAGCNTCNGCAGCGANAATNGTACCNTCTTTTTTAGCACCAACTTTTACTTTNATATANGTTGCTGATGTAGGACCAGTTGCTTGNAATACTTCATCTCGTTGCATATGCATTTTTACNGGCTTACCAGTTTGNTTAGACATAATTGCTGCTAGAGGTTCCATNTACATAGGNATTTTACCACCAAAGCCACCNCCAATTTCCATNGGAATAACTTTTATCTTGGANAANGGTACCTGNANTAATGCAGCNANTTGATCNCNTGCATTGAANGCACCTTGCGTTGAAAGCCATACAGTGACCTCNCCATTTTCATTCCACTGCGCAGTACCGTTGTGCGATTCAATATATCCTTGATGATACGTGCCTGTTTCAAATTCACGTTCTATAGTGATATCTGCTTCTGCAAATCCTTTCTCTAAGTCACCAANTTCAAGATCAAGTATGCTTGCAACATTATTAATTTGTGTTTCNCTAGTTGTTCCAAATTGGAACCTNCCTAACATATCNACNGTCTTCATATTTTCATGNATNTTAGGNGTTTTAGGATNCATTGCATCATGTACTGAAAGGACTGCTGGTAANACTTCATANTCTACTTCAATTAANTGNAGAGCATCTTCAGCAATATGTGGATCTGTTGCAGCAACTGCTGCTACNGCATGTCCATGAAACAATGCTTTTTCAGTGGCTANTACNTTGTCAGAAATCCACTTTAANTTNTCTGTTGTTTCACCTAAATTCAATGCNACATTATCAGCAGTAGGTAAATCTTTATGTGTGATNACTGACTTTACTCCAGCTAAAGCTNNTGCTTTNGANGTNTCAATATTTTTTATNTTTGCATGCGCATGAGGACTTCNTAAAACACGNCCATAAAGCATACCGGGCAGACTAATGTCTGCTCCATATTTTGCTCGGCCAGTNACCTTATCTACTCCATCTGGNCTGACNGGTCGAGAACCAATTACCTTGTATTTTTTTTCAGTTTTTTTTCTAGTACTAACCATGATTACTCCTCATAATTATCATAATTAATTATAGACAGTATATCTTGAAATTCTAAAATTATCCTCCTGAAATCGCAGGAATAATATTTATTTCTGCATCTTGCGGAATGGTTGTTGATAGGCCAGTTGTTACTGGTTCGCCATTGATTGCAATTTGAATTCCTGGNTTAATTAAATTTTCATAAATAAGAATTTCTTCTATTCCNGGGCANTGCAGTTCCAAATTGTTTATAATTTCTCGTAGATTGANTCCATCTACAGCAATATCATTAATGTTATTGCACTTTTTACGNAGCATTGTTGGNATGATGACATTGACCATTGTTGAGTATACTAGCTTTGTTTTTCTTTAATTAATTTTCTAACNCTTTTTGGAGTTGCTGGTAATTCTCGAGGTCGTATGCCTGTTGCATCATAAATTGCATTAGCAATTGCCGCAAGAGGTGGTACAATTGGCACTTCNCCNACNCCNTTNACNCCATATGGATGNCCTGGATTTGGNTTTTCAACAAGNATNGTNTCNGTNAANGGNATATCNTATGAAGTCGGCATCCTGTAATCTAACAAACTAGCATTTTTTAGAATTCCTTTGTCATCGTAGTGGTATTCTTCGTAGAGGGCCATGCCAATNCCTTGCAATATTCCACCTTGAATTTGCCCTTCAACATANGAAGGATGAATTGCCTTTCCTACATCTTGGAGTGCAGTCGATCTAATAATATCTACTTTACCAGTTTCTTCATCAACCTTAACATCTACAATATGGCAGCCGAANGTCGGCACTTGAGTNTTTGGTTTAACAGTTGCNCTAGCTTGGATAGTTCCACCAGTTCTNGATAAAATTTTACCTAAACNGGCAAAGTCTATCATCTTATCTTCTGGACCAGTTATGGTTCCATCACTGTTATATGAAACTTGTTTTTCTTCAACTTCCCAAAAATTAGCAACTCGTGTAATAATTTGTTTNTTAATTTTTTCTGCAACTTCAACAACCGCTATTCCNCTTGCAAAGGTTGTACGACTNCCACCAGTTACGGCGGTATANCCAATAGAATCTGTATCCATCACTTGTGGNTTAATGCATTCGTATTCTATGCAAAGAGTTTCAGCTANCTGCATAGCAAGNCTTGCTCGCTGCCCTCCAATATCAACTGAACCTGTATTCAGATTGACTGTACCATCTGAATTAATTGAAGCGTATGCATTAGATTCTAATCCAGCATTACCCCATGCTCCAATNGCAATNCCGCGTCCAATTGATGAGTCAGAACGTTCTGAATTCCAATGCTCAGTAGACTGAGCTGCTTCAAGTAATTCTTTTACAGCTAAGGATGCAGGCGCAAGTCTACCGTCAGCTGTACGAGTACCTTCTTCAGCGGCATTTATCATTCTAATTTGCAGAGGATCAATTTCTAATTCTTCAGCAATCTCATCTATAACCGATTCAATCGCATAGGCAGCCGCAGGTGTACCAGGCGCTCGATAAGCAGCTGTGTGTGGTTTATTNACTATCACATCTAAGCAATGTGCACGTAAATTAGGTATATCGTAAGGAAGATACATTGATGCTCCNCCAGCTCCAACTGGAGAACCAGGATAAGCACCGGACTCATATGCTAAATAGGCATCAGCAGCAACAATCGTACCNTCTTTTTTAGCACCAACTTTTACTTTAATATAAGTTGCTGATGTAGGACCAGTCGCTAGCATCACTTCATCACGNTGCATATGCATTTTTACTGGCTTACCAGTTTGCTTAGACATAATTGCTGCTAAAGGTTCCATATACATAGGAATTTTACCACCAAAGCCACCACCAATTTCCATTGGGATAACTTTGACTTTTGATAATGGAACGCGTAACAATTGGGCAAGCACATCACGAGCATTAAAGTGGCCTTGCGTTGAAAGCCAAATCGTTACTTCACCATTTTCATTCCATTGCGCAGTACCGTTGTGCGATTCAATATATCCTTGATGATACGTGCCTGTTTCAAATTCACGTTCTATAGTGATATCTGCTTCTGCAAATCCTTTTTCTAAGTCACCGAGCTCAAAATCAAGTACGCTTGCTACGTTACTGATTTGTGTTNCGCTTGGATCACCAGCTTTAAATCTAGCTATCATGTCTAAAGTCTTCATATTTTCATGGATGTTAGGAGTTTTAGGATCCATTGCATCATGTACTGAAAGGACTGCTGGTAAGACTTCATAGTCCACTTCAATTAAATGCAGAGCATCTTCAGCAATATGAGGATCTGTTGCAGCAACTGCTGCTACGGCATGCCCATGNAANAATGCTTTTTCAGTNGCTAAAACCTTNTCNCATAACCATTTTAAATTTGAAGTTGTTTCACCTAAATCAAGCGCTACATCTTCTGCAGTAGGNAAGTCTTTATACGTAATGACTGACTTAACTCCATGCAAAGCTAGTGCTTTAGAAGTATCAATATTTTTTATCTTTGCATGNGCATGAGGNCTNCGTAATACACGGCCATAAAGCATNCCNGGNAGNNTAATNTCTGCGCCATATTTTGCACGACCAGTGACTTTNTCTACTCCATCTGGTCTGACCGGNCGAGANCCAATTACCTTGTATTTTTTTTCAGCTTTTTTTCTAGTACTAACCATGTTTCCTCACAAGTTCTAATAAGTTTATTTTTTTTCCTGAACNATTTTTGCAGCATTTTGTACAGCAGTAATGATTTTATCGTACCCNGTNCATCTACATAAATTACCTGCTAGCCAGAAACGAATTTCNTCTTCAGTTGGNTCTGGNTTTTGTTCTAGTAAAGCTTTNGCAGAAACTAAGAATCCNGGNGTGCAAATTCCACANTGAAGTGCAGCTTCATCTAAAAAAGCTTGTTGNACAGGATGTAATTCATTGCCTTGAGCAATACCTTCTACNGTCTCTACGGATGAGCCATCNACTTCAGCAGCCATGACACAACAAGANTTTACTAAAACTCCATCTAGTAATACTGCGCAAGCTCCNCAATTGCCATTATTACAACCTTCTTTGACTCCCGTAAGCCCAATTCTTTCACGTAGTGCATCAAGGAGACTATCTCTTTCATCAGCTATAAATTCAGTATTATCACCATTAATTGAAGATGAAATTACAATTTTTTTACTCATANTTAGATCCTTTCTCCATTCGCTCTACTNACGGCATCTCTTATAGTTCTTTTGAAAAGAGTTTTTGCTAAGTCCACTCTATGTTCTGGAGTTCCGCGCATATCTTCTATAGGAGTGATTAAGTTGTCAAATAATTCTGAAGCTTCACTTAGCAAGTCTTCAGTAAAATCTTTTCCATCTANAAATTGAGAAATCTCATTTAACAATAAAGGAGTTGGTGCACAGGCACCAATGGCCACTCNTGATGACTCAATGGTGNTGCCATCCATTTGTACTTGAGATGCAACATTGACAACTGCTATATCCATTTCATTTCTAGGAATAAATCGAATAAATCGAGCACCTGAAAATGGAGCAGGTTTTTTAAAGTGTATTGAAACAAGAATTTCATTATGTTTGAGTACATTTTGTCCCGGTGCAGTACAAAAATCCTCTATAGCAACTTTTCTTTCACCATCTGGTCCAATGATATTAGCAATCCCGCTAAGAACAATCATAGTTGGAATNGTGTCAGCAGCAGGACCTGAATTNCANAGATTNCCACCAAAACTAGCACGACCTTGTATAGCCTTNCCACCGATAAGATTGGCAGAATCTATAATTGCAGGATATTCTTTTTGCACACCGGAATGATTATAAATTTGATACATTGGGGTTGCGGCACCAATTGTTAATCCTCGATGCCCTTCTATTCCTACTCCCATCACTTCTGGGATTTTNTTAATATCTACAAAAGCACTAATTTCTTTTGTCCGTTCCCTCGCTTGAACAATTACATCTGTTCCNCCAGCTAAAATTTTAGCTGTAGGCCCATGGTCAGATAAAAAACTGACAGCTTCTTTAATTGATTTTGGTCGAAAATACGCTAAATCTTGCATNCATACTCCAAACTTTTTAGTCATAATTTGAAAACTATAGATTAATTATATAAGTATAGATAATAAATCTTACAAAAGGAATCAAGATTGTTTCAAATTGTTTAAAAAACTCAAAATAGAAAAAGCATATAATTCTGGATTAATAAGTGGTGCAGCATGAGTGTGATCTTTCAAAATTGCAGCATGTCCATTGGGNAACAACTTAAGTAGCCCTTGCTGTTCTTCATATGGACTTGCTCCTGATCTTAATCTACTCGCATTTCCGCACATTAATAATGTTGGAATATCTAATTTTTTTAGATTGGAAGAGACATCATAATTAAACATTGTTTTNGGAGTNCTATCTTGCCAGTTGTGTTTTTTNTGACTTTCTTGCATTTCAAAATCATTGATTGGGTACATATCTGCTCCATATTCAGCAAGAAATTCTGTTAAAAACCTNCTTTGAATGTCCTTAATATCTAATATGCCAATCATGTCTTTATACTTATTCCAAATTGTTAGTAAGTGNGAACCATCATCTTGCGGATNAATGAATTTATTATCATGNTGAGAATGTGGCTCAGTAGTCAATGACCAATCAATAAGCTCTCCTAAAATTAATGTGCTAATTTGTTTTTTTGCTTGNATAGCTGCTTCAAGTGCAGTTACTGCGCCAGTCATATGACCTAATAAAATAACTGATTTTAATTTTTTAATTTTTATGAAACTTACAATTTCATTNGCATATTCCTCAAGAGAGGAGAATGGCACTTTAGGACGAGTAGAATTTCCATATCCTGGTGTATCTACGGAAAACACTTGATAGCTATCAGANAAGAAAGGAATTGTTTTTAAAAAAAATTGAGAATTNGGTGTAGGATGAAGCAATATTATCGGTTGGCCATTGCCAGANTGATAATAATGNAATTGGCAATGCTTNGTCTCAANGTAGCCTCTTGTAATTTCTTCCATTTTTTCATTCCTTTATTGTGATAATCTATTATCACAATAATGTATAATGATCTCAACTCTATAAAAGTTATAAGAATCATTTCTTGGAAAAATCATGTCTAAAACGATAAAAGGGAAAGCAGCAATTATTGCAACTGGTTCGGTAAAACCAGAAAGAANAATGCCCGGCAGAAGTGGTTTNGGTGTTGCAGCTGAAGCTGCAATAAATGCTATGCAAGATGCTGCAATGACCCAAGNTGATATTGACGGATTAATCACTCAGGTTACTGGAGAAACACCTACCGCTATGGCAGAATATTTGGGCTTACGACCAACATGGTCTTCTGGTGTTCATATGGAAGGTGCTAGTGGTGCTGCTAGTGTGACAATGGCCGCAATGGCAATCAATGCTGGGCTTGCAACAAATGTACTGTGTGTTATCGGCGGNCTTGCTCCAGGAGGGGATATGGCTGCTGATGCAGCACCATTACATAGGCCTCAATTTGATGCACCATTTGGTCCAGCTTCAGGTGCTACTGGGTACTATGCATTAATTGCNAATAGATACAAAAAAGAATATGGTGTCACTGATGAACAACGNGCCCAAGTTGCTGCACAGCAACGTTTTAACGCACAAGCNAACCCTGACGCTATTTTTTATGGTTCTAGTATTTCCGTAGATGATGTTGTAAATTCCAGAATGATCTCTGATCCTCTGCGGTTACTTGAATGTGTTATGCCCACTGGTGGTGCCGAAGCAGTGATTGTGACAGCTGCAGACCGTGCCAAAGATGCAAAAAATAAACCAGTCTATTTATTAGGTGCTGGGATGGCAGTTGATCGCTCTACTTTACCAAATGCAACCTCATTGACCACATCGCCTGTAGCTATTTCAGCAAAAAAAGCATTTGAAATGGCTGGATTAGCTCCAAAAGATATTAACATGGTTTCTTTGTACGATTGTTATACAATCACTGTTCTAATTAGTCTTGAAGATGCTGGTTTTGTAGGCAAGGGTGAGGCAGGAGCATTTGTTGAATCAACAGATATTACGTATAAAGGCTCATTGCCGATCAATACACATGGCGGACAATTATCTTATGGGCAACCACAAGTAGGTGGTGGCATGTCGCATGTAACCGAATCCGTTAGACAAATGCAAGGTCTTGCAGGGGATAGGCAAGTTAAGAATCTTGATTACTGCTTTGTTAATGGCTGAGGTGGTTTTTTAAGTGAAATGTGTTCACTAGTGCTCGGGTCCGAGCCAAATTGATAATGGAGAAAAAAAATAATGAGTGATGAATATAATTTGCCTCTGCCTAATATAACAAATGAAGCAAAGCCCTTTTGGGATGGGCTTAATGAAGACAAATTGTTAATCCCAAAATGTAATAAATGTGCTCATTTGTTTATGTATCCTAAGGCTTATTGTCCAAAAAATGGTTGTTTTTCTAATGATTTATCATGGGAGCATGTTTCTGGTAAAGGCAATGTATATTCCTATACTGTCGTTCATCGATCTGCCGATGTAAGATTTCAAGAAATTGCTTCACAAGAACCGTATGTTTTTGCATTAATTGAACTAGACGAAGGACCTAAATTGATATCAAATTTGATCAATGTTGACATTGAAAACATTGTAATAGGCACACCTGTTCAAATCATTTTTGAAAAAATTAACGATGAGATCACACTTCCAAAATTTGCTCCAATACTAGATTAAGGATTCTCATGTCTCCAATAAATTTAGAAATTCAAGATAAAATTGCTATTGCAACAATGGACTATCCTCCAGTAAATGCTTTATCAGCTGATGCTAATAATGAAATTATTCAGCTTTTTGATTCTTTCCACACAAACAAAGATGTTAATGTTGTTGTTTTGACTGCTTCTGGCTCCCGTGCATTTTGTGCTGGCGTTGATTTAAACTCTCGTTTACCTTCAGGTAATAGTCAAAACGATCCAAGTGCGCATTATAGACGAGCTCGAGAAACTTTTAACTCTATTTACGAATGCGCAGTTCCAGTTATTGGCGCAATAAATGGTCCAGCTCTTGGAGCTGGCTTAGCAATAGCTGCTTCTTGTGATTTTTTAATTGCTAGCGAAAATGCAAATTTTGGTTTACCTGAAATTGATGTAGGTTTATTAGGAGGAGCAGGTCATTTACAAAGATTATTTCCACAAAGTGTTACTCGAATGATGAATTATACTGCAAAGAGAATGCCTGCTGAAGAAGCTAAATCCTATGGAGCTGTAATTGAAGTTACAACGTTAGAAAATTTGCTTCCAAAAACTTTGGAATACGCAGAGATTATCTCAAACAAGATGTCACTGGGATTACGAATGGCAAAGGCCACTCTTAATCAAATAGAATGGATGGATTTGAAGAATGCCTACAAATTTGAACAAACACAAACTGAAATTTTACAGTCTTCAGATGAAGCTATTGAAGCTAAAAAAGCTTTTTTGAATGACAGCAACAAAAAGTAGCTTATTTACTAATTGGTTTTAGACATTGAATTTCTAAAAGCTGCATATTGTTCTGCAGCATGATATGAGCTTCGGACAAGTGGTCCAGATTCAACATGTTCAAAACCAACTTCAAGAGCGAAGTCCTTAATTTCTAGAAATTCATCAGGGTGCCAGAATTTTTTAATTGGCAGGTGTTTTTTAGTTGGTTGCAAATATTGCCCAATAGTTAGTAAATTTGCATCTTGCTGTCTTACATCTTCAATAGTTGACTTAAGTTCGTCCATTGTTTCGCCTAACCCAACCATAATCCCAGTTTTTGTGGGTATATTAGGTGCTATTTCTTTAGACTTACGAAATAATTCCAATGTTCGCTCATATTTTCCTTTGGGCCTAACAAATCTGTAATATTCTTTGATGGTTTCAGTATTGTGGTTTAACACTGCTGGTCCTGCTAATAAAACTTTTTCCAAAGCATCCCAGTTCCCTTCAAAATCAGGAATTAGTACTTCGACATTACAATTAGGAAGCAATTTGTGAATTCCATTAATGCATCCAGCAAAAATACTTGCTCCACCATCCTTAACATCATCTCTGTTAACAGAAGTGATAACACAATAGTCTAAATTTAATCTAGCAACCGTGTTAGCAAGTCGAATTGGTTCAAGAATATCTAATTCTCCAGGCTTCCCGGAATTAACGGCACAAAATCCACAAGCTCTGGTACAGGTATCACCTAAAATCATAAAAGTTGCAGTACCAGAATTAAAACACTCACCAATATTGGGGCAACGTGCTTCTTCACAAACTGTATGCAATGTTTCATTTCTTAAAAGATCTTTGATTTCAGTAAACTTCTTGCCAGATGGGAATTGAGCCCTAAACCATTCAGGCTTTTTCGTTTTTTCTGATGGCTGGATGTCAATTTGAGTCAAATTATTTGCTCCTTACTAACTTTTTTCCCAATTCGATTTGTTTAAGCAATACTTCTTCATTGTTAGAATTTAATGTTTGTAAGCCAAGCAAGGATTGGAATTCTTTCATCATTATCAATTTTATTTGCTGTACATCGACAGTCTTATTGAGGATCTTGTTCATAGAAGTCACTTCTAAATCTTGTATGCCGCAAGTGTTGATATAGTTAAAAATATTAAGATCATTATTAATATTTAAAGAAATTCCATGACTAGTAATTCCTTTTTTGATACTTATGCCTATGGATGCAATTTTATTATTCCCTACCCAGATTCCAGGAGTACCAGGATTTTGTATGCCTGAAATATTATATTTTTTTAAGACATTTATTAATATGTTTTCAAGCATCCTCACATATTCTACAGGTTTTAGGTTTCTTTTCTTTAGGTTGAGCAAAGGATATGCAACTAATTGTCCTTTATTGTGACAAGTTACGTCACCACCTCGATCAACATGAACAAGATCTATATTCAATGCTGTTCTATTATCTTCATTAATTAAAACATTTTTTAATTCTGCATTTGTTCCTAAGGTAAATACACTAGGATGTTCAACAAAATTTATTGATTCTTTAGATTTATTCAATGAAATATTGATTCGTTGATTTTGCATCCAATTATAAACAGTCAAATAATCAGTTTCACCAAAATCATTGAATCTTATTTCAGTCATTTGCTTTCCTTATCGATTAAATATTATACATCGTTATTTCATTACTAGTACTTATTATTATAATTGATTAATTTAATATCCTAAATTGTAATTATTTTTTCATTATTTCCTTAGCAAAGAGAATGTATTAAACTAATCTATGCTAATAAATTAATATGGAAAAAAAATGGTTAATGATAAACAAATAAAGCAATCAAGCAATAACACAAATAATGGATCTGGTTCCAATGGTAGATTTAATAAAACGGATCAATCTCCAGAGATAATCTCTATAGAAAATAAAGATTGGACAGACTCACTCAAAGACGTTTTTTATACTCGAGGTGGAAAACGTATTACTGACTTACTTTCACATTTGCAAATTATAGCCCAACGATTAGGAGTTGTTTTACCGACTACATCTCGCACACCACGAGTTAATACTATTTCAGTTGATCGACAACCAAGTTATCCTGGAGATCGCTTGATGGAACGAAAAATCAAAAATGCAATTCGGTGGAATGCAATGGCCATGGTTGTTGATGCTAATAAGCACTCCGATGGAATAGGCGGACACATATCAACATATGCTTCAGCAGCGACACTATATGAAGTAGGCTTTCAACACTTTTTTAAAGGCGAAGATCATCCAGATGGATCTGATTTAATTTATTTTCAAGGACATGCTTCTCCTGGAATTTATGCTAGAGCTTTTCTTGAAGGACGATTAAACGAACAACAATTAAAAAATTTTAGAAGAGAAATTGACAATGGATTATCTTCCTATCCTCATCCATGGCTAATGCCAGAATTTTGGCAGTTTCCTACTGTTTCAATGGGCCTAGGTCCATTAATGGCTGCTTATCAAGCAAGATTTCTAAGATATTTATCTGACAGAGGACTTGGAGATCATTCTAAAAGAAAAGTTTGGGCATTTTTAGGTGATGGAGAGCAAGACGAACCTGAGAGCCTTGCTGCTATTCAAGTTGGCGCTAAAGAGAAACTTGATAATTTAATTTTTGTTATTAATTGTAATTTACAACGACTTGACGGTCCAGTAAGAGGCAATAGTGGCATCATGCAAGAACTTGAAGCTTTCTATCGAGGAGCAGGATGGAATGTTATTAAGTTAATATGGGGAAGTGAATGGGACAATATATTAGCGCAAGACCATCAAGGCTTATTAGTTCAAAGACTTGGTGAAATTGTTGATGGTGAATTTCAAAAAGCAGTTGTAGAAGGCGGGGCCTATATTCGAAAGCTATTCTTCGGAACTGATCCAAGATTATTAAAAATGGTAGAACACCTTTCAGATGATGAATTATGGGATATGAGTTTAGGCGGGCATGATGCTGCTAAGGTATATGCTGCATATCAAGCTGCAGTTTCACATACTGGTCAACCTACAGTTATTTTAGCTCGAACAATTAAAGGATATGGCTTAGGAGAAGCCGGTGAAGGAAGAAACGTGACTCATCAACAGAAGAAATTAAATGAAAAAGAGTTACTTGAATTTCGAGATCGGTTTGATGTTCCGTTATCTGATGAGGAAGCAACACATAGTCCTTTATACACATTTCCTAAAAAATCCCCAGAACAAAAATATTTATTAGAAAGAAGAAAGCAACTTGGAGGCTTTTTGCCTAAAAGAACTGCTGTTTACAATGATTTAAATATGTTTGATACAACTCTTTTTGAAGAATTTTATGAAGGCTCAGAAGATCGTGTCGCATCTACTACTATGGTTTTTGTAAGAATCCTTTCTAAGTTAATGCGCGATAATGCAATAGGTAACAGGATTGTACCAATTGTTCCTGATGAAGCCCGAACTTTTGGAATGGAAGCATTTTTTAGACAGTTTGGAATTTATTCACATGTTGGACAGCTTTATGAGCCAGTGGATAAAGCAAGCTTACTGTATTATAAAGAATCATCAGATGGACAAATTCTTGAAGAAGGGATTACTGAGTCTGGTTCAATGAGCTCCTTCATTGCTGCAGCTACTTCTTATGCTAATAATGGGCTAACGATGATCCCATTTTATATTTATTATTCTATGTTTGGCTTTGCAAGAACTGGCGATTTGGCGTGGGCAGCAGCAGATTCTAGATCAAGAGGATTTCTTATTGGCGGTACAGCTGGCCGCACTACTTTAAATGGAGAAGGGTTACAACATCAAGATGGCCACGGACATCTCTTGTTTTCTGTCGTGCCTCAAGTTAAAGCATATGACCCCGCATATGCGTATGAGATTGCAATAATCGTCCGTGAAGGTTTAAAAAGAATGTTTTACGAGAATAAAGAAGAATACTATTACATGGCTGTTGGAAATGAAAATTACGAACAACCAACTATGCCGTCTACTAATAAAAAACTAGATGAACATATTTTAAAAGGCATGTATGAATTCAAAGGAAGAAATATTAAAAAATCAAAGGCGCATGTTGCTCTTTTTGGAAGCGGTGCAATTCATAAAGAAGTAGTTATTGCTCAACAATTATTAGAAAAATATGATGTGTCATCAGAAGTATGGTCAGTAACAAGTTATACAGAACTAAGACGTGAAGCTTTAGAAGTTGAAAGATGGAACATTTTAAATCCAACCAAAAAGCAAAAGCAATCTCATATTTCAAGTTCAATTAATAAAGATGTAGATTTAGTTGTAGCTAGTTCAGATTATCTCAAATCACTCCCTGATTTGATTGCAAAATGGCTACCCGTTGATCTGCTAAGCTTAGGTACGGATGGCTTTGGCAGAAGTGATACTCGTGAAGAACTACGTGACCACTTTGAAGTGGATGCACGATGGGTTACTGTCACTGCTTTGTCTGGATTACTTACACAAGGGAAAATAGAAAAATCTATTTATCTTAAAGCTGTCAAGGAATTAAAAATTGATGTATCTAAAATCAATCCAGTCATAGCTTAGAAATTAGGATTAGAGTTATAATGTTTTTTGGTAGGGATAATTATGTCAGTAAACTTTGAACTTCCTGAACTTGGTGAAGGCATAGAAGAAGCCGATGTATTAAAAGTGCTAGTTGCACCAGGTGATGCTATTAATGAAGAAG
>PAJB01000013.1 GCA_002710905.1 Chloroflexota bacterium | reverse complement strand
TGGCAATCCAAATCGATCAAGGGACTGTGCAGAAATAGCTCCTACCAAGTATTCTTGTTCTGCTAAAGGACTCTCTGCAAATGTTCCAGTGATATCTTTGCTCTTCTCTGTATAAATTCTTCCAGATTCAAAAATCCAAATATCAGATTGCCCATTATGAATATTATAACTAATTGTTTCCAATAAAGAATGCCGCATCGAAGTACGTAGCACTGATCGTTCAGAAGAAAGTGTATTTTTTAGAGCAATTGGAGGATTTTCTATTACTGCTGCGTCCCCTAAAATAATTTTCAGTTTATCAACAGTTGTTAGAGAATATGAGATAATTTCATTAAATCCTTGGGCAACAAATAGATCTTGAAGTTGAGATTTGACTGAAACGATATCTTGCAAATCATGATCTGGTATCTCACCATTTATGGCTACAGAAGGAACAGTGTCATAGCCATAAACTCGAATAAATTCTTCAATAAGATCATCAACAATAGTAATATCTGTTCTCCAAAGCGGGACAGAGATCATTAAATCGTTGTTTTTCTTTGAATCAAGTTCAAACCCTAGAAGCTGAAGCTTTTTCAGGACTTCTTCTTCAGATACTTTAATGCCACAAATTTTTTGCACAGTTTCAATATTCATTTTGACTAAACTTCGTTTATCTGAAATATTTTTATTAACATCAACTAACTCATGTATAATTGTACCTCCGCAAATCTCAGCTATCAGCTTAGCTGCGCGTTGTACGCCTAAAAGTGCTAAGTGAGGTGGAAGATTCCTCTCAAATCTCGCAGAAGCTTCAGAGCGAAGATCAAACTTTTGTGATGTTCGCCTAATATTATTTGGATTGAAATTTGCTGCCTCCAAAAAAACGTTTTTCGTTGCATCGCTAATATCAGAATTTGCACCACCCATTACTCCGGCCAGTGCAATTGCGGTCTGATCATCTGCAATGACTAAATCTGAAGAGATTAATTCTCTTATCTCACCATCTAAAGTCTCTAACTTTTCATTCTTTTTAGCGCTTCGAACTTTAATTGTTCCATTAAGCTTATCATAATCAAACGAATGTAATGGTTGACCCATTTCCATCATAACGAAGTTTGTTATGTCAACTACATTATATATTGGGCGCATACCTGCTGAACGCAATTTGTCTTGTAGCCACTGTGGAGATTCTTTAATTGTCACATCTTTAATTAACATTCCCGTATATCGACTGCACATCGTGTAGTCATCTATTTCTATGTTTGGAAAAGGCAAGCTCTTATCTGCTTGAACTTTGTAACTTGTGTCAGGCAATGTTAAAGTTGATGTTGCATTAAAAATTGCGTCAATTTCTCGAGCAATACCGATAATATTCATTAAATCTGGTCTATTAGGCCAGATATGAACATCAAGAATAGTATCCGCTAATATTGATTGAGCTGATGTTCCAACATCGTATTTATCATCAAGCACCAAGATACCTTCATGATTATCAGAAATGCCTAACTCAGATTCAGACAGCACCATACCGCTTGATTCTACTCCACGTATTTTAGCTGTCTCTAGAGTAATGAAGCCATTAGTCTTTGGGCTGTAAACCTTTGAACCTGTCTTTGCAAATACAATTTTTTGTCCGATTGCTAAATTAGGAGCACCGCATACAACTCTTTGTGTCTCTGACTTAGCAAGCTCTATATCTGCTAGTCGTAATCTATCTGCATTTGGATGTGGCATAATCTCTTTAACTAATCCAACTTGAATCAATCCAGGCTCCCACCATTCTCCTATACGATTGATCCCATCAACTTCTACTGAAGCCTTGGTCAATTTATCAACTATTTCATCTATAGTTACTGATTCAGGAATATCAATATGTTCTTTAATCCAATTCATTGATACATACATTTACAACACCTTATTAATCTAAAACTTGTTTAAAAAACGCAGATCGTTTTG
Organism: Chloroflexota bacterium; assembly: GCA_002710905.1. The sequence goes on along the minus strand of PAJB01000013.1, from coordinate 24,486 downwards.
ATAAAAATATCTAATATCATCAATATCCCATAACAACATAGCTATCCGCTCAATGCCCATTCCTGCAGCAAAACCAGAATAGACATTTGGATCATAGCCAGCAGCTTCGATAATATCAGGATGAACCATGCCAGCTCCCATAATTTCAAGCCATTCTCCTCTGAAAAAAACTGCCATTTCAACACCAGGTTCTACAAATGGAAAATACGAATTGCGTAGCATAATTTTTGCATCAGTACCAAACATTTTATATGCAAATGATTGCAATGTGCCTTTAAGGTTGCTTATAGAAATTCCTTTATCAATTGCTAAAATCTCAACTTGGTGCATCATCCACTCATGCGTAGCATCTGTTGCTTCATATCTATAACATTTGCCTGGCACGGCAATTCTAATTGGAGGATCATTTTTTTCAAGAAATCTAATTTGCATTGGGCTTGTATGCGTCCTAAGCAATAACGGATCATTAGATTGTTCTGAATCTAGCCAAAAAGTATCCCACATATCGCGCGCAGGATGATCGTCGGGTATTCGAAGCCTATCAAAGTTATAATAAGAAGATTCTGCCTCAGGGCCTTCAACGGTTGAGAAGCCTAATCGAGAAAGCACATTTAACGTTTCCCGTAAGGCTAAGGTAATTGGATGAAGATGTCCATTTTTTTTATAAGTTCCAGGCAAGGATACATCTATGCTTGAATCACTACTAGCCTGACTGGAGTTATGTACAAGTTCATTTGACTTATTGTCAAATAATGTTTCAAGTTCTTGTTTAATTGAATTAATTTTTTGACCAATATCTTTTCTATTTTCTTGCGGAATATCCTTAAGATTTTTTAAAATTCCTGCAAGCTCAGAAGAACGACCAGTGTATTGAGAACGCCATGCCTGTAAGGCATCTTTATCCTGGACATCAACAATTGCTGCTTGTCCATCTTGGAATATCTTATCAATTTGATTTTCAATAGATTTCATAATTAATTACAATCTAATTACATTAATAGTAAGATAAATAACAAGCACCAACAAGGAGTGCAGTAATGTTATCTGTAAATGCAGCACAAAAAAAAATACTTACTAATATTAAAGTTTTACCATTAAAGAATACTCCAATATTAGATTGCCTTGAGCAAGTCTTAGGAAAGAATATCTTTAGTTCGATTAACGTACCTTTGCGTGATAATTCAAGTATGGATGGTTATGCCATACAAGCAAATGACACAAAGCAAATATCTAGAGAGAATGTTGTTTTAGATGTCATAGGAGAAAACCAGGCTGGCAGTATATTTAAAGGCCAGATTAAGCAAGGAGAAGCAGTTAGGATAATGACTGGTGCTATCATCCCAAAAGGAGCTGATGCAGTGGTTCCTTTTGAAGATACTGATGAGTACGAAAGAAAAAAACAAGTCAATCGATTGCCAAAACAAGTGCAAATTCATAAAGCGATTAAAATCAATGAGAACATTCGAAAAGCTGCAGAAGATACTAAAAAAGGCTCAAAAATATTAAAGAAGGGGACAATTTTAAGCCCTGGGCACATCGGATTAGCTGCTTCAGTTGGTATTGATAAATTGCCAATTACAAGAAAGCCCCTAGTTGCAATCATTTCATCAGGTAATGAGATAATTCGACCACCAAAGAAAATTCAACCCGGACAAGTGTACGATTCAAATACATATTCAATTGCGTCACAAATAAAAAAAATTGGTGGGGACTACAAAATATATAGCATTGCAAAGGATACTATTAAAAATATCCAATCAAAATTAGATCATGCAAGTAAGCACTGCGATTTAATAATTTCTACAGCAGGTGTTTCAAAAGGTGATTATGACCTATTTAAAGAAGTTGTAAATATGAATGGAAAAATAGATTTTTGGTCGATTCGCATGAAGCCAGGTAAGCCTTTAATGTTTGGAATGATTAAAGCTAAAAATAAGCAAGTACCCCATATTGGTTTACCAGGTAATCCAGTTTCGGCAATGGTTACATTCGAACTTTTTGCAAGACCAGCAATCTTAAAAATGATGAACAAGGATTTTAAGAATAGGAATACCATTCAGGCAATTTTAAATAGTGATATTGTTAATACAGATAATCGTGAAGTATATGCTAGGGTGCAGTTAAATAATAAAAATAATAAAGCTTTTGCAACAATAACTGGTGAGCAAGGGTCAGGCATTCTACAGTCAATGTCGCTTGCTGATGGTTTAGTAAAATGCCCTGCAAGGCAAAAAATCCTTAAAAAAGGAGCTGTCGTTCAAGTAATTTTGTTATAACTTAAATTTTTATCTCAAAGCCCGTATATATCTTCTCTGGTTCTTCCCATCGAAACTCGACTTCTTTAACTAAAGACAGCATCGGGCCTTTGCGCAATAATTTTATATATTCACGAAGGATGCTCTCCCCGCCTTCAGCAACAATTTTTACATCGCCATTGGCCAGATTTTGGGCATAGCCGATGATGCCTAATCCTGTAGCTTGTTCTACGCAATAGTTGCGATAACCTACTCGTTGCACTCTGCCTTTGGCTATAGCATGAATTTGTCGATATCGATTAGTCATGCTGAAGACCTTTCAAAGTTTCTTGAATCAATTGATTGTCGGGTAAAGTAGTAATTGCTGGAACACCAATGTCATTGATAAGTATAAATTGCACTTGCTTATTAACAACTTTTTTATCAAATGTAATATATTCCATAATTGAATCAATTGACATTCCTTGAAAGGAAACTGGTAAATTATAACTTTTAATTATCGAAACGATATTATCCACATCTTCTGCGGAAATATATCCTAGTTTATGTGATATTTGCGTAGCACCAACCATGCCAATTGCTACAGCCTCCCCATGCAAAAGTGATTTGTACTCAGATGCAACTTCTAGAGCATGACCTATTGTATGACCAAAATTCAGTATTTTGCGTATATTCTTTTCGTTTGGATCAATTGATACAATCATGCTTTTTATACGAACACTTTTGACAATAATATCTAGTAGTAATTTTTTGTCTTGAATCAATGCAGATGTATTGCCTTTATGTTCATCAAAGATTTGAAAAAGGGTTTTATCAAGAATAATAGCATGTTTAATTACTTCTGCCATACCCTCTGTGATTTCCCGTTCAGGGAGAGTTTCTAGGAAATTCACATCTATTAGAATTGCATCTGGCTGTTTAATAACGCCTATTAAATTTTTACCTACATTCAAATTGACTGCTGTCTTGCCGCCAATTGCAGCATCAGTCATTGCTAAGAGGCTAGTAGGCATCGATAGTAATTTAACTCCTCGCAATACAGTTGCTGCGACATATCCCACTAAATCACACACAACGCCACCACCTAATGCAATGATAAGATCTTGGCGTTCAATCTTGTTTTCAAATAGCCATTTATAAATAAGATCGACGTTAGCTGAATTTTTTTGATTTTCACCAGGTGTTAAAATATATGAGAGATGTGTGATCTTTTGATCATCTAACATGGCAGCTATTTTTGAGCCATAAATATTGTGTACGTTCTCATCAGTAATAATATATACCTTCTGGCTCGTAGAGATTCTTGCAATTAACTGAGGTAGCTCGTTTAATTGATTAACGCCTGCAAAAATTGGAAATTGATGATTATTAATTGCAATTCTCGTTACTGGCAGTTGGATTATTTCTGCAGCATCATATCTCAATAGGTTTTTATCGTCTAAATTAAAATCTATCCAAAACTTGATAATAGTTTTTGCAATATTTTCAGGTGCCTGATTATAGGTAAAAAGATGCAAATCTGCCCTCAAAAAATTATCTCTTCTTTGTTGATCCATATTTATTAGNTTTTCTTGNGTTTNTNANGAAGAGCCTANNAANGGACGTTTTTGNTNNGACTTACTATTTTNAATNCGNTCTNCTAATGTTTGTATTGGGGCATCTANAAAGACNACAANNCCNTCGGTAAATAAATTTTTTCTATTTTTTTGAGATTGAAAAGCACCTCCTCCAATAGAAACCACAACATTACTGTCNGTAATACTTTTAATNCATTGCTCTTCAGNTTCTCGAAATTTTGATTCACCATCTTCCTCAANCATTACAGCAGGAGATTTGCCGAATTGNTCTTCAATTAGTTGATCGGTNTCAATATGCTTCCAAGAGAGCAATGAGGAAAGNTGCTTGGCAATAGTTGTTTTGCCAGCNCCCGATAATCCAATTAATATAATTTTTTTAGCANTCATAATTTATCCTTGTAAACAGAAAACGAATGTCTACTTTTTTATGCCTAAAGAATCTACATAGCCTTTATAATTACGGANAAACTCTTCAATGCTATCCCCTCCGAATTTTAAAAGTGCTTCTTGAGCTAAGANTAATGCTAGCATAGCTTCNCCAATGACAGCCGCAGAAGGNACCACGCATATATCAGATCGTTCATAGAATGAAGTTGCTGATTTACCAGTTGATAAGTCAGCTGTAGGCAATTTTTGTGTCACAGTTGAAATAGGCTTAATAGCAGAGCGCACAACGACATCCTGTCCATTTGATATTCCNCCTTCAATACCTCCAGCATAATTTGATTCTCNATTCCATGTTGANTCTTTCCATTTATTTTTTGGTANAATAATATCTTGAACCGAAGAACCTAGGCTTNTTGCTGCGTGCCATGCATCACCAATTTCTANCCCTTTTACAGCATTAATTGAGAGCATTGCTTGTGCGATTAAACNATCTAACCTTGTATTCCATTGTGCGTAGCTCCCAAGACCAATGGGGACTCCCTGAGCNCTAACTTCAAAAACTCCACCTAATGTATCATGTANCTCTTTAGCATTATCAATTTCTTTTATCATTGCTNTTTCTGCTTCTTTTGAACTTACATGNACTTCAGAATTTTCAACAAAATCCCAATCTATGTCATTGTTTTCATCAGCAACACTACCGATTGATATNACTCGAGATCTAAATTGAATTCCAATTTCACTTAAAAAACTTTTAGCAACNGCTCCTACTGCAACTCTCGCAGTAGTTTCTCTCGCNCTAGCTCTTTCTAAAACAGGCCTTATATCGGTAAAATTAAATTTCTGAGTCCCGACTAAATCNGCATGNCCTGGTCTAGGNGTTGTCATGGCTGGCTCAGGATCATCAACATCTTCAATNGACATTCTNTGATCCCAGTTTGCGTTTTTTCTATCAGCATTTTCTATTAATAAAGCAATGGGNGTTCCCATAGTTTTTCCGTAACGAACACCAGTCATNATTTCTGCATAATCAGTTTCAATTTGTTGTCTTTTNCCCCTNCCATAACCACGCTGCCGTCTGGCTAANTGNTCTCTAATCATTGCTTCTGTAACTTGGACGCCAGNAGGTATGCCTTCAATTGTAGCAATAAGGCCCTTGCCGTGAGACTCTCCCGCAGTTAGAAATCTAAATTTGTTCATAAAAATTTAAACGCATTCAAATCAATAATGTTAATCCTAAAACAACCTATTTAAGTATAGCATTGATTTCTGGATCAATGCTTTCCTTTGAATCATTCGATACTGTTGTGTNCCATGAAGCCAATGTATCCGTAGTTGATTGTGTATCCATATAACTGTCCCAATCAGTTGCATTGGCTTGNGNTCTTGTAATTTGAGTNGTNAATATACANCTATTNCTAGATAAATCATTGTTGGGTAGTTCATATACATCAATTTGTATAGTATCAAAATTTAAAAAAGGCACTTCAAAAAAAAGNCTCTCTGCTAACATGATAGACGANCGACTTGCAACAATAACGGTGTCTCCTACTTGTTGTCTTTGTGAATTAACAACTCTAATATCAGGNCCNCTAATCATAGATACTCTACATTTTTCCTTTGTGACAGATTTCACTTCCATGGTTTCAATAGAAGCCCAATCAGCAACAGGAATATTGTCATTTTTTTTAGGTCTTCTCCATGACTCAAAAGCTTGCTGAACTGCAGCTTCAATAGTCTCAGTNTCATGTTCNTCAATATTTCTTATCCAGGCTTTGGANGCTANTTTNCCTTGAAAAATTACAACCGCAAAATATAGTGTAAGAAAAATCGTAAAAATAAAGCCAATTATCATCATGGTNCTTAATTCTCTTTCTCAAGTGCTTTNTGACCTGCNTTNATCATAGNTTCAATATCAGGTTCAACATTATTCCAAATTTCAAATGATTTTGCAGCTTGATACACAAGCATATGNAAGCCNCCTNTNTATCTGCCTCCCGCATCTTTGATTAATTGCAAAAGNGGNGTCATTATTGGGTTGTATACAAGATCAAATACTAAATGCTTNTTTGATAAATGCAAATCCATCGGAGGCAGTTCATTTGCAACNGATGAACCAGACATACCATAAGGAGTGGCATTTATGATTATATCGGCATTAGTTATANCATNAGATGCCTCTTCACCAAACGCATAGATAGNAGGGACATTGCCATCTTGATTCTCCTCAAACATATCTTTAGCANGATCGATGGAACGATTTATAACAGANAAAGATTCAATATGAATTGAACTTAAATAATAAACAATACTCTTTGCTGCACCTCCTGCACCAATCAAANCAANTTTTTTNCCAATTAAATCTTCTCCAAGTAAATCAAAAGTTTTTGTAATTCCATATAAATCTGTATTATAGCCTGTCANTAAGCCATTTTTATTGATTACAGTATTCACAGCTCCTATAGATTCAGCAACGGGATCTATNATGTCAANATATTGCATAATTGANTGTTTATGAGGAATAGTAATATTAAAACCNTCAATTGATTTTTNCNGAATCTCNTCGATGAATGATTGCAGNGAATTGTTATCGATATCCCAAACTACGTACTCATGATCTAAATTTAATGAATTAAATGCAGCTGCATGCAAGGCAGGNGAAATAGAATGCTGGATAGACTCACCCAATAATCCAATTTTTTTCATTATATTANGCCTCAAAATCTATAAACAATTTTTCTCATATTGTGAAACCCAATAATTATGNTCCGCTAAAGTTTCTGAAAATCTATGACTTCCATCACATTTATCACTGGCAACAAAAAACAAATACTTTGTCTCTGCTGGCTCCATTGCGGCAATGATNGCAGCAAATCCTGGATTTGCTATAGGCCTCTTTGGTAANCCTTTAACTACGTATGTATTATATGGTGATTCTTTTTCAAGATCTAATAATGTCAAATTTTGTTTCCACCACCCATATTGTTCTTTACTTTGTGCATCTGCAATTGCATATTGAACAGTTGGATCAGATTGCAAAAGCATNTCTTTTTTTAATCTATTATGCAAAACAGATGAAATAATNGCTTGTTCTTTTTGTAAAACAGANTCTCTTTCAATTAAAGATGCTAGAACAACAATTTCATTTAATGATAATTGTAAAGGGTTATAATTTTCTACTGATAAAGNNCCATACCTATCTANCAATCTCTNTTGAAATTCATTAAGCATAAAAACGACAATTTCTTTNAGGGAATTATCAGCATCAATATCATAGCTTGCTGGCAGCAAATAACCATTCAATAAATTATTAGTACTTATGTTTACNNNNTCTAAAAGTGGATGNTTNATATTTTGTTCTAAAAAAATATCCCATTTATTTTTTGTAGTNACATTATTACTAAATAACAATTCTGCAANCTGNTCTATCCTTAAACCTTCAGGAATAGTCACTAAATCAACATTATTAGGTCCGTTAATAAAGAGATAAATTAATGACAATGAACTTTCACTAGAAGTAAGTTTATACTTACCGGCTTTCAATTCAGATCCCACATTATAAGCTTGAACGTAATAAGCAAATTTATCCTTGCTTTGCAGTATATTTAATCTATGTAANTTATCTGCGATATCTTTCGANCTTTCTCCNTGCTTAATTACAAATTCAATATCATTTTGCAGGGAATAANTATTAGAGCTANGCACAGTGGNAGAAAATTGCTTAGATTCTAATGAGTTGTTTATAAATTGGTACATAAATAGAGTAATTATGATNAATAAAATAGTGTANAGTAGCTTTCGATTCTCATTTAAATAGTCCATTTTAATAGCTCTANACCCCTCTGTCTAAGAACTGTTGCAAAATAATTGATGCTGCNATNTCATCAGTGCGCTCNCCTTTTTTTCTATGTGAGTATTCAGATTGTTTTGTAGTAAGGCGTTCATCTTCATAAAAAACTTTAAGTTCAAANATCTCTTCAAGCTGCGNGCCAAAAGCTCTTGATTTTGCTGCAAGCTCTCCTTCATGACCAGACAAATGAAGCGGTAATCCAACNATAAAACCTTGNATATCATTATCTAAAATNAAAGCTTCCAAATGTTTTTGAAAATCCGCAGTTAGGATCACTGCTAAAGGNACTGACATCGTGTTAGTGTCATTTGANACAGCAANACCTAAATAAGTATCGCCATAATCAATTCCAATCCAACGCATTTTCATCCTTATAANATAAGTNAATTGTTAACTGANCTGATTAATAACNTCTTGCACTAATTCAGCGAGNACTGCTTCTACTTTATCAATNTTACTGCCTCCNCCTTGAGCAAAATTTGGNCTNCCNCCTCCTCCGCCACCCAAAAAATCAGAGCCTTGCTTTACCAAAGTGCCTGCATTAACTTGTTTNTCAACTAAATCATCACTAATGCCAATAAGCAGNTGAACTTTTCCNTTTGCGATAGTTGTTAAAATNACNGCGGTCATTAGAGATTTATTTTTAATTTCATCAATCAAGACTTTCATTGAATCAGTGCTTGCATCNGGAATATACTCTGCAACGATTTTTACTCCATTGNTTTCGGTAGCATTCTGTATAAATATGTCAGATTTATTTTTTTGAATGTTGGANTCTAGTTCTTCTATTTTTAAATTATTCTGTTTAATTTGACCTTCCATTAAATTCACGCGAGCAATAATATCNTCTGNAGGAACTTTAAATTTTTCACCTAATTGATTTACGATACTCATTTGTGNATTTAAGTGCTTTTCAGCAGCATCTCTTGTAATCGCTTCAATTCTTCTAATACCNGATCCAATCGATGTGTCGGATAAAATAACAAAAAATCCTGCCTGGCCTGTTGATGATAAATGNGTTCCTCCACAAAGTTCTTTACTGAAGCAAGCATCNTCATCCGNNGGCCTTGAACCTCTTGACTCACAGTATTCTACAACNCTAACAACAGAGGCATACTTATCACCAAAAAAAGCACTNGCNCCTGTTTTCAGNGCATCGTCNTAATCCATTTCTTCAACNTGNCTATGTATATTTTCTCTAATTTTTATATTAACGATATTTTGAATNTCTACAAGAACCTCTTGAGAAGGAGTCTCTGTCGTNGTGTAATCAAAACGNAATCGATCNGGACCAACATACGANCCTGCTTGCTTAACATGATCCCCTAAAACATTTTTNAGNGCNGCAAAAAGCAGGTGTGTTGCAGTATGNTTTGCTGCAGCATCAACACGAAGATCTTTCTCAACTACAACCTGAACTTTATTTTTAATTTTAAAAGNNCCTTTTTGAAAGTGNCCAATATGCACAATGCATTCNCCAAAAGATTGAACATCTTCAACAATAAAAACATTATTATCGTCCTTCANAATGACNCCTTGATCNGCAATTTGNCCNCCTCCTTCTGGATACATAGCAGTNTTATCTAANACAACACATNATACTGTCTTGNCTTCATTTTTTTCTACCGTGAACATGTTTAAAACTTTTGCNCTATTTTCCATNGATTCATAGCCAATAAATTCCGTTATGTCGTCCTTGTTTAATTTTTCAACTATTTTATTATCTTCAGCNGGCCCTTCTGAGCCCTCTGAACGAGATCTGTCCTGTTGTTCTTGCATAAATTTGTNATACTCGCTTTCTTCGACTTCAATATTANTGGANNACGCGATTTCTTTTACTAGTTCTAGTGGGAGGCCATGNGTGTCATACANAGTAAATGCTATTTCTCCAGATAATTTTTTCCNNGGAGGNATATTTGATAGTTGTTCGTCAAGCATCCCTATTCCTTTAGAAAGAGTTTCTTGAAATCNAGCCTCTTCATTATTTACTAAGTCTAAAATAAGNNNTTGCTGTTCTTTTACTAAAGGATAATAATTTGANCTAACAGCTATAGCNCTTTTAACAACATCNGANAAAAAAGGATCTGTGGTGNCTAATTTATATGCNCCNTANANNGCTCTNCGNAGCAACCTNCGNANAATATAACCTCGNCCTTCATTNGANGGATGNACNCCATCAGNAATTAAAAANGCTAAAGCTCTTGAATGTTCNGAAATTGAACGAATCCANAATGNTTGTTCTTCNNTAAATTTTTTACCTATTTTCAATGCNCTTGCAGAGACTGGNAAAATCTGNCTNAGCTCATCAGTCTCATACACNGATTGGACGCCTTGNACNACNCTTGCTANTCTNTCNAGTCCNGCNCCAGTATCAATNTTAGTTGCTGGCAATGGNTCACGNTNACCCNCTTCATTTTGATAAAAACTCATAAANACAAGATTCCATATNTCTAAAAATCTACCTGAATCTANNGCTGGGTGATCATTGGANTCGTCATAATCTTTTATTTTTTTNNNAGGTTNTCCAAAATCATAATGNANTTCTGAACANGGCCCNCATGGTCCACTTNNNCCAGGAGGNCCCCACCAATTACCTTGNTCAGCNGNATATCGTAATATNTTATTTTNNGGAANACCTATNTTTTTCCATAAAGCANNTGCTTCGTCATCATCTTCATAAACAGTTGCCCATAGTCTTTTTTTATCTATAGACAANCGATCAACNAAAAAATCCCANGCCCANGNAATNGCNTCATCTTTATAATAATCACCTACAGAAAAATTNCCNAACATTTCAAAAAATGTCAGATGAGATAAATCTCCNACAGNTTCNATATCNGTAGTTCTAAAGCATTTTTGNATAGAAGTTAGNCTNNTTGCAGGTGGTTTATCAATNCCCATAAAATANGGTTTAAATTGCACCATGCCAGCTGTTGTGAACATAAGTGTGGGATCATTATGTGGTACAAGAGATGATGAAGGTATAGGCATGTGATCATTGCCTTCAAAAAAATTTATAAAATTATTCCGTATATCATTAACTAGCAATAAATTAACCTTAAATTATATTAATGCAATATAATAACCAATATACCACTGACAATGTGGGTTAATGAATGCTTTTATACTATATTTTGTTTGATAAAAGTAGATAGGGTAAGTTAATGAAAAAATGGATATCGTTATCGTTATCTGGTGGCAATAGTTCGAGGTTTCATTTAAGCCATCATAAAGCGCTGCATCCAATAGCTGGAAAAAACATAGCTTCTTATATTACTGATGCAATACAAGAAGCAGGTATTGCAAATCATGCAATTGTTGTGCCCAGGAATTTAGCAAAAATATTTGAAACTAATATAGAAAAAAAAATTAGTTTAATTAAGCAAAGCAAAGCATTAGGCACTGGTCATGCAGTAAAAATTAGTACAAGTATATTATCTAATTATAAATATACTTTAATTGTAAATGGTGACTTGCCTCTTCTAAGCTCAAAATTAATTAAACAGTTGATAAATAAACATGAAAAAAATAATAGTCCCTTGACCATTGCCTTAATTTCTGGGGAAAGATACCAAGGTTATGGAAAAATAATATTTGACAAGAAATCAATTACTAAAATTGATGAAAACAAAAACTATAAATCAACTGACAAACTAAATGCTGGTATATATGCAGTCAATAATAACTGGTTAATCAATTCTATTAAAAAAATCAAAAAAGCAAAAAATGGCGAATTCTTATTAACCGATCTTATAGAAATTGCTTCATTAGAGGGAAATCAAATTTCGTCAATTGATTTCGGAAATACAGATGATGCTTTGCAAGTTAATACAGATGAGCAGCTATCTGAAGTGAGCAAACTACTGCGTTTACGATTATTTAAACAATTAACAAAAAAAGGTATTCAGATTATTGATTGGGAAAGTACATTCATTGATCACACAGTAGAAATTGGTGCAAAAACAAAAATCTTGCCAAATACTCGTATAGAAGGATTAAGTAAAATAGGCAAAAATTGTACAATTGGTGCTAATACGTCAGTTTTCAATGCTGTCATAGGAAATAATACTTCTATAGAAAGCTCTACAATTAAATCATCACAGATAGGTGATCACGTAAAAATTGGCCCATACTCTCACATTAGGCCAAAATCNCTAGTTATGTCTCATGTCAGAATAGGTACAAACGTTGAAATTAAAAATTCGATTATTGGCTCTCAAACAAAAATCAACCACTTTGCGTACATCGGAGATACAAAATTACAAGAATCAGTCAACATTGGTGCAGGTGTTGTAACTGCAAATTTTGATGGCAAAATTAAATCAAAAACTAAAATCGGAAAAAATGCTTTTATAGGAAGCAATTCAACATTAATAGCTCCAGTAAACATAGGTGATGATGTTTATATTGGTGCTGGATCAGTTGTAACAAAAAATATACCAAAAAATCAAACTTGGGCAGGAAACCCTGCAAAATTATTGAAAAAATAATTTTCCTTCCATATACTACAAGCAAAAGAAAGGATGAATCAAACTCTACGATTCATACAATANTTAACTTTGACGTTACTTTTAATTTTCATTTTATCTTTAATTCTCTTATTTTTATCCTTATCTGAGGCAAGTGTCACTGCTATAAGCCGCAGAAGGACATCTGCATCTACGGATGATTTATCAGTGATAATGAGAAGATATATAAATCAAAGACAAGATATATTAAGCTCCATATCTTTTGGCTCAACAATAATGTTAATCATATTAACAATATTAATTGCTAAACAAATTAATTTATTAACAGGNGATATTCAAAAAAGTTTAACTACAATTATTGTTGTTATTTTATCTGCTAGTCTAATTAGNCAAACCGGCAGACAAATTGCCCTTCTGAATCCNGAGTTTGTTGGATACAGAATGTCAAAATTAATTGATTTTGTTTTATTAATTTTCTCACCATTTATTTGGATTGTGACTAGGCCAGTAAATTTTATTAGCAGGCTTTTAGGTCGTGATATCAAGCTTATTGAACCAGAGCCTATAGATGAGCTTTTAAATATCTTAGACTATCAAGCAAACAACAACGTACATATTCAGGAAAGAAGCATGATCAGGGGCGTCTTGCAAATGAATAACCAAACTGTTCGAGAGCTCATGTCTCCAAGAACGGATTTAACAGCTATTTCTGAAGATACAACTGTTGCGAAGGCAAAGGAGATTATTGAAGAATCAGGATATTCTAGNATTCCAGTTTATCAAGGTTCGATTGACACTATCACTGGCATTTTATATGCGAAAGATCTTCTACTTCTCGATATGCAAGATGATAAAGGAAGCATTGTCGAAATTTTAAGGCCGCCTTTTTTTGTTCCTGAATCAAGAAAAGCTGATGCNCTTTTAACCGANTTTAGAGCAAATCAAATCCANTTAGGAATTGTAGTTGATGAATACGGAGGTACGGCTGGAGTAGTAACCGTTGAAGATTTACTTGAAGAAATTGTGGGTGAAATAACAGATGAATACGATGATGAAGAAAATGAGATCGAAAAACTCTCTGCCAATGAATTAATCGTAGATGCAAGCATTCCTATTGATGACTTGAAGGATGTTTTAGAAATAAATGACTTTACAAAATTTGATGAAAATAATGAAGATTTTGATAGCATAGGAGGATTAATTCTTACAGAATTAGGGCGACTAGCAATACCAGGTGATCAAATAAAAATTGAAACAAGTTCTTCAGAAAATAATTTAAATATAAAAGTCCTTTCTATAAGGGGGCATCGAATTAAAAAGATAAGAATTACTAAAGAAAAACCGATCCAACAAGAAAATTAAATGGCTACAAAATATAAGAAAGTTAAATTTTCTTAGTGAATTCTGTTGCAGTAAACCCAACATTGAATTATCTAAATATAAATAAGATAATAATATAGTAAGGTTAAAATGTATTTAGTAGTTGTCGAATCGCCTACAAAAGCAAAAACAATAAAAAAATTCTTAAATGACGATTTTGAGGTTCTGGCATCGGTTGGTCACATTCGAGATATACCATCAAAAAAATCTGAAATACCAGAAAAATACCGAAAAGAATACAGTGAAGAAGTCATAGGTATAAACATCAATGATAATTTCATGCCNACATATGTAATGACNGCNGAGCAAAAAAAGAGAGTNTCTGAGTTAAAAAAAGCAGCAAAACTAGCNGATTCAATTTACCTTGCTACTGATGAAGATAGAGAAGGTGAAGCAATTGCATGGCACATACTGCAGGAAGTAGGAAATAAAATTCCTGCTAAAAGAATGGTATTTCATGAAATCACTGAAGGGGCCATTCAAGAAGCAATTCAAAATACTCGCGAAATAGATGAAGATCTAGTTGCAGCTCAAGAAGCGAGAAGAATTCTGGACAGACTAGTTGGCTATCAAATATCTCCAATTTTATGGNGAACNGTNCAGAAAGGTTTNTCAGCTGGNAGGGTACAATCATCAGCACTNAAAATTCTAGTTGATCGTGAAAGAATCCGAATGAAATTTCAAGCTACAGATTATGCAAGCTTGNTCATTGATGCAAAAAATGAAAATAGTGAAATCATTCAATTTAGACTAGCNACANTGGCTCAAAAGAAAATTGCTACAGGAAAAGACATTGATGGAGAGACTGGNCAATTAATAGATGANGNAAAAACAGTCAAGCTAACTTNTGAAAANGCACTNAAAATTTCCAAAGAGNTAGAAAGTAATGAGCTGNTAATTAATGCTGTTACCTCTCAAAAATATGAAAAACAAGGNCCTCGTCCATTTACAACTTCAACTCTTCAACAAGANTCTGGAAGAAAATTAAAAATGTCTACCAGAAATACAATGAGTGCAGCNCAAGAATTATATGAAAATGGTCANATAACTTATATGAGAACAGATTCAGTCTCAATATCAAGTGATGCAATAAATGGTATTCGAGATACCGTAACAAAATTATATGGCGCAAATTATTTAACAGCGCAAACTCGAATGCATGCTAATAAAAATAAAAATTCTCAGGAGGCGCATGAAGCCATTCGCCCNACTGGAAATGAACCTATNCATCCAGACCAATTNCCAAGCTCAAGAACGCCAAACGCAAAAAAACTGTATAANATTATTTGGCAAAGGACATTAGCATCTCAAATGTCTAATATGCANGCGACANGAATGAAAATATCCGCATCCTCTAACTTAGAGTCAGAAGGAAATGCGGAATTTATCGCACAGGGCTCAAAGATTGATTTTGATGGTTTTCAAATTCTTTATAAGGAAGATGTGGATGAAACTGACGAAGAAAATGATGAAGATGCAGATCAAATTTTTCCAAAAATTAATGAAAATGACACCCTTAAAATTTCCAACGTAAAAAGCACTGAGCATATGACAAAGCCTATCAACAGATTTACTGAAGCAAGCTTAGTTAAATTATTAGAGGAATTGAGTATTGGTAGGCCGTCAACGTATTCAGCAACAATTCAAACAATAATTAATAGAAAATATGCCTATAAGAAGGGAACGACTCTTATTCCAACTTTCACTGGAATAGCAATTACACAATTATTAGAAGCATATTTTCCTGAATTAGTTGATTTAGAATTCACTGCTCGCATGGAAAATGATCTTGATTTAATTTCTACAGGACAAATAAATCGTGCTCCTTGGCTTTCGCAATTTTATTTTGGAGATCAGCAAACAAGTGAGAATTTATCAACTATTGGCTTACAAAAAAGAATAGAAAATTGCTGGGANAANATNGATCCAAGATNAATTTCTTCAATTGCCATTGGNAATGATGACAATGGTGAAGAAATGGCGGTACGCGTGGGNCAATTTGGTCCCTACTTGCAAGCTGGGGATACNGATAGCAAAATTGCTGTCCCGNTNGATATAGCGCCTGATGAATTAAATATTGANNCAGCAAAAGANATGTTAAATTCATTNGCTGTTCAAGGAAAAAACTTGGGCGAATATATGGATGGAGGGTATATTGAACTTAAGACTGGTAAATTTGGTCCTTATCTTCAAGTTACAAATGATGCACTCGATGATCCCGTTGTTAAACGTGCTGGGTTGTGGCCAAACATGAATCCTGAAGAAATTGATAGAAACACTGCCCTCTCATTGTTAGCATACCCAATTGAGCTAGGCATAAACCCTATGGATGATAAATTGGTTACTGCGCACTATGGCAAAAACGGTCCGTATCTTAAATCTGGTTCAAGCTCAGCATCAATTAGTACATATGAAGAACTGCAATCAATTACTCTGGAAAAAGCAATACAACTATTGGGGCAAAAACCAACTAATAAAGAAATTGGACTAGATATCAATACAGGGCTGCCTCTACTACAAAAAAATGGTCGATTTGGCCCATATATTTCTGATGGAAAAATTAATGCTAGTATTCCAAAAGAACTCATTGGCCAAGAAATTTCTATTGAAGTCGCATCCGACCTAATGGAAAAAAAGAGAAACAAGCCGGCAAAGAAAAAATAGTACACTATAAATTAATGTCTTAAATTAATGCTTTATGTTAAGTATGAAGATATAATATTATAATGACTATAAAAAATAAAGCGCTAGATGAATATATAGTTTATTTATCAGAAATCAAAAACAGATCTAAATACACAACGCGTAATTATGCAAATGACATAATGAAATTTTTGCATTTTCTTGAAAGGAACAATATTAACTACTTAAATGCCGGACGAATTAACGCAAGAGATTTTATTGAAGAGCTATCATCTAATGATTATTCTGAAAAATCACTGCGTAGAATCACCGCCTCAATAAAATCTTTTTACAAATGGATTGCTATCAATGACTATAATCTTTTAAATAAGCCTGGAGATTCGATACTTAACTTAAAATATCGTAAGCTGCCCAAATCTCTACCTAAGTATTTGACTATTAATGAAGTAAATGAATTGATTTCAGATGATGACAAAGAATCTAATCCTATAGAAACTAGAAATCATTGCATTATGGAATTGCTTTACGCCACAGGAGTCAGAGTTTCAGAACTTGTGTCGTTAAATTTAAATGATATTGATAAATCAAATTTTCAAATTAGAGTTATGGGCAAAGGAATGAAGGAAAGAATTTGTATCTACGGTGAAGAAGCGGATAGGTGTTTATCAAAATATTTAAAAAATGCAAGGCCTCAGTTATTACAAAAAAACAGCCCTAACGCCCTTTTTATAAACAAAATGGGCAATAGAATTTCAACAAGAGCAATTCAGAGAATAACAAGTAATTTCGGCAAAAAAGCTGGCTCCCTAAAAAAAATTCATCCTCATTTAATTCGCCACTCTTTTGCCACCCATTTGGTTCAAAATAATGCTGACTTACGAATTGTTCAACAGTTACTAGGGCATACTTCTGCAAATACAACTCAGATATATACAAGCATTAACACTATTGGATACAGGCCTATAATTTCAAAAGCTCTCAAAAATACTAGATCAATTGAAAAAAATAGAGAGTAATTTTCTGATTAAACAAAAAATATGATTTACGATTAGTAAATTTTACAGGATAATATTTATTAAGGTTAATTATATGAAAATTCTGATATTAAATGGACCAAGCTTAAATTTATTAGGAAAGCGTAATCCAGATGTCTACGGCAATCATACGCTTGAAGATATTCAAGCAGCTTTAGATAAAAAAGCTCAACAAATCAATATAGATTTAATTTTTGCCCAATCTAATCATGAAGGTGAATTAATTGACACTCTGCAAAAAAATTCAAGTTGTGATGGTGTTATTTTTAATCCGGGAGCTTTCACTCACACATCTATTGCAATAGCTGATGCTTTAGAGTCAATAGATATTCCAACAGTAGAAGTACATTTATCAAATATTTATGCAAGAGAAGAATTTCGTTCTCACTCTTACATAGCGCCTATCGCTATTGGACAAATATCTGGTTTTGGTTTATCAGGCTATCTTGCAGCCCTCGATTTAATTAATGAATACCTACAAAACAAGAATGACTAAAGAACTAAACATAGACAGATTACGTAATGCACTAAATGAATCTCATTATGAATCTTTAATAATTAGATCATCTGCAAATATTGAATGGGCCTCAAATTTTTCTGGTTCGAATGCTTGGCTATTTGTTGATAAAACGGAAAATTATCTAGCAACTGATTCAAGATATACAACGCAAGCTGAACACGAATCTAAAGGCTGGAAGACCTCGATTGGTAAAAGGCATGGAGTCTCAAATATAAGTGAAATTATTAATGCTTCTGCAACAAAAAATATTGCCCTTTTAGAAAATGATATAAGTTTAAAGGAATATAATCAGCTCTTAAATAATCTGAACTCAGATAAAAAAATAACAGTTATAGAAGATAAAGATGATTTACTAATTAAATTACGTACAACGAAATCATTAGAGGAAATTACTAAAATCGAACAATCAGCAATACTTGCTAGTGATGTCGTTGAGTTTGGCATTAATCAAATACAAATAGGTATAACAGAAATAGAGCTTGTGCATAAAATTGAAACTTATGCAAAAAAACAAGGTGCGCAAAAAATGTCATTTGACACAATAGTCGCTTCAGGATCTCGATCTGCAATGCCCCATGCAAAACCTCAAAATGAAGAGATAAGAGGCAACTCAATGGTGCTGATTGATTTAGGTGTTTATCTCGATGGTTATGCCTCAGATATTACAAGAACTAAATGGATAGGTCAAAAAAATGAGAAGTTCGAAAGAATGTACTCTCTCGTTAAGCTTGCACAAGAAATGGCATCTGAAAGATGTGAGGCTGGAATGAGTGGAAAGGATGCGCATGAAATAGCTGAAACAGTTTTTAGCGAGGCTAATATTGCCGAGCTTTTTATCCATGGACTCGGACATGGTGTTGGAAAAGAAATACATGAATTACCATATTTAGATAAAAATTCAGATGACATTTTAATTCCAGGTTCAGTTATTACCATTGAGCCTGGAATATATATTCCAGGTTGGGGCGGGATTCGTATTGAAGATATGTTCCAAGTAACAGATACTAAATTGAGACAAATTACAACTGCTAATAAATAATTAAGGAGCAATCTAATGATTAACTTAGGAGACTTAAAAAAAGGTAATAGTATTGAAATTGAGGGTAGGCTTTTACAAGTCTTGCAAGTGCAACATGTAAAAACAAAAAAATCAGCTGTATATAAAGTAAAAGTAAAAGATCTCAGAAATGGATCAATTACTGAAAAATCATTTAATGCTGGTGAAAAGTTACAAGAAGCAAATGTTGAAAGACGAACATTGCAATATCTATATAAAGAAAGCGATCAACATATTTTTATGAATAATGATTCTTATGAGCAAGTTGCAATTAATAGTGAGATGATTGAAGCAGAAATGCAATTTATTACTGAAGGTTCTGGAGTGCAAGGAATGATGGCTGACAATGAAGTTTTAGGTATTGAGTTGCCTCCTGCAGTTATCCTTGAAGTTAAGGAAGCAGATCCTGGATTAAAAGGTGATACTTCTTCAGGTGCAACAAAGCCTGCAACTTTGGAAACAGGACTCTCTATTAATGTTCCACTCTTTATTAATTCAGGAGATAAATTAAAAATTTCAACTGATAACGGAGAATACCTTGAACGTGTCTCAGAATAATGATGCTGATATTAATGATCAAATAGGCATAAGCGACTATCTTTCTGTGACTGAGCTAATTAATAATATAAGCGTAACAATTCATGATGCAAAATTACAAAACTTGTGGATTCAAGGCGAGCTATCTAATTACACATATTCTGCTAATAATAATCATTTCTTTTCATTGTCAGATGGAATAAATAGTATTGATTGCATTGCATTCAGTAATGCCTTTGAAAAACTTGATGAGCAAGTGCTGTCAGGAAATGCTGTCCTTGCTCATGGAAATATTGACATATACAAACAGAGAGGTCGATTACAGCTTGTAGTTGACTTCATTTTTTTTGGACAAACAGGTCAACAACATGCGGATTTTTTAAGATTAAAAAAGAAATTCGAAGAAGAAGGATTATTCTCATTAGATAGGAAGAGATCTCTGCCAAAATATCCAAAATCCATTGGTATTATTACCTCTGAGCATGGTGCAGTAATTAATGATCTGCTTACTATATTAAATCGTAGATGGCCGATTGCAAAAATATACGTTAGTCCAAGCAGCGTCCAAGGTCAGCAAGCTCCTTTAGAAATCTTGCATGCATTAGATCTAATGAATTTAAAAAANCCAGATGTAGCAGTAATTGCCAGAGGTGGAGGATCCAATGATGATTTTGATGCGTTTAATAATGAAGAAGTGGTAAGAGCAATCTATAAATCAGATTTTCCAATCGTAACGGCATTAGGTCATCAAGAAAATTGGACTCTTTCAGACTTAGCTTCAGATTTTCAGGCAGCTACTCCGTCAGAAGCAGCAGAAGTGATGACACCAAATATTCAAGAGCTCTCATTAAGAGTAAAAGGCACTTTCGCTTCTTTGCGTGATGCAGTTTATTTTAAAATTGCACAAACAAAAAAAACAGTTGCAATCATAGCGCAAGGAATGATACATAACGTTTTTGACACTGAAAAGATAAGGATGTCTGCTAATAATATTTTAAAATCAGATTTAAATAATCTGCAACATCAGAGTGAAAATAAGGCGATGCAGGCTGATGCTCTTAAAGAAATCATTGCCGCATTATCTCCAAAAAAAGTATTAGATAGAGGNTACTCAATTATCAGCAACAAAGATGANAAAGTNCTTTCNAAAACAGCCGAATTGTATGAAGAANAACAATTTAAAGTGACTTTATCAGATGGTTCGGTGCAAGCAGAGATTGGAAAGACAAATGACTAAAGAGAAAAAGTTAGACATNGAACAATTAATTGAAAAGCTAGAAGCGATTAGTGAACAATTGCAATCTGGTAACCTTTCGTTAAATGAATCAATTGAATTATATAAAGAAGGAATAGAAGTTGCTAAATTACTTGATAAAGAGCTTACAAAAGTAGACTCAGATATTGAAGTGTTAAAAGAACAATTGACGAATATTAATCTGAATGAAGAAAGCGAATAAATGTCTCTAAAAATTGGTTGGTTCACAACAGCGCGCGGGTCAGGATCAATGGGAATGTATAGTAACGTAGTTAATGCAATTCAATCAAAAACAATAGATGCCGAAATCAGTTTTGTCTTCTCAAATAGAGAACAAGGTGAATCTGATGCAACTGATAACTTTTTTCAATTTGTTAAAAAAAATAATGTGCCGCTAATTACACTTTCATCGAAAAAATTCAAACTAAAACATGCTACTCAAGATGTCAATATCAATGGTCTGCCAGCCTGGCGAATAAAATATGATGAAGCAATATCCAGTTTAATTGAAGGCTATGAATATGACATTGGTGTGCTAGGAGGATACATGTTAATTTTTTCTGGCAATTTTTGTAAAAAACATTATTTATTGAATTTACACCCAGCCTTACCAAATGGGCCAACAGGAACATGGCAAGAAGTCATCATTGATTTAATTCGCTCAAAATCTAACAATTCAGGTATTATGATGCACCAGGCAATAAAAGAAGTTGATCGTGGGCCAGTAGCTACCTACTGTCAATTCTCAATTCAAGATAAGGAAAATAATCACTTATGGGAAAAAGCAAATAATGATAGTTCATTAATTAGCGATAAAGAGATCGAAAATTCTGAACTGTTTCTAGATATTCGAGAAAGAGGATTGTCAGTAGAACCAAAATTTATCCTTGCAACTTTACAAGCATTTGCTGAGAAACGAATAACAGTTACTAATGCAGTTATGCAAGCACAGAGAGTAGAGTTGCCAATTAATATTAGCGATAAAATATAAACATATGACTGATCAAGAAGAGCGAATTCAAAAATTCATTGCAAACAATTCTGCATTTAGCAGAAGGCAAGCTGAAAATCTCATAGAACTAGGATCTGTATTAGTTAATGGCACTGTTGCTAAGATTGGACAAAAAATTTCGCCAAAAATGGATTTAGTGACAATCAATGATCAAGAAATAACTGCAGATCAAGAAGAAATAACTATTGCTTACAACAAGCCAAGGGGCATTATTGTTTCAAAGCGAGATCCTCAAAAAAGAAAAACTATCTATGATGATATGTCTAAGGAGTATAATCATCTTGTTCATATAGGCAGATTAGACAAAGAATCTGAAGGCATCCTGCTTTTAACTACAAATGGCGAATTATGCTATCGACTCACGCATCCAAAATATAGAATAGAAAAGGAGTATCTAGTTCACATTTCTGGTATTCCAGATAAAGAAGTGTTGCCTCAAATTTTAAATGGCTTACAAGTTGATAATATTTTTATTAAACCCACAAACATACAAATAGAAAATATTACTGAAGATGGAGATTCGATTTTACGTCTAGCTTTAACCGAAGGTAGAAAGAGAGAAATTCGCAGATTAATTAAGTATTTAGGATTTGATGTCAAAATGCTGCAACGCATACGTATTGGCAATGTTTTATTGGCAGATTTAGAAAATAAAAAAATAAAAAAGTTGAGCACAGAAAAAATCGATGCTTTGAAGCAAATGGTTGGATTATGATTTATTGCATGAAAAATTAAAAACAATTTTCCTCAAGATAAATTATTTGCTAGTATTGTATAAATTAAGGAAAAAAAATTACAGCTTCAGAAGAATCAATGACAAATTTAGCCCATTCAATCGCTATTGATGGCCCTACCGCTTCAGGCAAAACAACCTTAGGTAAAGGCCTAGCAGATTCATTAAAAATCGGATTTTTCGATACCGGCTTAATGTACAGAGCTGCAACACTCTCAGTTATTGACAATACAATAGATTTACAGGACATACAAAGTATCGTGCAGCATGTGCAAGGCGTGGATCTCAAAGTTATTTGGAATATATTTTCAAAACCAGAAATTAAACTTAATGGAACAAACGTGACAGAAAAATTACGTGAAAAAACAATTGAAGATAATGTTTCTACGATTTCAAAAATACCTGAAATTAGAACTTTGATGGTTGAGTANCAACGTAATCATGCAAAGCTNTCTCCCATTGTNATGGCGGGGAGAGACATAGGGACAAGAGTATTAGTGGAAGCAAATATAAAGTTCTTTTTACATGCACCTGCTGAAATTCGAGCAACAAGGAGAATGGAAGAATTGAATCATATCGGTGATTCACGTTCTTTTGAGGACGTACTTGAGCAAACGTTACAACGAGATAATCAAGACCAAACGGGTAAACGNGCTATAACAATTGAACAAGCTGCAGATGATGCGACAATTGTAGAAACTGCCGACTTATCTATCCAGGAGTTGATTAACTTCTGCTCCGACATCTATCAGAAAAGTTTGGCAAGTAATGAATAAAGTCAAATTTGGTAGTTTATCAATCATATTGTTTGGGCCAATTGCTCGATTAATCGCAAAAATATTATCTCAAATTATTTTTCGTACATTTGCAAGATGGAAAATTATTGATAAGAGCAATGTTCCAAAAAAAGGTGGCTGCATATTCATAGCAAATCACATTCATGAAATTGATCCTCCTCTTGTTCTTGCCTCAATTCCAAGACAAACCAGACCAATGGCTAAAAATGAATTATTCAAAATACCGTTTATTGGGTGGTTTTTTAGAGCATATGGAGCATTTCCTGTAAAAAGATTTTCAGCAGACACAAAAACGATGATGGTTGCAAAAAGNATTATTAAAAATGGNAANCCNATCNTNATGTTNCCNGANGGNACNCGCTCNAANGATGGTAAATTAAAAAAAGGATACCCNGGAGCNGCNATGNTNGCAATGTTAGCAGAATGNGCNATNGTGCCNGTTGCNATTACNGGNACNCANAAANTAACAAANATGAAAATGNTGCGAGGTTTNTTCATAAACCGTANNCCNNTTTTAACNNTNACATTTGGANAAATGTTCTACTTATCNACTGANAAAATTGATGCNANTGCNGCCAGNGAAGGCACAGANGTNATGATGAAAAAATTAGCAGAGATACTNCCAAAAAATTATCAAGGTGANTANGAAAATAAGATACAATAATTTGTAGCATTGGAGACATTGTATGTGTGGAATAATTGCCTATACAGGTGAAGGCGATGTTAAGAAAATCTTACATAATGGCCTCAGGCAATTAGAATATAGAGGTTATGACTCTTCAGGTATTGCCCTGCAAGATGAAGCAGGTAACATTCATACAAATAAAGTTGTAGGTTCAGTAAACAAACTGAAGACCAAGACAGCTAAATTTGTTCCAACTTCAGGTATTGGACATACGAGATGGGCAACTCATGGCAGCCCATTATTGAAAAATGCACATCCTATCGAAAGCTCCTCTAAGTCCATTTCTCTTGTGCAC
>PAJB01000012.1 GCA_002710905.1 Chloroflexota bacterium | reverse complement strand
GGTTCTGGGGCTGGGGCCGGTTCTGGGGCTGGGGCCGGTTCTGGGGCTGGGGCCGGTTCTGGGGCTGGGGCCGGTTCTGGAGGAGGAGGTGGTGGCGCTTCACCGCCACCGCCGCCGCCGCCACCTTCGTGGCCTGCGGCAACTGAACTTATAATTGGTGAGATTGGAGCAAAAAACATTGCCCAAACCATCACATATATAAATACTCGTGAAATTAATTTATTCAATAAATTCAGATTATACATACTCCACCTCCAGCAAAATAATTTAAGTAAGATTATCTATCTTATTTATACATCTTTATATCTAATTTAATAAATAGTAAAAAATTAAGAAAACCTTAAGAATTGTAGGAAAGGCCTATTTTGAAATAAGACCTTTTCCTAAATTCTTAAATAATTATTCTTAATTAATTATTCTTTTAACTCTTGCAAGTAAAACCCTGTAGCAATGAGAAGAATGATGCTTGTGTAATATCAACATCTGCACCAGTCATAGTAAGCGCAAAGCTTCTTCCTGATGATGGGCAAACCCAACCACCGATAACACCAACACCAGCAACTTCACCTGCTGCATCTCTTGTAACAAAGGAACCATAAGCTCCATCTTGCTCACTAACTTTAAAGCCTTCTGAACCACCACCAAGCACTTGGAAGCTTGAACCTGTCAAAGCTTGTAAAGCCTGGAAAGCACCAGCAACTGACTCTTGAGGAGTAAGAGCTGGATCAGGAGAGCTCCAAATAAGTAGCAAAGTTGTACCACCGGCACTAGCTAGAATACTTCCGGAATCATTGTCAGCTTCTGCGCCTGCAAGACCTGTAGCAGTAAATTCAACAGTTTCAGGATGTTTTAGACTAAAACCATAATCATTATAATCGACAATTTGAATTGGACGTGCAGCTGCAAACTGAGCACTGCCGTCTTCATTAATTAAGAATGCTGATTGTAAAGTAGAAACATTTGATTCTAAAGAAGCAACTTTAGTAGATAAAGACTTTACTTCAGCTAATAGTGCATCATTTTGCTGTGTCACAGATGACAAATCTACTTCTGCACTACTGCCACAAGCAGTAAATGTGAGAAGCGACAAAGCAGCAAAACTAGACATTAATATTTTTTTCATTTTAACCCCTTAGTTTTAATTGATTAGAGCATGGGCAAGATTGTTGATAAAGCTTCCCCAGTGAAATCATGTTTTAAGAATAATTTAAACTCGAAATATTGTAATATATTTTCAGAGAAAAACAATTAGTTTTTTTTTATTTTTAAATAAATCTAGAAAATTTTAATATAATTCTTAGTTTTATTATATCCATACTGTGTATAATCAATTTTTTAATGAAACAATAATTCTGTAAAGAAAGTGATGGGTAATTATGACAAATAAAGAAGATTCTACTCAAAAACAATATCAAGATTCTCCCATTGGTTACGAATTAGCTATTCTACTAAAAATTGCTAATGAACCAGGCATGCTAGGCAAGGTCACCACTATTATTGGTAAATTTAAATCAAACATCTACACCGTTGACACAGTTGACGTAACTCACGAGTTTACTTTAAGAGAATTTCGTATTTCTACATCTGATCAAGAAGAAGCACATAAGCTATCAACAGAACTTGATAAGCACGAGGGGGTTGAAGTTGTACATGCATCAGATATAACTTTCCAAATGCACAGACAAGGTAAAATAGAAATTAATAATAAAGTTCCCGTCAATAATCATGCCGATCTTTCGCATGTTTATACTCCTGGCGTAGGAAGGGTATGTATGGCAATTAATGAGAACAAAGATGCCGTTTATTCATTAACTCACAAAGCCAATACAATAGCTGTAGTAACAGATGGTACTGCAGTATTGGGATTAGGCGATATCGGTCCTGAAGCTGCAATGCCTGTGATGGAAGGAAAAGCTATGCTTTTTAAATCATTTGCTAATATTGATGCATGGCCTATTTGCTTGGACACAAAAGATACTGAGGAAATTATTAGCATTGTGAAAGCAATTGCTCCTGGTTTTGGTGGAATANTATTAGAAGATATTTCAGCNCCAAGATGTTTTGAAATNGAAGAGAGNNTGAAAAAAGAANTAGATATTCCTGTATTTCATGATGACCAACATGGAACNGCAGTTGTTGTTTTNGCTGGNTTNATTAATGCGTTAAAAGTAGTTAAAAAATCACCNGANGATCTTAANGTTGTTTTAGTTGGTGTNGGTGCNTCAGGTGTTGCTGTTTCAAAAATAATGATGAACTATGGNGTAAAAAATATTATTGGNTTTGACACAACNGGTGCAATNTTTAAAGATAGAGANAATTTAAACGTCGCAAAACAATGGTTTGCTGAAAANACTAATCCTGAAAATTTTCAAGGCAAGCTAGGNGAAGCAATAAAAGGCGCTGACATGTTCTTNGGTCTATCCGGNCCAGGNGTCGTGTCTCCTGAAGAAATAGCATCTATGGCTGAAGANGCTATTGTATTTGCANTAGCTAATCCTGATCCNGAAATNAGACCTGANGATATTCCTGCTAATGCTCCAGTAAAAGTTATCGCAACNGGTAGNTCAGATTATCCAAATCAAATTAATAATGTNCTNTGTTTNCCAGGACTATTTAGAGGNGCCTTTGATGGCGCAGCNACAAATATTTCTGAAGAAATGAAGATAATTGCAGCCAAAGCAATCGCAGATTCAATTCCAGANGATCAAATAACTCCNGATTACATTCTNCCTTCTGTGTTTAACNGAGANGTAGGTAAAAAAGTTGCTGAATTAGTTAAAGANGAGTCTGCTAAAAGNGGAAANCCAAGAAAAAANGGTAGTTCAGTTTTTCTNTANTNAATATTNGACAACTTAAAACGATGAATATCTTTGTTCTTNCCAAGGNTCACCATATATNTGGTATCCATAATTTTCCCAAAAACCAGGCGANTCATCNACAATGAACTCCATGCCATTNACCCATTTGGCNCTTTTCCAAAAATAAAGATGNGGNACAACNCCTCGCGCAGGNGCACCATGTTCTGGGGTGAGAGGTNCTCCATTATGAGAATGAGCTATTAAGACATTGTCAAACATGAGATCACTAATGGGNACATTGGTTGTATANCCACCNAACGAGTGAAACATCACATGTTTTGCTTCATCCANAGGTTGTATTAATTTAAAAATATCTTTCAATAATACGCCTTCCCATTCATTGTCATACTTNCTCCATGTTGTAACACAATGAATNTCAGAGGTTACTTTTGTTTGAGGCATTTCCATAAATTCATTCCAAGTGAATGANAAAGGNTCTTTGACTAAGCCNTTAATATTAAAAACCCACTCATCCAAATTAATATTNGGNATACTGCCATAATGTAAAATNGGCCAATCNTCAGTTAATCGTTGGCCCGCTGGCAATCTCTGNTTTTTATCATNCATTGAATTTCCTAAAAATATACATTAATTAAATAAGCTNACACNAAATATTCTATAATAAAAAAGNTTGTTAAACTATATTAAAAGCTATGAGAATAACAATGAAAATNAAGAACAAAAAACTATTCATTGCAACTATGTCAATTAGTTTATTGNTAGACCAATGCACCAAATTTTTAATCAAATCATATNTACAGATNGGCNATCACTGGCCNGAAAACTGGGAATTAATTCGATTNAGCCANATAAGAAACACTGGAGGNATCTTTGGCATTATGCAGAANATGAATGACATACTATTAATATTTTCTATAATTATCATTNTGGCTATCTTAGGCTATATTCTGTTCTTNACACATTTAAATNTTTTTGAATCAATNNCNTTTGGCTTAATNATTGGAGGAGGNATTGGCAATATTATTGATAGAATNATTGACGGCAGTGTGACTGATTTTATTGATCCAATNTATTACCCAGCNTTTAATCTTGCAGATTCNAGTATTGTTATTGGAATAATCGCATATTTATTTTTTACTCTNAAAGGATCANNTNATGGTCAAGAAAATTAAATTCATTATTCAAGAACAAAAAAGGATTGATGTTNTGATTGCAGAACATTTACCTGAACTTTCAAGATCGCAAGCCAGAAAATTAATTGATAACGGAAACGTNCTNATAAATAATCAAAAAGTTAAAGCGAGCTTGATNCCGCAAATTAGTTCCGAAGTCAANATTACNCTACCACTCATTGAAGACTTTGATGAATTNGCNAGNAAAATAAATATTGAAATANTNTATGAAGANGANAGNATGGTTGCATTAAATAAGCCAGCNGGATTNTTAGTGCATCCTTCAGAAAATAATTTAATTGAAGTAACACTATTAAATATAATGAGACAAAGATATCCCTCNGTTATTGATATTGGTAATACAAATTTATCTGGAGTTGTTCATAGNNTAGATAGAGATACAAGTGGAGTAATGGTNTTTGCAAAAAATCGNCTTGCTCAAAATATTTTAAAAGATCAATGGAAAAANAGAGANACATTNAAAATTTATCATGCAGTTGTNAAGGGTTGCCCNACTCCTAATGAAGGNATCATTGAAGCGCCAATTGGNAANGATCCTGCNAATACAGGGAAGCAAGCTGTTGTAGAAGATGGATTATCNGCAGAAACAAGTTATNAAGTTATTAAAAATTATAATAATAAATATTCTCTNTTAGAAGTAAAAATTAAAACTGGAAGAACGCATCAAATNAGNGTGCATNTNGCAGCNATNGGNTATCCGATNATTGGTGATAAATTATATGGNNTNCCNGTTGATCAAATACAAAGNCAAGCNTTNCATTCTAAAATGCTGGGTGTCAAAATTCCTTCGACAGANGAATGGAAAGAGTTTACATCTGATTTACCGCAAGATATGATTGAGCTGATTGAGTATTTAGAAACTAATNCATAAAAATTANATTGGATATAAATATGGTCAGACTNCGCTATGCTCCCAGCCCTACAGGCGATCCNCATCTTGGCAATATCAGAACAGCTATATGGTCATGGTTNTATGCTAGAAAAATGAATGGNCAGTTTATTGTAAGAATTGAAGACACAGATCAAGCTAGAGAGGTTCCTGGNAGCCAAGATAGAATTTTNAAATCATTAGAATATTTNGNNATTGATTGGGATGANGGTCCAATAAAAAANGGAGATTTTGGNCCATATATTCAATCTNAAAGATTAGATNTATATAAANAATACTCNGATCAATTACTGAAATCAGGNAATGCATATTATGCNTTTGAATCTCCTGAAGAATTAAAATTAATTCGAGAAGANCAAAAACAAAAAGGATTGCCNCCACGTTATGATGGNCGNGGCAGNCATTTNTCTGAAGAAGAGANAAATGAAAAATTAAAAAAAGGTNNGCCCTNTGTNGTNAGATATAAAATGCCTACAGAAGGNAATACATCATTTGAAGATCTTATTCGAGGAGAAATTACTGTACCAAATCATACTCTTGATGANTTAATTTTAATAAANTCTGATGGNTATCCTACATATCATTTTGCACATATTGTTGATGATCATCTCATGAAAATCACNCATGTCACTAGAGGAGANGAATGGATTCCTTCTACNCCCAAGCATGTTGCAATAATAGANGGNTTGGGTTGGGATAGGCCNATTTACGTNCATACNCCTGTAATTTTAGGNCCTGATGGNGGNAAATTATCAAAANGNCATGGCGCTCGATCAGTGCTTGAATATCAAAATGAAGGCTACCTTNCTGAAGCAATAATGAATTATCTTGCCATGACTGGATGGGCATTGGATGACAAAACNAACATTATTNGCGTTGATGAATTAATNNAATTTTTTGATATAAAAGATCTACTTCCAAATCCTGCNACNTTTGATCAAGNCAAATTAGATTGGCTAAATGGTNTTTATATAAGNGAAATGAATNCTTCAAANTTAGCTNAAAAATTACATAAACANCTGACTANNGANCTACAAGATGAAACGATTAACATGAAAACAGTTGANGNACTCNCNCCTATTGTCCAAGAAAGAATATCTTCAATTTGTGATATTACNGATCTTGCAGGATTNATTTTTGTNAATGAATTTAAAGTTGCTGAAGATCANTTGATAGAAAAAAATCTNATTGAAAAAAATCANCAAAAAAGNNAAGAAGTATTANTNNTNCTTTGCAACCATCTTGANCAAATTGAAGAATCAAAATGGACAACCNTTGAAATTGAANANGTTATGAGAAATCTNGCAAGCAATGNAGAAGTGAAGCCTGGAAAATTATTTATGTTAACAAGAATTNTAATAACTGGACAAAAAGTATCTCCTCCCCTATTTGAGACAATGGAGATTGTAGGGAAAAATAAAATTATTCAAAGGTTACATACTGNTGTTCAAAAGTTAAGCTAATTATTATTATTACAAGAAAAATATTTCGTACTTATTTGGGGACTCGTCTAATGGTAGGACAGCTGATTCTGGTTCAGTAGGTCGGGGTTCGAATCCTCGGTCCCCAGCCAAGAAANAAATTATGGAAGAATTNACNTTACTNATTGAACAAGCTGCNGATAGCAATTTTGCTATNTGGCTNTTAATTATAATTGCTATTGCNGAGTCGTTNTTTTTTCCAATACCNCCNGATNTTTTATTGATCCCGCTCGCATTATTAAANAATGATCAAGCATTATTTTTAGGTCTATTAGTAGTTATTGGNTCTGTATTAGGTGGTGTAATNGGACACCAATTAGGTGCNTATTTTGGAATAAAAGCTTTAGCAATATTTAAAATTAAACCATCAGAAAAATTGGAAANCCTTTTTGATCGATATGGATTTTACGCAATAATTCTTGCAGGCATCACACCTATTCCTTATAAGGTATTTTCTATTTCAGCAGGAATACTACAATATGATCTGAAAAAATTTGTAGTGGCATCAATAATTGGTCGAAGCATACGTTTTTTTTCTGTTGCATTAACAATATTTTTATTTGGAGATCAATTTAATGACTTATTAAATATTGTTTTTACAAGTCAAGTAACTTTTATTTTGAGTGGAATTATAATAATAGTATTAATAATAATTGGAATAAAAGAAATTCGGAAAATATAAATTATTATTAAACTGTATCGAATACAAAATCAATGATAGTGTAGAATTGTATGGATTGGTGATAGCAAATGCATGATTCAATTAAACTTTTAGATGAAATTAAGCCTACAAAAAATGCTGTTTTCTTGGCTTCTTTTAAGGGATTCAGTGATACCACTGGCGCTGCCGCTGCATCAATAGAATATTTGATTGATGCATGGAAAGCAAAGCCAATTATTGAGATAGATCCGGATCCTTTTTATGACTATTCAATGACTCGACCGCAAGTTAAATTGAAAAATGACAAGCGAGCTATTGAATGGCCTGTTCCGACAATTTATCATGCACAACCTCCTAATACAGATAGAGACTTTATTTTACTAGCTGCGTCTGAACCAAATCTAAAATGGAAAACGTTTACAGAAGTGATTATTGAAACCATAGATTTATTTAATTGCACAACAACTTTAACGTTTGGTGCTCAACCAGCAGCGATACCTCATACACGCCCAGTTATTCTCAATCTTTCTGCATCTGACAGTAAGTTTGAGAAACTTTTTGACCTGAAGGCACCTTCATACCGATACCAAGGGCCTACTGGCATCACTGGAATTATCAATTTAATGGTTCGAGAAAAAAATATTGATAATGCAAGTTTGTGGGCATTAATGCCCCATTATTTAAGCTTTGGCACAAACCCCAACGTGATTGAATCAATTGTTAAAAAAATAGATATGGCATTTAATACAAAAACTCCATTGAGTAAATTAGATTTGAAAAAAACAAACTTCATTGAGCAGGTTGAGACTGCCCTGAAATCATCTCCAGAATCTACTTCTTATATTCAAGATTTGGAATCTGAATATGATAAATCAAATATAGTATTACAAGATCAATTTACTTCAAATGAAGACGCAGAAATCCCCTTGCCTTCAAGTACTGAAATTATTGGCGATGTTGAGGATTTTCTTAAAGAAAGTAGAGACGAAACTCCTTGATGGTAATTACAAAATTTCACAACAATGATACATTGCAGCAAATAATATAGTTGCTACTTATTATTCAACAGGAATGAATAAAGAGTGTCTTTCTTTTCCATCGACTGCAGCAGACCGATGTCCTTTACCATGAACATCTTCTACTAAAAATATTTCTCCTGCCTGAATAATACGTGCTTCTCCGTCACTTGCTGTTATTTTGACCGCTGCATCTAGGTTAATAATATATTGTCGTCTCGGGGCATTATGCCAATCTAAGTCATAATCTCCGCTCGTACGTCGACAGATCATCCCATTAGCTGGTAATGTTTCTGACAACTGACCATAACTTCTATCTTCTGCCCATTCGATTTCAATATCTCTAAAATGTGATTCGCCGTTATCATCTTCATAAAGATTATGTATGTGCATTTCAACATCCCTTCAGAACTAATCTTCTAAGATAGCTAAACAATCTTCAACCTTAGTTGAGATTAAGATTGCATTAGTCTATTTATAAAAGTTGTAAATGATTTAATGAAGTATCTTGAAAAAAGGGGCAAAGAGGGTAATAAGCCCTAGCGTTTCCTAGCGGCGGAACGGGGAGTCACCTCCGGGCGAACTACGGGGCGTTGCTCACTCGGAGTGGATCATCGAGGGCGATGACGACTGGTTCGAGGTCATGTAGGCTCGGCTCGCTGTAGCGCACCCCTGGGAACGGCTCCGGGCCGGGACCTCCGGGATTGTAGAGCGGTAGATAGTCGCCGCTCGATGGAACCTCGACGTGGGTGATCGAGCGTGCAGCGGCATCGTCACCTTCCAGGATGATATCGATCTGGTTGTCGACGTCCTCGGCGTAGCAGTCGTTGTAGGCAACACCGTCTCCGAGTGGATGGCCAAGGTCCGCGAGACCAAGGACTCGCAGCGTGCCCCCGGCGACCTCGTAGTCGACACCGACCTCGGAGAGCAGGACGGTCGAACCGTTCTCTGCGGTCGCATGCACCCGGAAGTGGCGTTCGTAGGCGTCGGGGGTGAGCCCGGTGATCCCAGTCGGAGTGAAGCCACCCGAGGTGAGCATGCGCAAGCGGAAGTTACCGCCGCCGTAGAGCGCGAATTCGTCGTTGGGCAACAGCCCCTGTTCGAAGAGAGGCACGCCACCTTCGCCAGCCGGCGCATCGCCGACATGGTTGAGCTTGGCCCCGACGAGTTGCGGCCCGGTGCCGTAGCCCGTGGCGCCCTCAGCTTCCCAGGTGAGTCCGACGCCGCTCTCTTCGCCATTGGGCCCGAGGAAGCGCAACGGGGTACCGTCATCCACGATCTCGAGCTTAGCCGGGTAGACTGCGTCGGCCTCTCCGGGCGCACCTCGGTTGCCGAAGTCGCCAAAGACAACCACCGTGTTGCGCTCGTTGAGCTCCCAGTTCGGCGCGAGGCCGGCGAAGTTCGGCACGACCTGGTCACCGTTGGTCAGGGTGAACAGGAAGTCCTCCGGATGCACCGTCGAACCTAGCACGGGCCAGGTGAACACCACCGGGAGACCGTCGTCGTAGTCGGGCGAGTCGTCGGCCGTGCCTCGGTAGAAGGCGTTGATCCCTGCCGCCGTTGCCCCGCTGATGATCGGGTTGTCGGCGCACTCGGGCAAGTAGTAGGAGCCTCCGGCGGCACGGACGGTCTCGAGACTCGTGTCGGGGAGGCCGATCACCCCGTCGAACCCCATTCCAGCGGACAGGATCGCCAACTCAGCACCCCACAGGTCTGCAGCGATGATCCGATCGTCGAAGAACGCCGGTGGGGAGTCGTCAGCGTCCGGGCCTGCAGCGCCAAGTCCGATCGGCAGCGACGGACGCGGGTTGTCGGCTGCCCGGGACTCCGGAGCGGATCCGGGGCCTGGTTGCTCATTTGCGCTTCCTTCGAACATGGGTTCTGCCGTGTTGTCGCTGCCGCATGCAGCGATGAGAAGAGAGATAGTGAGACAGAGTGCAATTCGGTGGAACATTGTGCTGAAGGTATCACCGTTACTTAGCTTCGGGTAAAGGGACTTAACTTTCCTGAAAGTGGCAAAGAGGACTGGCATGAATAATTCCTTTCTTGGAATACTACTTTTTCAATAGTTGTTTATTTTTTCTTAAAAACATATGTAAGATATTGATTGCATCTAATGTCTATTTCTATTCATTGATACGCATTGATTCCTATATAATCAAGATAAGTTTATTAAGAATTTGATAAGAAAAAAATACATCAATAAGGGATAAAATAAGGGATTTACTCTGTTAAATAAATTATTTATTGCACCAATATTAAAAAAAGAATTGTTTAACTATCACTTTACTCGAGTAATTGTTAGACTAGGCTCTACGCAGGAGTGTAGCTCAGTTAGGTAGAGCGGTGGTCTCCAAAACCATAGGCCGGGGGTTCGATTCCCTCCACTCCTGCCAATAAAAGCCCAGGTGGTGGAATTGGCAGACACGCTGTCTTGAGGGGGCAGTGCTCGTAAGGGCGTGTGAGTTCGAGTCTCACTCTGGGCACCAAAAAAAATAAATGTGCATTTGCTTTATTAATTATTCCTGACATAATAGTATATTGACTGTCCTAATGATGCGTGAGTAGCTCAGTTGATAGAGCGTCTCGTTGCCAACGAGAAGGTCGTGGGTTTGAGCCCCATCTCACGCTCCATTTAGATGGCGACGTGGCCAAGTGGTAAGGCAGTCCTCTGCAAAAGGACGATCATGGGTTCGATTCCCATCGTCGCCTCCATTAAGGAGTAAAAAATGGATAAGCAAACTTACACGTGTAAAAATTGTCCAAATACCGAATATACTACAGGAGAAATCAGAACTACTGGATCAGGTCTTTCTCGTTTTCTCAATTTACAGAATAAAAAGTTTATTACTGTATCTTGTAATGAATGTGGATACACAGATTTGTATAAAGCTGATGGCAGTGGAAAACTAGGAACAATCTTGGATATATTCACTAATTAGGCTATATAAAGCCTCTTAGTTCTAATGCTTCAATGACTCTCTGCACGCCAATAAAGTATGCTGCTTCACGCAAGCTAACATTTTTATCTTTTTGAATAACAAAACACTCATTTGCTGCATCGTTAAGCATTTTTTCAAGCTCTTGATTCACTTCTTCTAATGACCACCAATGTTGTTGAATATTTTGCGTCCATTCAAAATATGATACTATTACTCCTCCAGCGTTCGCTAAAATATCTGGCAAAATCACCGCCCCTCGATTATGCAAATGGTAATCAGCAAATGGAGTTATTGGTGCATTGGCTGCTTCAACGATTACAGAGGCTTGAATAGATTCCCAGTTGCTAGAATTAATGACTCCACCAATTGCCGCAGGAATTAATATATCGCAATTGAGCGAAAGCACTGCATCTCTGTCTAAAATATTTTTTTCACTACAGTCTTTAAGCAAGCTACCATCTGCTATGTGATTTTCTAATGATTGAACATCTAAGCCATTTTCGTTATATACGGTAGCGCTTACATCAGATACGGCCACAACTTTACATCCAAGATCTGATAAATATTTTGCAGCATACATGCCAACATTACCAAATCCTTGAATGGCTACTGACTGATTATTAAGATCTTGACTTGTATGTTGAAAATAATGTTTTAAAACAATCACAACTCCATAACCCGTTGCTGCTGTTCGCCCTTCAGAGCCACCAAGTGCAATCGGTTTACCTGTAACAATACCAGGTGAATGACCATATTTTGCTCCATACGCATCCATCATCCAAGCCATTGTCTGTTCATTTGTTCCCATGTCAGGTGCAGGTACATCACGTTTTACTCCTAAAATATGAGAAATATTTCGAAAATATGTCCTAGAAATATCTTCAATTTCAGATTCAGACAAAGCTGATGGATCAATAGATACCCCACCCTTGGCACCACCAAATGGCACATTCACTAACGCAGTTTTCCATGTCATTAATTGAGCCAATGCACGAACTTCATCTAAGTCAACTTCTGGATGAAATCGAATTCCACCTTTATATGGGCCTCGAGCACCACTATGTTGTACGCGATAACCCTGAAAAACTTTTGTTTGATTGTTTTGCATTTTAATTGGCACTTGCACATGCAATTCTCTATACGGTTGACTTAATAAAGCAATAGTGTCTTCTGAAAGCTCTAAGAGTTTAGCGGCTTGTTTAAAAAAATAATTGCTTGATTCGGCAAAAGACATGGATTCTGCGGGTATAATTGATTTTGAAATAGTGAATTCCTTAACGTATTCAATTAAGAATAACATAGAAAAAATATAGTTAAAATAATTTCATTTAGTTTTAAACAATTAAATTAAGAGGTAGGAAAAAATTATGGCATACGCATTAGATAATTTACCAGATTCGATTGAAGATTTTTTATCAACTCGTGCATTTGGTGCACTTAATTCTATAGATGAAACCAACAATATACATACAGCTGTTGTAGGGTTTCATTTTAATATGGCAGATACTAAAATTCGTATAATTAGTCAAAAGAACTCCAAGAAAGTTAAAAATATTAAGCAAAATGATCACGTGTCGCTATCTCAAATACGTGAGAATAAATGGCTGAGTTTTATAGGTACTGCAACGATCAAATATGACGAAGAGAGTATTAAACATGCTACAGATGCTTATACATTGCGATATGAACAACCATCAGAAAATCCTGATCGAGTTGCAATAGAAATATCAGTTAAAACAATACTCGGCAACGCTTAATTATTTGCCTTATTCTTTTTCTGGAGCTATTTCCATTAAAATTCCATGAGTTGAAGATGGATGGATTAAAAACCTGCCACTTGGATCTCCAGTAGGAATAACTTTTCCACCAGCATTACTCACTTTTTCAGCAAGAGCTGCAGGATCTTTAGAAGTCCAAATAGCCATATAAAATCCTTCGCCATGTGGATTAAATTCATCTGTTCGTGATTGCATTAATCTCTTCACCGGTGCATCATCGGCTTGTGGTTCGATCAAAGTTGTTACTTGTCGACCATCAAGACTGACGGGCGCTACTTTAAATTTGCCTTCTTCACTTGCCCATATTGCCGGCTCTTGAACCAGTGGAAAAATTGAAGTATAAGTTTTTGTTGCAGCTTCTAAATCGTTAACTGCAATGCCGATATGTGAGAATTTAAAATCAATACCTGGGTCATGCGGTTGCCTAGTTGGTTGAATTTCCCACAAAACAAAATGTGTTGCCATAGGGTGTACAATAATATAATCTGTACCACTATCGATAACTTTAGCGCCATTTTTTTCAACTTCTTGACCGGCTGCTCTAGGATCATCGGACTGGAAGACAGCCACATGAAAGCCTTCACCGTGTGGATTTGCATTAGTAGAACGAAGCTTCATTTGTTTTGATATATTATTGTTTGGATCTGTTGGACTCATTAATAAAAGTGTTCGTTCGCCACTGTAGCCTAGCTCAACAGCATCAAACCCACCCCACTCATTGTGAATTTGACCAGCTTCCTTTAATCCAAAAAAATTTTTATATGTTTCTACTGCAGCATCTAAATCATGTACTGCTATTGCATAATGTGATAATTTCAAATCCATGTTTTCCTTCAATCATTTTTACCATACAAGATATATTTATATCACAAATTACATATGCTCACTTAATTTATGTTGAACAAATATATATTTAAAAATATGTTGTTGCTAAAATAAAAAGTATGAATGTAATAAATAAAATTATCAATCACCATAATACCAAAGCATTTTCATTTGTGCTCTTTGTGACAATTGCTGGAGGTGTTTTGGGTAATCATATGCATGAAACACCTCAACGAACCATAACTGATCTTGCAAATGTACAGCCAGATAGAGTTGTTGTTGCAAACATATTCACTGTTGGCTATGACTTAAATGAACTAGCATTGCAGCCAGGTGAGGTTGTTGATCTCGTTTTAGCTAATAGTGCTGGGTCAGATCATTCATTTATTCTCTCAAATCCATTTAATTCCCTATATCAATATAAGAACAATTTTGGTGAAATTGTCTTGCGCATACTGGCATCCAATGATGGCATTGATAATCTAATTTGTACAATTCCTGGCCATGAGGGGCTTCATACAAATTTGATAATTGCAAATTAACATTTTTACCTGAACTTCTTAGCTAAGTACACTGTATAATTAGTTAATGACTACTCAGCAATTTACACAATTTCGAAGCAGCTTTGGTGCATTATCAGTAAAAAATTATAGATGGTTCCTGTTGTCGACTGTTGGTAATGGTGGAGGNATGCAATTGCAACAGCTTTTGCGTGGTTATCTNGTTTATGTTATCACNGGCTCATATGCTATGCTTGGGCTNCTNTCTCTNATTCAATCNATACCNNTNCTCACACTTTCTATATTTGGTGGNGTATTAGCTGACAGATTTTCCAAAAAAAATATTGTTCAAATTGGACATATTATTAGNGCANTNAATGTGACTGCGTTGGGCATATTCGTAGTCCAAGATGCATTAACTGTTGAAATACTTGCAGTGAGTGCGGTCATCAGNGGTGCNTCAATTTCAATTTCGATGCCAGCTAGAGCAGCTATGATTCCTCATATTGTNCCAAAAAAAGATCTAACAAATGCTGTTATTCTNAATGGNGCTGGTATGCAAATGATGNGACTNATTGCNCCNACAATTGGTGGATGGGCNACTGCTGCATATGGNCCAGATTTAGGATATTGGCTTAATGCTGGATTATTTTTTAGNGGCTTTATTGCTATTGCACTNACCCCNTTTGTTGAAATTAAACAAAANACTGGATNNACAAGATAGTAGNAATTCTTTNAAAGANNCAATNAATGATATTCGTGATACATTCATATACCTCAATCAAGATAAAATTCTTAAATTAGTTTTAATTACTAATGTTCTAGTTACTGTAGTTGTTATGCCCTATTTAAATCTTTTGCCAGGATATGTTGCNGATCTCTTTGACGGNGGAGCTGGAAAACTTGGTACGATTATGGCGGTTGGTGGCATTGGATCATTTATTGGTTCNATGGTNATAGCAGCTACAACNCAAGACAAAAANAGAGGNATGTTATTCATTTTNTATAATATAGTNCANGCTGTTGGCTTAGGTTTGCTTGCATTAGCNCCAACNTTTNTCCTTGCATGNTTAGCCATGATTNTTATTGGAATAGGCAGTGCAGGAAGAATTGGGCTTTCTCAAGTATTAGTACAAGCATACGTNAANGATGAATATCGNGGNNGNGTNCTCAGTGTATATATGACCCAATGGAGCNTATTNCTTATTGGNGCATTTTTGTTNGGTATTTTAGCTGAAATCATTGGNGTACAGGCAGTATTNGGTCTTTGTGCNATTCTNACTATNNTCATAGCNATTNTCATAGTTATTACAAATCCNTTAATTNNAAAAATTGATTAATANAAANTATTANNTGTATTGAGATANTTNNANTNCNGAATTTTTGATTGTTCTAAANGCNCCTTCAATACATGTTNCNCCNGTATCAAGAACNATNGCTTTATGTAAAGTANANNNAGGTAANTCTANNCGATCTCCTGCTTTNAATGTATANNTATCANCATNNATATAAAANTNNATNGAACCCTGAATACAAAAAAGTACTTTGTGATAGTTGTGTTGATGCCATNCATATTGNNCNTTNGCATCANTTGACCACTNATGAAAATCNANATTATTTTCATTAAACCANGCAACNGCANTTTCNTNATNGATAGATTTNTTATTCAGNTNTCTNCTCCTTATTATTAACTTTCATTATACTGAAACATATGATTATATTATCNATTTTCCCTGATGATCCTNTTAAAGCNNTCATTTGNTACGTAGGTATNGCTGNCATAATTGGAGCTATTCTATACTATGCCATTGTTAGAGATACGTTCTAAATAATTTTATTTNCCAAGNGGATGNGATGGTGGAGATGAATCATTTGCTTCTTTTTGTGCAGCAATNAAAGCNGACCAAACTTGNGCAAGNCGAATATTTTCTTGAGCACTTTGTTCATTAGCTTTGTTNATAACTGCTTTTGATGCACTGATTGCATACGGCGACATCTGTGCTATTTGTTCAGCAAACTTTATTGATTCCGCTAGAAGTTCATTTGAATCAAATTTTTGATTTGCTAAGCCTATATCNACAGCTTCATTAGCATCNACAATTCTACCTGACCAAAGTATTTCTTTTGCNTTAGCTGCATTGATNAGCTTT
Source organism: Chloroflexota bacterium (assembly GCA_002710905.1). The sequence continues at coordinate 79,451 of PAJB01000012.1, read as the reverse complement.
GGNAATCNNGTAGTNACNCCGGCNCCACCAATAGCTTGTAAGTTTTTTGTATGCCAATCACTTATCTGAACTGCTTCGCCAACAAATCTTATATCGCAGGATAAAATAAGTTCAAGTCCACCAGTCGTACAAATGCCATCTACAGCTGCTATGGTAGGCGTGCTCATATTAGCAAGATAAGAAAAGACTTCGTTATATCTTGATTGATGNTCTGGTGACATTTCATTGGCATAATCTCTAAGGCCATCTAAAGTATGTTCAAGCGGCTCACCTTTNGGAGAATTTGACATCTTTCTNTCTTTAATATCAGCACCTGCACAAAAACATGGGCGACCATCANCTCTATTTGCACCTGTAACTATTACAACAAAAATTTNGTCATCTTTTTCTAATTGTTGAATAGCTACAAAAAACTCNTCAATTAATTCCATTGACAAAGCATTTAAAGATTTTGGGCGATTCAAAGTAATGATCGCAACAGCATCATTCATGTCTATTTTAATATTTTTATTTGCAGGCATTATTTTCTCCGACGTATATATTTACTATTGAACATACTTTCTGTATTGATTCAGTGTTTCTAAGGCTTTCACTGCTCTATGTGCACTNGCATAACATACTTTACCATTTTTTTTGATTGTTGTAGGTCCAGGATTACCATAATGTCGATCGCTATTAACTAGTTCTGTAGCTGTTAAAATTGGAATATCNTATTTTTTTGAACTCTCTATGGCAGCTAGGGCATATCTTTCATCTTGTTTTTGATGAAATTCAACTAATCTATCCAGTTCTAATTCTTTATCATCATAAAATTTACCTGATTGAAATGCATATGCTTGAGCAGACTGAATCCCTATACCAAGATGTATAATTGCATCAATATTAGAATGACTAGCCACTATATCCATGACTTGAGGTATAGTATCTCTAGTCTCCCCTCCTGCAAGATCAATTGGATTAGATTTGCTCCATCTNGAAGGAACTAACTCATTTATAGAGTCAATAATCTCTTTTGGCAGATCAGTCAAATTTAAATCTGTNCCTGATATTGCATCTGCTGCTAATACNCCCCAGCCACCAGCAGTTGTAAAAATGACAACATTGTCACCTTTTAACATTGGTTGAGTCGCAAAGGTAGCTGCCCAAACAAATCCATCTCCGATGGACGGAGCCTGAATAACTCCATATTGATTACAAATTCCTTGAAAGACTATATTATCAGTGGCCATTGAGCCNGTATGACTTGAGGCCGCTTGGATTCCTTCGTTAGCTATGCCTCCCTTAATTAATATAAGTGGTTTTTTTGAAGTAAAATGATTGATTACATTTATAAATTCCTGACCATTATCTACACCTTCTAAGTAAGCAACTACAACATCAGTGGAATCATCTGTTGCAAAATAATTTAAATAATCTGTAATTTTTGTTTGAGCACTGTTTCCTGCAGATATTGCTTTATTGACNCCAATATTAGTTCTAATAGCATGGTTCATTAAAGAAGANAGCACGTTNCCACTTTGGCTCACTAGGGANATTCTTCCTGACGGTGGGTATGGCGCAGCNATTTGTGCNCANANATTAGAAGCAGTTGAAATGATCCCCTGACCATTAGGNCCTGCAATAGTCATATTNAGCTTATTGGCAGTTTNAACTAACTGATCTTCAAGTTTCTTGCCTTGTTCATCAGCCTCAGAGTATCCACCAGCTGCTACAAATGCAGCTTTTACTCCTTTAGCNTGTGCCTTTTTTAAAATATCTTCATTATGTTGTGGTGGAGTAGCNATAAATGCCAATTCTGCTTGATTATCTGGAATATCATCAATATCTTTATATGATTGNAGCCCAAAGACAGTTGCACCATCTCTGTTTACTGGAAAAACTTTGCCTTGATAGCCATATCTTAAAATATTATGCAANGCAACTGAACCAAACCTACCAGGATGTGATGATACNCCAACAACTGCTATGCCNTTGGGATTAAATAAAGGGTCAAATTTTTCTTTTAATTGCTTTNTATNAGGCATAGGACTATTATTGTTCAGATNGTATGGTTGTCCAACTTCAACNAGCGCATCAACGCCTATTGGCTGACCTTCGGAAATAATAACAGGATTGATGTCAATGCTAACTATAGATTCATTAGATTGAAAAAAACTACTGACATCAACAATCGNCTGTGCTAATTGATCAATGTCAGTAGCAGGCTCGCCTCTAAATTCCTCTTGAATAAGATGTGCCGAATTTAGTGAATGAATCATTCTTTTTGCTTGATTCAAATTAACTGGCGCAGATGCAAANACAACATCATTTAATGCTTCNGTTAAAATNCCACCTAGTCCGATTAATACTAGTGGGCCAAATTGATCATCNACAGAAAAACCAATNATTAATTCTCTATTGCCTTGGACCATCTCTGCGACAAGCAACGTAACAGCACCATCTTCATCTGAAATCTCATTCATTAATCCTTCTGCAGCACCTCTAACTGCCTCTGCATGAGGCAAGCCAAGTCTAACAAGATTACGTTCTGTTTTATGTGCAATCGCATCGCCATTTATTTTTAATACAACTGGGTAGCCAATTTGTTCCGCTGCTTCAACAGCTGCATCAATGTCTTGTGCTTCAATTTCTTCTGCAAAATTAATACCATGATTTTGCAGAAGCTCTTTTGATTCATGTTCAGATAATGTTCTATTTTTTTCTTTCATGCTTTTCCCACATACTGAATTAAATATTTGCCTCAAATAAAGATGCAAAACCTTGGCCGCCACCCACGCACATTGTTACTACGCCCCATCTTTTTTCTTGACGTTTTAATTCTCTTAATAAGTGTCCAGTAACTCTTGAGCCTGTTACTCCATATGGATGGCCAACAGAAATTGCTCCGCCATTAACATTTAATTTATTGAAATCAATGCCTAGTTCATTTGCGCAATGTACTACTTGCACTGCAAAGGCTTCATTTAATTCCCATAAATCAATGTCATCAACACTTTTGCCATGTAATTCTAATAATTTTGGAACCGCTTTCAAAGGACCTAAGCCCATTTCGTCTGGCTCAAGGCCTGTTACATATGTTCCTCTATAGATTCCTAAAGGTTCAATATTTAATTCTTTCGCTTTGTCTGCAGACATGAGAACAGTGACAGAGGCTCCATCTGAAAATTGAGAGGAATTNCCAGCTGTTACACTACCCGAGCCATCCTTTGTGAAGACGGAAGGTAAATCTGCAAGTCCATCAATTGTTGTGTCTGGCCTNTTGCATTCATCAACATCAAGAATTAAATCCTCAGAATATGGATCGGCNTCTTTTGGAATAANNTTTTTTGTAACACTCATAGGAACAATTTCATCTGCAAATAAACCATTTGTTTGCGCTAATGCAGTTCTTTCTTGACTCATCAAAGCATACTCATCTTGTTGTTGTCTAGAAATATCATATCTATCTGCAACGACTTCAGCTGTACGCCCCATAATCCAATACAGAGCGGGAAAATTCTCTTTCACTGCAGGATTCACCATATGATTTGTGTTTCTACTGCCATCATCAATCATTGTAATTGTTTCAACGCCACCTGCAAAAATAATGTCTTGTCCACCACTAATAATTTGGTTTGCTGCAGCAGTAATTGCTTGTGAGCCCGAGGAACAAAATCTATTTATAGTTTGNCCTGGTACTGTTACTGGTAGTCCAGCTAGCATTGCGGCTATTCGAGCAATATTTAATCCTTGCGCTCCTTCTGGAAATGCACAGCCCATCACAACATCATCTATTTCGTCAAGAGGAATATTAGGATGACGATTAATCATTTCTTTTATAACATGGGCAAGCATATCATCTGGCCTAGTTGCATTCAGTGCCCCTTTAAAAGANTTNCCTAATCCAGTTCTGATACTATCTACAACAACAACTTCTCTCATTTGTAGCTCCAATTAAAATATTGAATTAATGTGATTTTTAGTATAAGCGAAATAAGCTCATACGCATATCCCCATGTTCAAAAACAAAAAATGTTGCCATTTATACAATATTAGGAATAAGTAACCATAAAATTTAGTATGTGCAAATAAAAATTATTTTTTTTCATAACTTTTCTATTAGTGCATACTATAATAAAATATAGTTCNTGTTGANATAAGTGTTATTGGAGTAAAGATGCCAAAACAAGTNACAAACGTTGCATCAGATGATGCATTGACAACAATATATCGAATTACAAATGATGAAAACGAGGAAGCTAAAGCCGCTCGTATTTCTGAAAGACTTGGTATTAGAGCTGCTTCAGTCAGTGGTATGCTTGCTCGATTAAAGCGAGATAGACTCATTCTNATAGATAAGAAAAAGAATGTNACNNTAACNAANACAGGGTTAATTCGAGCAACGCAAATGGTGCGAAGNCATAGGATTGCAGAGTGTTTGTTAGTAAACAAATTCANCCTTGAATGGTGGCGCGCATATGAAGAAGCACATTTATTTGAACATGCATTCTCTGAAGTAACTACTCCACTAATTGTGAAACTCTTGAATAATCCAATGCGATCTCCGTTCGGATATCCAATTCCAGGTATTTCTAAAAGTCTAAAACTTTCACGAGAAACTATTCTTGATATGGACGAGGGTCAGTCTGCATTAGTAGAAAGAGTGTTTGAAGAAGATGAAAAACTATTACAATTTTTCCAAGAAATTCAATTGTTTCCAGATGCAACNATTAAGCTNGTAAAGAAAACGCAATTCGTTGGCACAATAAGCATCTCCGTTGCTGGCAAAAATACAGTCATTGGAGTGGATATAGCAAAGAAAATTTGGATTAAAAATATAAAATGATTTTTAGAACAAAGAAAAACAAAAACTCTACCAAGCTAAAATTACGTAGCGATAGTTCCCATTTACGATTAAAAAACATTTCATTTAACTATGATAAAGCAATCTTAGATAAAATTTCGTTATCTATTGATAAAGGAGATATTCTTTCAATCGTAGGNCCAAGNGGTTCTGGAAAGACAACACTCTTAAAATTAATTGCTGGTTTAGAAAGNCCAAAGAATGGCAATATTTATATGAACGGAGAAGCAATAAGCAGTAAAAATATGTTTGTAAATATAGAAAATAGAAAAATTGGAATGGTTTTCCAGCAGGCAATGCTTTTCCCCCACTTAACTATTGAGGACAATGTTAAATTCGGTATCAAAAAGANAAAATTTAGCGATGAAAGAGTTGCAGAAGTCTTAGATCTTGTNGAATTAAGNCATATGAAAAAAAGACATCCNCACACTCTGTCAGGCGGTGAAGCNCAACGAATTGCACTTGCNAGAGCATTAGCTCCAAAACCAGAAATACTACTGTTAGATGAGCCATTTGCAAACATTGATGCATCTTTNCGNACAGCGTTACGAGCAGATCTTAGGAAGATATTAGATAAAATTTCNTTAACCACTATNTTTGTTACTCATGACCAAGAAGAAGCNTTTGTCTTTGGTGATAAAATCTGTATTATGAATAATGGTAAAATTCTACAATTTGATACGCCAACAAATATCTATAGACAGCCAAATTCCACATGGATTGCCGGATTTCTTGGCCAAGCAAATCTCATAAAAGGNCAGGCAAAAAATAAAATTGCGTCAACTGCTATAGGTGAAATCCCTTTGAGTAAAAAAGAAACTGGCTCTGTCAANGTGATGATACGACCTGAGAATTTAGATTTACTAGCTTATGGATCATGGNAAATACAAAATATTGAGTATTANGGACANGATACTATGTATACNCTCGATAATGAATCAAAGCAGTCCATTCGTGTAAGAGTTTTACATGAACCNATTTATAAAATAGGCAACAAAGTAGGCATTGTATACACAGGTCCGCCTACAGTCGTGTTTACAAAAAAATAACTTTCATATCTTCATTAACTTAAATAATAAAAAAGTCTATAAATTACTATTATAATAGTTGCACCTATTTCATTATAATAGTATAAAAGATCGAATAAGTTAGTAGTAACTAATTGAAATATTAGCTATTACTAATAATAATATTAAGTAAGGGGACAAAAAAATGAATGGTGTAACTTCTANATTTANTTCAAAAAAGCTATCTTACATTGTCGCTGTAGGTGCATTTGCACTATTCGGTGCACTATTTAGTGCATGTAGTGANGATAGTGATAGTGNGAGCACTGCAAGCACTGATANGACTGCTAAGACAGCTCTTGAACAAGTTGATACTTCAAAAACACTGGTTGTATATTCCGGTCGTAAGGAAAAATTAATTGCTCCTATTTTGGAACAATTTACTGCAGATACTGGCGTACCAGTCGAAGCGAAGTATGGTGGNTCTACAGATATGGGTCTATTGTTAGCTGAAGAAGGTGATAAAACACCTGCTGATGTTTTCATNTCTCAATCACCNGGNCCAGTNGGNTATCTAGGNGANAAGGNATTACTTGCTACGTTACCNAGNTCAATTACTTCTCAAACAATGNGNAGTGCNGCAAATACATGGGTNGGTATAAGTGCTAGACAACGAGTNCTTGTATATAACACAAACACTGTTGACCCAACTACATTGCCTGCATCAGTNGTAGACATGAGTAAACCAGAATGGGCTTCTCGAGCTGCTATTTCTGCAAAAAACTCATCATTCCAAGACTGGCTAACATTGCTTCGGCTTGAAATCGGTGATGCTGCAGCAGAAGGATGGTTAAGTGAATTTGTAGCTAATGGTGGTAAATGGGATTACGGTAACAACACATCAATTGTGCAAGCAACTGGTGCNGGTGAACAAGAAATGGGTCTTGTGAATCACTATTACTTAGCTAAAGTGAAAGCTGGCGATCCAACTCTAAAAGCAGAGAATCATACTTTTGCTGATGGAGACATTGGTGGAGCTATCCTATTAGCTACAGCTAGCATTATGAAATCAAGTNATAATTCTACAAATGCNCAAGCACTAGTAGAATACTTGCTATCTAATGCAGGACAAAAGTATTTCTCAGGTGCTACNTATGAGTACTTGTTAACNAATAATGCACGTGCAATTGATGGTAAGCTTGATGCTTTCTTGAACAAAGTTAAGATNGNNANCTTNGANAAACTTGGTTCTGAGCTAGCAGAAACTTTGGCATTAATTAAACGTTCAGGAATTGATTTATAACCTATTAAAAATTACATATGAGTTTTCTTCTCGATTTCTCATAAGCACCTTTTGAACTTATGTTCAAAAGGTGCTAGTATTTCTAAATTAAGGCTGAAATATGACTACAATTTTAGTATTAAATCTTGGTTCTCCAAAAGATCTCAAGAAAAAAAATGTTAGAGAATATTTAAGAGAGTTCCTATCAGATGACTTGGTCATTGATCTTCCAAAGCCTTTACAACAATTTATTCTAAGATGCTTCATCCTCCCCTTTCGACCCAAGGCCACCAAAGAAGCGTATGAAAAAATATGGACAAAAGAAGGCTCTCCGCTTCTTATTAATACTGAAAATATTGCAAAGAAACTCAGTGCAGCAATGAAATTGCCAACAATGGTTGCGATGCGTTATCAAGATCCATCAACTCGACAAGCAATAATGCAGCTAAAAGAACAAGGAGAAACACATGTAATTGTACTCCCTCTTTACCCTCACAATGCACGAGCAACTACATTGACAACCGAGCTAGATGTTAAAAAACATATCAAAGAAGTATATCCAGAACTGCAAGCAACATACATCAAACCATTTTATCACGAAGACATTTACATAGACGCCTTGGCTAAAAACATCAAATCACAAATCAACAAAGAATACGACATGATTCTTTTTAGTTATCATGGCATACCAAAAGCACAATTAAGAAGAACAGAGATCGGTAAAAAACATTGCCTGGTCGTAGAAGATTGTTGCAATCAAGTCTGTGATGCTTCAGCTGAATGTTATAAATCAAATTTGACAACAGCAACAGAAAAAGTAGTACAAAAACTTAATATACATGACGAAAAATGGAAAATAACTTTCCAATCAAGAATTGGACCAGGATGGCTACAACCTTTTACTGATAAAGAACTCATTGCTTTAGGCAAGTCTGATAAAAAAAGAGTTATGGTAGCATCGCCATCATTTGTTGTTGATTGCCTTGAAACTCTTGAAGAGATCGCAATTAGAGGGAAAGAAAGCTTCATGGATGCAGGCGGTAGAGAATTTACTCATATAAAATGTCTAAATGACAGTGAAGAGTCAATTGAATGCTTAACATATGTGATCAACAAAGCAATCAATAAACTCTAATTATTAGGAACTATGCATGTATGCACTATATACAAATGTGAAGTCGCAATTTAATCCGCTTGCATCAATCGCCTTATTGATTTCATTTATTTTTTCATTGCCAATAATATACATTTTGATTAAATTATTGACTAACTTCAATTCTTTAAGCAGTAAAATAGATTTTTCTGAAACCGCATATGCATTCTACAATACAATGACGCTTGGCATTGCGGTAACAGCTACATCACTATTTTTAGGTGTATTTTTAGCTTGGTTAATCGCAAGAACAAATATCGCATTGAAACCTCTCCTGCAAGTACTAATTCCGCTCCCTCTTGCAATACCATCATTCATCATAGCTTCCACATACATCATTGCCTTTAGGCCATCAGGCACAGTATATTCATTCTTATCTTTTTTTAACTTAAATAATATTTTGGCTTTCGAAGGATTCTTTGGATGTTTTATCGCCTTGGTATTAATTACTTTTCCGTATGTCTATTTACCTACTCTAGCACGACTAAGTATGCTGAGCACAAATGCAGAAGAAAACGCACGCATGCTTGGTCATGGTATATTCAATATTTTTTATCAAATCACATGGCCTCAAATATCAAATGCAGCATGGGCGGGAGCAGTATTAACGTTACTCTATGTCATTGGTGATTTTGGTGTAGTGCAGCTATTAGGTTATTCCAATCTTGCTACAAATATTTATGCTAATCGTCTAGCATCTCCAATTACATCATTTATGTTGAGTATGATACTGGCAATAGCAGCTATTTTAATTGTTTTAATAGAACGAAAATATTTTGCAAAAGAGAGCATGTTCTTCGACGCACCTGGTGGTAAATCGAAAATTATTGATATTAACAAATATAAGTATTTTGCTGCGGCTTTCGCTTTATTTATCATATCAATATCTTTAATAGTGCCGATAATTATTCTAATCGAATGGGTATACAAAGCAGCAATTTATGAGCAAGTGGGATTTACAACATTAGGTAGTTTTTCGTTAAGTGAAGAATTATTTGAACAAGTGAGTACGCTATTGAATACATTTTTTATAGCTGTTGTCACAGGAATTTTTGCAACAATCACAATGGTGCCAATTGCGTATTATGTTCAAAGACATTCAGGTTTTCTATCAAATATAATTAATGGAATTATTACTTCCATGTTTGCTATTCCAGGATTAGTAATTGTTCTGGCATCTGTACGTTTTACTTTGCATTTTGGTCCTTTGGAATTTTTATATGGCACCATCTCAGTCATGATCTTCGCATATTTAATTACTTTTGGGGCTCAATCTCTACGTTCAATTTTTGCTGGCATTTCAGTATTAGATGAAAATTTAGAATCCTTAGCAAAAACACTTGGTGCAAATACCTGGAAAAATTTATCAAGAGTGCAGCTTCCGCTGCTATTAAACCCAATCATTGCAGGATTTGGCTTAGTAATATTGTCCACGTTAAAAGAATTACCCGTAGCATTACTTGCTTCGCCAGTCGGTTTTAAAACACTGGCGACAGATGTATGGATTGATTATGAGGATGCATTTTTAGGAGCAGCTGCAGTTTCGAGTTTATGTTTAATTGCGCTTTCTTTAGTATTTAATTTCTTTTTAGTGGTAAGGACTAATAAATATAAAAATGTTACATCTTAATTCAATAAAGGATTCACTACTTTATTGAATTCATGTAATCTATTGAAAGTGATTTTTGCCGGGGTGGCGGAATTGGTAGACGCAGTAGGCTTAAACCCTGCGGAAACATTATTGTTTCGTGTGAGTTCGAGTCTCACCCTCGGCACCAAAAAAAATAGTTCCAATNTATTAAANANATCATATAATTTTNTGAGAATNATTCNCATAAAAAATTTTATNNTATATAATNANNNTNNATAAANTTTCAGGAGNNNCNNAATGAAAGTNGCTTATGTNTTNAATATGCCAAATGCAGCAAACTATAAAGTNGGNGANATGATNTTNCCNCAANTAGAAGAGGACAGNCATGGNGTAGANGTAGTTGGTATATTCTTTTTTGATGANAATTGTTTGATGTTGCAAAAAGGTAANCCAAAAGGAGAAAGNCTNNCAAAAATNGCAGNNGAAAAAAATATTTTACTCATGATGTGTGATCAGTGNGCAATCCAAAGAGGNGTNGCGACAGGTGAAGCAGGCNATGCTAAANTTGNTGGAGTGGTAGATAACGTACATGTTGGATGCTTNCCAGATTTATATNCAGCTTTAAGCGGTAATATGCCNGATCAAGTGATTTCANTATAAATTTAAAATATTGCCAANGGATTCACTGGTGAGCCAGTACCACCTTGAACATTAAGAGGAGAGATAATGAATAAAAATTCATGCCTCTCTTCTTTTTTTGCATATTCTGCAAGTGGGTCTAAATTCGTATTATCAATTAATGGCATNCCCAAAAAAGGTAATGCCATAAAATGAACNGGCCAACTAGCAAATTTATCNGGACCTATAGGAATAGTCCCTTGATATCCTTGATTGCTAGCATCCATCATATCCCATCCTAAAATTGATGCATCATATTTATGAAAAAATTCTATGCACGATGCGTGTACTCCAGGCATATCTACTCCCATTTTATTATAGGCTGGATTATCATTTAAAAAATCCTGCATGCCAGATCGAATCAAAACAGCATCTCCACTTTTTGGCTCAATGTCATTTGCTTTAGCAATTTCTTCCAATTCCCAACCATGAACAGGATTTTCATGATCAACGTATGATNNNCCTCNAAATGCAGGAANATCATATAATACTCCTCNTGTAAAAATGCCTTCTTTCATATTTTGCACNCCTAATGCTTCAGCGCCATTTGATGTTACTAATGAGCTATCAAAATCATTATACATAGGTCCATTAGGGCCGACAAAATTATGACACAACGCATCAATATGCGTGTTAGTTAGGCCATGATAAGAAACTCCAATATAATCATGAGAGTTAGATGGACCAAATGAAACAAAATGTTGTGCTGGATTAGGATTCCTTGGACTAGGAGTTGTATCAAGAGGATATGAACAAGAAATTGAAATGCCGTTTTGTACAAGAGATGAGGCGTGTTTTCGTACTTCTGGTGTAATTAAATTTAAAGTCCCTAATTGATCATCCTTGCCCCACCGACCCCAATTATTAAACTTTTTTTTATCTGCTTCGTATTGCTCTGATGAAGGAGCCTGCTTATTAGAAAGAGACATTTGTAACTCCAAACTAAATTTATTTAATTTGAGAATACCATCAACTTTACTAGTAAGTTAAGATGATTTGATAAAGAAATTTGTAATGCGAATAATTATGGAAGATTTTGAACCAGTTATTGGCCTTGAAGTGCATGTTCAATTATCTACAAAATCTAAAATGTTTTGTAGTTGTTCTAGAGATTATTTCAATGCTTCACCTAACACAAAAGTTTGTCCTGTATGCCTAGGTATGCCAGGTGTACTGCCTGTTATCAATAAAAAAGCGGTTGACCTTACAATTTTAACTGGATTAGCATTTGGCTGCGATATAAATGAATATAGTACATTTGCTAGAAAGAATTATCCATATCCAGATCTGGTAAAAGGTTATCAAATATCTCAATTTGAAAAACCTTTGTGTCTAAATGGTACTGTCAAATTTAATATTAGCAATAAAACCATCGATGTTGCACTTGAACGTATACATCTAGAAGAAGATACTGCTAGACTTATTCATGATGCAGATATTGTAAAAGGGCAGCAAGTTTCGTTAATGGATGTCAATCGTTCAGGNGTTCCTTTGATGGAAGTTGTCAGTAAGCCAGATATCCATTCAGCAGATGAAGCAATAGGGTACTTAAAGAAATTACGTCAAACNCTTCGATACTTAGAGATTTCAGANGCAGATATGGAAAAAGGNTCTTTTCGATGTGATGCAAATATTTCCGTTAAGCCAAAAGGTGAAAAAAAGCTTGGNAGTAAAGTTGAAGTAAAAAATATGAATTCATTTCGTTCTATTCATAAAGCAATAGAAACAGAAATCATTAGACAGTCAAATTTACTCATAAAAGGTGAAACAGTCGCACAAGAAACAAGAGGTTTTATTGACGCACAAGGAATTACTGTCTCACAGAGATCAAAAGAGCAAGCGCATGATTATAGATATTTTCCTGAACCAGACTTACCTCCTTTAATATTCAAAAAAACACACATTGATGCAATTCACGAATCTCTTATTGAGTTACCAAATGAAAAAAGTCAGCGTTTTCAAGATCAATATAAACTTGCCTCAGATGAAGCGGAATTTTTGTCTTCTTCAAAACTTAAAGCTAAAAATTATGAAGAGACTATTGAAATCATTTTAGAAAATCGAGCAGAAAAGAAAATTGATACTGCACTAGCGAGGATTATTGCAAACTGGTATATGGGTGATATAGCAAAACACTTGAATCAAATTAGTTTAGATGCAGAACTACAGGATACTAAAGTTAATACAAAACAAATAGCTAGTCTAATTACATTACTTTCAGATAAAACAATAACTAGTGCAGTAGCCAAGACCGTTCTGGAAAAAATGTTTGAAAATGGACAAGATCCACAAATCATTGTAGAAAATGAAGGCCTTATACAAATGAATAACGATGATGAAATTAATAAAATAATTGAAGTAATTATAGAGAATAATGAAAAGGCAATTTTAGATTTTAAATCAGGAAAAGAAACTGCATTAGGTTTTTTAATAGGGCAAGCTATGAAAGCAACCAGGGGCAGAATCGATGCAAATAATGTAAAAGAAATAATTATTAAGAAATTAAATAAAGATTAAATATGTCATCAAAAAACTTTTTTAAATGGCTTTATTTTGGACTTCATATTAAAAGATGGCTAGCATTGATATTAATCGGCGTCATTTTTATGGCTTTAGGAATTGCATATTTACTAAAAGAGGCTTATGAAGTTTTTATTTTTCCAGAATGGGTTGTTACNNTAACNNTNCANTGGTTACCAAGATGGNTCAGNGGATTNGCNTTTATTATTTTNNCTNNNTCGATTATTCTNATTGGTGCTTGGAAATTAAATCACTCAATGGTTTCTACNNTNCTCCCTAACAGTAAGAAAAANAAAGTTATTGATTCAATTTACGAAACACAAACTTTAAAAAATGGGCCAAAAATTGCTGTAATAGGAGGAGGCACTGGAATGTCCATGTTGCTTAGAGGNCTAAAAACATACACTTCAAATTTGACTGCAATTATTACAGTTGCTGATGATGGTGGATCAAGCGGAAGACTAAGAAAAGATTTGAATATTTTACCACCTGGTGATATTCGTGCATGTATATCAGCTCTTGCAAGCGCAGAACCGCTAGTAGCAGAATTATTTGAATACAGATTTAAGTCATCTAATGAAGAGCTTGCCGGTCATTCGCTTGGTAATTTATTGATTGCAGGAATGGCAGAAATAACTGGTTCAATGGAATCAGGTATTCAAGCAATTTCCACTGTTTTAGATGTTCGAGGCACAATCTTACCATCAACCTTAGAAGATATCAAAGTCTCTGCATTTTCAAAAAATGGCAAGGAAATACTTGGTGAATCAAATATTGGGAACCAAAATGATCCAATAGAAAAATTAAATATTGAACCTATCGCACCAAAGGCTTATCAAGAGGCAGTTCAAGCTATCAATGAAGCTGACGCACTAATTATTGGGCCCGGATCATTATTTACATCAATTTTGCCAAATCTATTAATACCTGACATACAACACGCAATGGTAAATAGTAGAGGAATCAAAATATTTGTGACTAATGTTGCAACTCAGAATGGTGAAACTAATGCGTTTAGCGCATTTGATCATTTTAACACTATATCAACCCATATAGATAGCTCCCAATTGTTTGACATTATTCTTGTAAATGATAATTCTATAGATAAACCTTTTCCAAATAATATAAATAGTGAGCCAGTTAGCATTGATATTGAAAAATTTCCGAAAGATACTCAAATTATTCAAGCAAATTTAGTTAATCAAGAAAATAGATATCATCATGACTCTGATTTGTTAGCAAAATGTATCAATAATATTATTTCGAACAAAGCTGATATTTAAAACTAAAATTTGCATGGAGTTAAAGAAAAAAATTATATATAATAAAAAGGAATGAGGTCTTATGCGTGAATTTTTAAGTTTTGCACAAATAATAATTTCTTTATTATTGATTTTTTTAATACTATTGCAAGTTAAGGGGACTGGATTTGGTGCTGGCTTAGGAGGAATAGAGTCAGAATATCGTTCTCAAAAAATTGCTTCGCGTTCTCTGTTTCGTTTGACTATCATAGTAATAGTCACTTTTATAAGTCTCTCAGCTATAAGTGTGGCAATAGATTAGTCATTAGTTATTTTTATGGTTGCAAAACATTCATCTAAAATTTTAAATTTATTTTTTATTTTGATAATAATTTTTATTACGATAATTACTGCTAATATTTTAAATCAAAATGATGAGGAAAATAAATACTCATTAAGAGAAGCAACAGTTGGTATTCCAAGTAACCTAAATCCAATAATTCAAAATCACAATCAATCAGAAAATGACATTATTGCATTAGCATTTAATGGTTTATTTAAATTAGACAATGAAGGCAAGCCAATTGTAGATCTTGCAAAAAATTGGGAAATTACCCCGGATGGAAGGACATATACAGTACATCTAAAAGAACCTATATTTTGGCATGATGGCAATAGGCTGACGAGCGAAGATGTAAGCTTCACAATAAGCTATTTAAGGAATAACTTAGGTGTTAAGCAAAATCCAACAATATGGAATGAAGTAGAGGTATTTTTTATTGATAAAAAAACAATCATTTTTCATCTTCAGGAAAAATTCGCGCCTTTTTTAACATATTTAACCTTTCCTATTTTGCCAAAACATATTTCGACAAAAAATTATATCGTAAATGACAAATTTATAGCTAGCAATATTATTGGTACNGGCCCTTACATAATGAGAAATTTGGATAATTCGNAAGCATATTTTATAAGAAANCCCAGNTATCATCATGGAGTTCCAAAGATTAAGAACGTTGAATTAAAATTCTTTGAAGAAAAAAAAGAAATCCTAGAGGCAATCAATCAAGAACTATTTGATTCATCTATGCTAATGTTATCAAACAAAATGTCTATTAATGAATTAAGTAATTATAAAGTGATCAAATATCCAATGGGGCAATCAACTACTTTATTTATGAATAATCTAATTGAACCATTTAATGATATTGTAAATCGACAATATATTCATCAATTACTCAATAACAGTGATTTTTTNACAAANATGCAAAGGGATTTATCTATTGAAATCATNCCAGGCAATTCAATTCATCCTGCCTTNTGGGCGAGTCAAAAAACTNCCCAAAATAAAAAGCAATTTGCTGGTCATGACCATGACCATGACCATGACCATGACCACAATGCGCCAGATGCATTAATACTAATAGTCCCTCAAGACAAAAATTTATATTCAATTGCTGAAAACATAAAAAAAGAATTATCCAAAGAACATATAAAAATTAATATTATAAGATTTACAAATAATCAAAATTTTGAATTAGAGCTTGCATATAGAAACTTTGATTTTGCATTATTAAATATTTCTGGATTACCAGATCCAGATCCTTATTACATCTGGCATACTTCTCAGACACTATTACCTGGATTTAACATATCTGGTGTTAGCGATTTATTGCTTGATAGTTTTATTGAGCAAGGAAGAATGAATATAGATATGTATGAAAGATTAGCAATATATAGCAAATTTCAAACTCGATTTAATGAAATTAGACCTGGAGTTGTTATTGCCCATCCAATATATACTTATATAACAAAAAGAAAGATTACTGGCCCAGAGTCAACAATTATTTATAACTTATCTCACAGATTTAAAAACATACATAAATGGGAAAAGAAAATTAATCAAGGATAAAATTGATGATCACTAAAATTATTTTTTTTGCTTCTGATGAATTTGGCGCTGATGCTTTACAAGCATTATTTTCTGAAAAAAAATATCAAATATTATGCCTTATTTCTCCTGAAATAAAAAAACAAGGGCGCAATAGAAAAATTATTACAAAAGAAATAGATGCGTTTGCAATAAAAAACAATATAGAAATTTTAAGACCAAAAACGATAGACAAAACTTTTATTAGTTTACTTTCAAAGAAACAGCCTGACATAGGTATAGTTGTAAGTTCAAGCTACTTAATTCCAGACAACTTAATTAATATTTTTCCAAATAAAGTTATTAACATTCATCCGTCTTTGCTTCCAAAATATAGAGGCCCAGCTCCAATTCAATCATCTTTAATAAATGGTGAAACTACAACAGGAATAACTGTTATGCAAATTACTAATCAGCTTGATGGCGGTCCGATTCTTGCGCAACTACCGCTCCAAATACAAAATACAGACAATGCAATGAATTTAAAGAATAAATTGATTCCTTTAGCTACAAAACTATTAATAAATACATTAACTAATTTAAAAAACAACCAAATTACACTAGAAAAACAAAATGATAAACATGCTTCATATTCAAAAAAGATTGAAAAAAATGATGGAGAAATTAACTGGTCAAAAAGCGCAGAAACAATCAATAATAAAATTAGAGCATATGTTGGTTGGCCTAACTCCTACACTAATTATCAGAATAAAAGACTAACTATTTTTTCTGCTCATCCAATAAGATTAGATGATAGTAATAAATATAAAAAAATTGGTGAAGTATGTGCAGGGAATAATAGAACTTACACCATTGGAAATACTGAAGAAAAAATTTCTGCTACTGTGCGTTGCAAAAATAGCGAATTAATCATATCCGAGTTACAATTGGAAAATAAAAACAGAATGTCAATTAAAGATTTTCTTAATGGGAATAATGATTTTTTGAGTAGCTCGCTTGGGTAAAGTGGTAATTATTAATTTGAATCAGAATTTGATGAATCTTCATCGGTTGCTTCAGCATCTGTAGCATCTGTAGATTCATCAGATGCAGCTCCTTCTTCTCCTTGATCCAGTTCGTCTTCTGCAGCAGTTTCTTCCTCAGCAACTCTAGGAGCAGAAGCCTTAACAATTAAAGAATCTAAAGGAGACAACACATCAATCGAGCTATCTAACTGAATATCAGAAACAAAGAGTGAATCATCAAATTCCACTAAACTTGCAACTGAAACTTCAATAGATTTTGGTAGAGAGCCTGGCAAAGCAGAAATTTGCAGAGAATCAATCCCATTTAACAAAACTGCCTTATTTTCTGTAACGGCTGGAGCCTCATCAATAATGATGATAGGAATATTAGCTTGAATCTTAGAAGATTGATCAACTTGATTAAAATCTATATGCTCAATATCCCTTGAAATTGGATGCCTAGAAACAGCTCGGATTATAACAGCTCGTGAAGATTTTTCACCGTTTATATCTAATTCAATATATCCATTAATTCCTTCTGAATTAAGCATCGTTTTTACTTTTGAATAGGGCATTTGTACTGGCATTGAATCTATTCCCTTACCATAGATATTGGCAGGAATGATTCCATTTTCACGTAAATTTTTTACCTTTTTACCAAGAATATCTCTTGGCTCAGCCTCATATTTTGATTCCATTAGACAAAACCTTATTTCCAACATACTATATCGATGTTAAGATATGTTATATGACCTATCATTTTGGTGCAAATAACTTTATGATTTTTTTTGAGGTAAAGATTAATGGATGAAAATGAATTAAATGATGATAAAGAAAAACTAAAAAAGGAAATTGAAGATTTATTAAATGAAATTAACGATTTTCCAAAAAATAAAAAAAATTTTTTTATTGTCTTATTGAATAAAATAAAAACATTATTTACAAAAATACTATTTGCTTGTATTGCAGTACCAAAAAATATTATTAATAGAATATCTCTTAATCAACTGTTTTTATTTTCTGTTGTACTGATTATTTTTTCATTATTCTTTCGAAGAATAAATCCATTATTGATGCAATGGTTATTTATATTAGCATCAATATTATTTGTTGTAAGTTTTGCAGGATTGGCTCTCTTCAAACGTGAAAATAAAAAAGAAAAATATTGGCGTGGTAGAATCATAAAATATGAGAATGATTCTATTTTCAAAAAGTTCTTAAAACTGTTTAAAAAAGATTAGCTATTAAATTAAGTCAAAATTATGAGATGTTTTTATGCTGAAATTGTATATTATACCTAGTGTATTTTTGGTTACGGTTATGAAAAAAAATTACAGACTCATTTTTGCTACTATAATTTCTCTGTCTCTCATTAATTGCGGTGGATCAGAAAACGTAACTAATGAAGAAAACACTGAACAAAAAGTAGAGACTGCAGCCCCTTTTGAAAAAAAGCCTCAAACAGTAATTATTCCCAATACTAATGTGAGTATTAGTAATGATAGTAGCTCTGAAAAATCTATAGCTGCAAATGGTACAGTAAAGATGATACCTTATACAATCAAGTCTGGTGATTCATTGTCTCAAATAGCTTTGGACAACAATACTACAGTTGAGGAGATAGCAAAAATTAACAAAATCACTGATACGTATAAAATTTTAGTAGACCAAGTCATACTCATCCCTACTAATGATCCAGATGAAAAAAATGATACTAAACCAGAAAAACAACCTGCAACTCAAGAATCATCTTCTGAAACAAAGACATACACAGTTAAAGATGGAGATAGCGGTTATACTATCGCGCTTGATCATGGTTTAACCTTAGAAAAATTTGCTGAAATTAATGGCAAGACAATTGAAGAACTTAATGTTCTTTATGTGGGCGATGAGGTCCTTGTCCCCAGATAGTTTTATGCTATGATTTTATGCAAAGATAAATAATTACAGTTAATGATTGAAAGGAATAAAAAATAATGTCCTTTGATGAAAAGCTTAAGAAAATGCAAGAGATAAAAGACCAAGCTAAACTTGGTGGTGGACAAGACAGAATTGACAGACAACATGAGCAAGGCAAGCTAACTGCACGCGAAAGAATAGATTCTCTATTAGATCCTAACTCTTTTCAAGAGATTGATTCATTGAATCGAGCATCTGGAGAAAAAGATGATCAGAGTATTGTAGGAGATGCAGTAGTAACCGGATGGGGAGAAATCAATGGTAGAAAAGTATGTATATTTTCACAAGATTTTACCGTATACGGTGGTTCCTTAGGTGAAGTTGTAGGAAAAAAAATAGTTAAAATTATGGATATTGCGCTTAAAACAGGAGTTCCAATAATTGGCTTAAATGATTCGGGCGGTGCAAGAATTCAAGAAGGGGTTACTGCCCTAGCTGGCTATGGAGATATTTTTCTTAGAAATGTCAGGGTATCAGGTGTAATTCCACAAATCAGCGTTATCTTAGGGCCATGTGCTGGCGGAGCAGTATATTCACCGTCAATCACTGACTTCATTTTTATGACTGAACAAACTTCTCAGATGTTTATCACTGGGCCAGATGTGATACAAGCAGTTACTGGTGAAAAAACAACACCTGAAGAACTTGGTGGAGCATTATCTCATAATTCAAAATCTGGCGTAGCGCATTTTGCTTCAAAGACTGAAGAAGAAACATTTGAGGAAGTAAGAAGGCTTATTTCTTTTATTCCATTAAATAATTTAGATAGCTCACCAAAAAAACAATCTTCAGATAACGCAGATAGGCTTAACGATCAATTGATAAAAATCGTTCCTGATGACGAATCAGTTCCATATGACGTTCGTGAGGTAATAGAAGAAATAGTTGATGATGGAGATTTTCTAGAAGTACATGAACATTTTGCCCAAAATATAGTAGTAGGATTCGGAAGCTTCAATAACAAATCAGTGGGTATTGTAGCCAACCAACCGATGCATTTAGGTGGGGTTTTAGATATTAACTCTTCAAGAAAAGCATCCAGGTTTGTAAGATTTTGTGATAGTTTTAATATCCCTATTGTAACATTAGTAGATGTACCTGGTTATTTACCTGGATTAGATCAAGAGTATGGTGGAATCATTACTCATGGAGCAAAATTAGTTTATGCGTATGCAGAAGCTACTGTACCTAAAATTTCTATTATATTAAGAAAAGGGTTTGGTGGTGCGTACGATGCGATGGGATCAAAGCACCTTGCTGCAGATATAAATTATGCATGGCCTTCTGCTGCAATTGCAGTTATGGGTGCTGGACAAGCAATAAATATTGTTTCTCGAAAAGAATTAGAAAAAGCAAAGAACAAAGAAAAAAAACGAGAAGAACTAATTAATGATTATCGAGATAGACTTGAGCATCCATATATTGCAGCTGCAAAAGGTTATATAGATGATATTATAGAGCCGAAAGATACGAGATCAAAGATCATTAAAGCTCTGAACCTTTTAGAAAATAAATCAGAATCATTACCTCCAAAGAAACATGGCAATATTCCATTATAATTTTTAATAGTTTAATTAATTCAAGGAGGATCTCTTGGCAAAAATTTCAGTAAAAAATCCAATTGTTGAACTTGATGGCGATGAAATGACTCGTATTATCTGGAAATGGATAAAAGACCGATTAATTTTGCCATATTTAGATATTGATATAAAATATTATGATTTAGGAGTAGAATATCGAGATGAAACTAATGATCAAGTTACTATTGACGCAGCAAACGCAATTAAAAAATATGGAGTGGGTGTTAAATGTGCAACTATCACCCCAGATGAAGCTCGTGTTGAAGAATTTAATCTAAAAGAAATGTGGCGTTCACCAAATGGAACAATTAGAAATATTCTTGGCGGTACCGTATTCAGAGAACCCATTCTTTGCAGTAATATTCCTAGATTAGTTCGTTCTTGGGAAAAGCCTATCATTATAGGTAGGCATGCTTTTGGCGATCAATATAAAGCAACTGATATTAAAATAGATGGTCCTGGTCGTCTAGAGATGGTTTTTCATCCAAAAGATGGAGAACCTATCCAAGTTGATGTCCATAATTTTGACAATCCTGGAATAGCAATGGGAATGTTTAATGAAGATGAGTCAATTAGAGGGTTTGCTCGAGCATGTATGACTTATGGCATTAACAGAAAATGGCCAGTTTATTTATCTACAAAAAACACTATTTTAAAAAAATATGACGGTAGATTTATGCAAATTTTTCAAGAAATCTTTGACAGTGAATTTAAGCAACAATTCGATGATCTTGGTATTACTTATGAACATAGATTAATCGATGATATGGTTGCACAAGCAATGAAATGGGATGGTGGTTTTATTTGGGCAGCAAAAAATTACGATGGCGATGTACAATCGGATTCTGTTGCGCAAGGATTTGGATCATTAGGACTGATGACGTCAGTATTATTAACACCGGATGGAAATACAGTTGAATCTGAAGCAGCACATGGTACTGTAACAAGGCACTATAGGCAACATCAAAAGGGAGAGGCTACTTCAACTAATCCTATTGCATCTATATTTGCTTGGTCGCAAGGATTGTGGCACAGAGCGAGAATTGATGAGACGCCAGAACTAACAGCTTTCTCAGAAAAAATAGAACAAGCTTGCCTTAACACGGTAGAAGGCGGAAAGATGACAAAAGATTTAGCTCTTCTGGTTGGCAATGATACTGAATGGTTAACAACAGAAGAATTTTTTAATGCTATTGAGCAAGAGTTAATAAAATTATTGAATAATTAAAACTTAAGGAGCTTAATTGTGAAACATAAGGTAACGATAGTAGGAGCAGGTATGACAGGTAGCACGATGTGTCAGTTGCTTGCTCAAAAAAACTTTGCTGATATTGTGCTCGTTGATATCATAGATGGATTACCACAAGGCAAGTCATTGGATATCTTGCAGGCTGGTGCTTGGGGTAGGTTTAGTATTGATATAAAAGGAACAATTGAATGGGAAGAAACAAAAGATTCTGATGTTGTTGTAATAACTTCTGGTGTACCAAGAAAACCTGGAATGACTCGTGAAGATCTATTGAATACCAACGCAAGTATAGTTGAGTCAGTTATTACAAATGCAAAAAAATACTCGCCAAATGCAAAATATATAATCTTTTCTAATCCAATGGATGCAATGTGTCATGTTGCATTAAATAAAAGTGGGCTTAATGTAAATCAAATTATTGGGCAAGGCGGCATGTTGGACTCGGCAAGATATAGAACATTTTTGGCTAAGGAATCCGGCAGATCCGTTGTTGAAGTGAATGCTTGGGTTTTAGGTGGCCATACTGAAGCTACTATGGTGCCTATTGTGTCAAATGCAACTATTGGTGGAGTTCCTATAAAAAATGTACTCGATTCCAAAACTATAGATAATGTCGTAGATAGAGCTTCAAAAGGTGGAGCTGAAATTGTAGGTTTATTAAAAACAGGCAGTGCATTTGTTGCGCCTGCGTTTGCAACTATTGAAATGGTAGAATCTATAGTATTAGATCAGAAAAGAATACTACCAGCATGTGCAATGTTGAATGGTGAGTATGGAATATCTGACGCATTTGTAGGTGTACCAGTTACACTTGGTAAAAATGGCATTGAAGAAATACATGAATTTGATTTATCTAAGGACGAACTAGATAATCTTCAAAAAGCAGGTGCTGCAGTTAAAGAGCTTGTACAAGAAATAAGTTGAAGGATTAATGATGATGCATCGTTCAGAATCAGACACAATGGGAGAAATTGACGTAGATAATAGTGTTTATTGGGGAGCGCAAACACAAAGATCTCTTCAAAATTTTAAAATTGGCCATGATAAAATGCCTCGATCAATTATTAGAGCTCTAGGAATTATTAAACAGGCTTCGGCAGATGTTAATCTAGAATTAGGAAAGCTAGATGAAGAATTAAATCAACTCATTGTAAGTGCAAGCCAAGAAGTTATTGATGGAATTCTAGATAATCATTTTCCACTAGTAGTGTGGCAAACTGGCTCAGGTACACAATCCAATATGAATGCGAATGAAGTTATATCAAATCGTGCAATTGAATTAAGTGGTGGCAAAATGGGTTCTAAAAAACCCGTACATCCAAACGATCATGTTAATATGTCACAGTCATCAAATGATGTTTTTCCTACGGCAATGACAATAGCCACTTATGAAGAAACCTATCATTCACTTTTACCAGCATTGAAAAATCTTAAAAAATCTTTGNCNAAAAAACAAAAGGATTTNNAAGGCATNATTAAAATTGGAAGAACNCACCTAATGGATGCAACGCCGCTTACCTTAGGNCAAGAATTCTCNGGTTACGTTAAACAACTAGAANATGGAATTGCTAGAATAGANTCAGCATTACCAAGATTAGCTGAACTTGCACTAGGNGGTACAGCAGTTGGCACAGGANTAAACTCTCATCCAGATTATGCAGANAANGTTGCTAAAGAAATTGCTAAAATAACAAAACTNCCTTTTATTACAGCTGAAAATAAATTTGAAAGTTTAGCTGCTCATGATGNACANGTTGAATTATCAGGACANCTAAAAACTGTNGCAGNCTCTCTTATGAAAATTGCTAATGATATNCGCTTCTTAGGTTCTGGNCCNAGAGCAGGTTTAGGAGAACTACAGCTTCCTGCAAATGAACCAGGNTCNTCAATTATGCCTGGAAAAGTCAACCCAACTCAATCTGAAGCACTAACNATGGTTTGCGTACAAGTCTTTGGTAATGATGCNTCAGTTGGATTTGCTGGAGCATCAGGAAATTTTGAATTAAATGTATACAANCCAGTTATTGCTCATAATAATTTACAAAGTATTAAATTATTAGCTGATGGTGCAAATTCATTTAACGAAAATTGTGTAATTGGTATCGAGCCTAATGTAAACAGAATTAAGGAGCTGATGGAATCATCACTCATGCTTGTAACTGCATTGAATCAGCATATTGGCTATGATCAAGCAGCAAAAATAGCAAAATTTGCTCATGAAAAAAATGTTTCGCTTAAAAAAGCTGCAAGTGAATTAGAAATTATTAGTGAAGAGGAATATGATAAGCTTGTTATTCCAAAAGATATGACGCATCCTTAAAATTACTTTGAATTGCCAATATTAATTTTACGACCTAGCCATCTCAGTGGATCAAATTTATCATCAATAAGTCTTTCTTTTAAAGGAATAATAGCATTATCAGTTATTTTAATTCCAGCAGGGCAAACATCTGTACAACACTTAGTGATATTACAGTAATCAAGCCCATATCCTTCAAGGGCNTTAGGTTTTTGACTTACTGATTCTAATGGNTGCATATTAACTTGAGCCATTTGNACAAAAAACCTTGGTCCAACAAAATTTTCTTTATTTTCTGGATGGTCTCTNATAACATGACATACATCTTGGCATAAATAACATTCAATGCATTGNTGAAATTCTTGACCACGTTCAATGTCAACTTGCATCATTCTATGCTTGCCATCAGCATCTCTTTCTTTAGGTTGGAAGTGTGGCACCTTGCGAGCATTTTCATAATTCCATGCAACATCTGTGACTAAATCTTTAATCAATGGAAAAGTTTTCATTGGAGAAATTGTTATCACATCACCACTTGTAAAATTTTGCATTCTAGTCATGCACATTAATGAAGGTTTACCATTAACTTCTGCGCTACAAGAACCGCACTTACCTGCTTTACAATTCCATCTAACAGCTAAATCTGGTACTTGAGTAGATTGCAACCTGTGGACAACATCAAGAATTACTTCTCCTTCATCATATTCAACAGAGAATTTTTGATATTCACCTTCATCACCGCCACGCCATACCTTTAATTCAACAATCGGCATATTAATCGTCCTCAAATAACTGTTTTAACTCTTCAGGCATTTCTTCTAATGGTCTAGATTCTACTTGGGTTTTGCCATCTACTTGTTTTAATATAAAGTTAACTTTTGAAAGCTCAGGAGAAGTTTGAGGATAATCATCTCGTGTATGACCGCCTCTACTTTCTTTTCTTTCTATTGCAGCTCGAACAAGACATTCTGCATTAGTAAGCATAAACTCTAAATCTAAAGCAAGATGCCAGCCAGGATTGAACCACCTATTACCATCAACAGTAACTGTTTTCATTTTTTCTCTTAGCTCATCAATTTTATTAAGCATTTGGATTAATTCATCTTCAGTACGGATAATGCCAGCTAAAGATTGCATTGAATCTTGAAGTTCTTTATGAATTGCATAAGGGTTATCGCCACCTTCATTTTCAAATGGCTTCATCATATTTGTAATTGTCGTATCAATAAATTCTTTATCAATAGCACTAAAATTATCTTTCTGCTTTGCATATTCAGCTGCACCTTTGCCTGCTCTTCGACCAAAAACGACCAGATCTGATAAAGAATTNCCTCCTAATCGATTTGCACCATGCAGTCCTCCTGCGACTTCACCTGCGGCAAACAAACCATCTACTGATGAGGCTTCTGTTTCTGCATTAACTTTGATACCTCCCATTGCATAGTGGCAGGTAGGACCAACTTCCATAGGCTCAGAGGTTATGTCAACTCCAGCTAATTGCATAAATTGATGATACATAGATGGTAATCTTTTTTGTATATATTCTGCAGATCTCCTAGAAGCAATGTCTAAAAAAACTCCACCATGAGGNCTACCNCGACCAGCTTTTACTTCAGAGTTAATNGCTCTAGCAACTTCATCNCGAGGTAAAAGATCTGGAGTNCTGCGNCCCAGACTATGATCATCATACCAAGCATCTGCTTCTTCTTCAGATGAAGCAGTTTCAGCAGCGAACATTTCAGGAATGTAGTTAAACATGAANCTTTCTTCAGTTGAATTTCTTAAAGTNCCACCATCACCTCTAACTCCNTCAGTAACTAAGATACCTTTTACNCTAGGAGGCCAAACCATNCCAGTTGGATGAAATTGAACAAATTCCATATCAACCATTTCTGCACCAGCCATCATAGCCATTGCATGNCCATCGCCNGTACCTTCCCANGAATTAGAAGTAATTGCATACATTTTACCTAATCCNCCAGTGGCAAGTATGATTGCTTTTGCTTTAAATAAAATTAAGTTACCTTTCTCTCTCCAGTAACCAATTGCACCTGAAATTGAATTAGTTTCTTTATCTAGAATTAATCTGTTAATTGTGCATTCTGCAAAAACTTTAACACCTAAAGATGCGGCTTTTTGTTGTTCGGTGCGAATCATTTCTAGCCCAGTACTATCACCAACATGAGCTAAGCGAGCATATTTATGACCACCAAAATCTCTTTGGAGAATTAATCCGTCTTCTGTTCTGTCAAACAACGCTCCATATTCTTCTAATTCTAAAACACGATCAGGGGCTTCCTCTGCATGAATTTGTGCCATGCGCCAATTATTTAACATCTTTCCGCCGCGCATAGTATCTCTAAAGTGCACTTTCCAATTGTCTTCTGAATATACATTACCCATTGCAGCAGCCATACCGCCTTCAGCCATGACTGTATGAGCTTTACCAAACAATGATTTACATACTACTGCAGTTTTGCAACCTAAAGCCATTGATTCAATAGCTGCTCGTAACCCAGCACCACCTGCTCCAATAACTAAGACGTCATATTCGTGTTCTTCAATTTCAAAATCTGTCATACTGTCCTCAAAAAAAACTTCCCCATGTATTAAAGTCAACTATCCATTCAGCTGCTACCATGTGAACATATAAATCAGCAAACCCAACTATAATTAAACTAGACCAAGCCCATTTTTTATGATGATAATTTAATGAGGANACNATATCCCATATTTTTTTTCTAATNANTTGATATTTGCTTCCAGTAAACGANTTAAGNCCNCCNCCAACCANNTGCCTAAAAGAATGACATCCAAGAGTATAGCCNGATANNAGGAAGGCATTTAAAGTAAGNANNAANGANCCAANNCCNATNCCAATTTCACCCTCCCAGTAAAATGAACGAATTGCGCCATTCCATAATATTGGNACAAAAATTANNGCACCATACATGGCAAATCTGTGTATATTTTGAACAACTAANGGNACTGTTGANTCNCCTGCATATGAANTAGCAGGTTCTTTNACGGCACACGCAGGAGGACTAAGAAAATAAGANCTNTANTAAGCACGTCGATAATAGTANCAAGTCATTCTAAATGATAATGGNGCCCAAAGAATAAATATTGCNGGTGANACCCATTTAGGNATAACATCAGTNTAAAAAAGTGGTTCAAAAAAAGGNGATAAATAAGGACCAATTTCATAAGACCAATAGTTACCAAGAATAGCTGCTGATAGTGTTGAATATGCAACAAATATAAACAGGCCAATTCCTACTAATAACGGTTCGAACCACCACCGATCAGTCCTTAGGGTTTTACCATATCTGTTAATCAATGATTCATTTTGTGAACTTTGTGTAACCAATTTAACTCCGTATAATTTTTTAATTAATAAAAACGGTTTTTAATTACTTTCATCAATTATTTTATGCATCAAACGCATTAATAACTAGAGTTTGATTGATTAATTTTATATAGAATAAACAGCCTCAGCTTATAAAGAAAAAAAGATAAAGCTAATAGTTTTTATAATTTTTATTAATAAAAAGTATTATTTATCTAAGGTGTGATCTTGTCTCAACCATCCTAAGCGATCTGCAACTCTATTTAAAAAGTTATAACTGTTATTAATACGCAAAAATGAAATACTAGACTTAGAAATCGAAATTTTAATTTGCTTCTCTTTGTCTATGTTTAATTCACTAATACCATCAATAATCATTATGGCATCATTATCTCGTAATACTTGCAAAATGACTTCATCTCCAGATGGCAGTATGATTGGATTACTTGGTGTTAAATGCGGAGCAAGAGGCATGATAATAATTGATTCTGAACTAGGCATTAAAACTGGTCCGCCAATTGAAAGAGTATAACCAGTTGATCCTGTGGCAGACGCAGCAATAACAGCATCAGATCTATACTCCGCAATAGGCATCTCATTAATCCAAACACCAATTGAAGATGTTTTACCTAGATTCTTCCTCCCAATCACAAAATCGTTCAGAGCAAAATAAGTGTGTTTATCATATTCAGCTTTAACCAACTTTCTCTCTTCAATATAAAAATCACCATTGATTATTGAATTAATTTTTTCATTAACTTCTTGCGAAGTAGATTCTGTTAAAAATCCTAATCGACCCATTCTAATACCAAATATTGGTATAGATTTATTGACTATTGATTGTGCTAATCTAAGCACAGTGCCATCTCCACCTACGCAAATGATGAGATCAGAAGAAATGAGTTTTTTTTCATTTTCATTAATTAATTTATTTTCTTTATCCACAATTAATGGTACAGGTTCCAATTTATCAAATTTACTTGCATAATTATTTTGAATATTTTGAACTAAAGATGCTACGCCAGTAATGTCTGGGTTATAAAAAATACTTATCTTCTGAATATTAGATATTAAATTATTTTTCATGACGCATCCAAACAAAAAACTCTCTGTTGCCATCTGCACCAAGTAATGGTGATTGAAACAGCTGCTTGTACTTTAAATTATAATTAAGTAATTCAACTATTATTCTAGCAACTGCACTAGCATGAAGTAAATGGCTTTTAACCACTCCACCATTATTTACCAGATCTTTAGGCAACTCAAATTGTGGTTTTATTAAAGCAAAAATATCAGCATTGTTATTCAAAGATGCAATTATGTTAGGAATAATTTTAAGTATCGAAATAAATGAAACATCGATAGTTAGTAAATCAACTGGTTTATTAAGCTTTTCCATATCCCTTGCGTTAGTTCGCTCAAATAATTCTACCTTTTCATGATTTCTGATTTTATCGGCAGTTTGTCCATAACCGACATCAACTGCATAAACTATAGATGCACCAGCTTGTAATAAGCAATCAGTAAATCCACCTGTAGACACACCTATGTCTAGGCATCGTTTACCCTTTATGTTTAATTTAGACTCTTTTAGAGCATGATCAAGCTTAATGCCACCACGACTTACATATTTTTTTTCAGGCTTTAATTCTATCTGAATATTGTCATTAAATCTTGAACCAGCTTGAGTTACAAAAGATCCATCAACTTTCACTTTTTTTGCTAAAATGAGAGCTCTAGCATAAGAAATGTCTGCTACATATCCTTTATTTAGTAAAATTGTATCTAAGCGCTCTTTATTTTTTTTCATTTTTGTAGGCATTAAGATTAAAATTAACTTAAGCTATATCTTCTTCTAATTGTTTTGGTATATCTTTTTTCTTAGCATTAAGCGGTACGCCACTTTTAGTAACAAGAATTGGATTACTATTTTTATTAATAGACTTTGCAGTAATAATGCATCTTTCAACATCTTCTCTAGAAGGTAAATCATACATTACATCCAAAAGTGTCTCTTCTATAACAGTTCGAATCCCTCTTGCGCCAGTTTTTCTGGTCATTGCTTCAGCAGCAATAGATTCTAAGCTGCCTTTAGCAAATTTTAAGTCCACTCCATCTAATTTGAAAAGTTCGCGAAATTGCTTCAATATTGCATTTTTTGGTTTTCTCATAATATCGATCATCATTTCTTTTGAAAGAGGATCTAGTACGGCAACAATCGGTAATCTGCCAACAAATTCTGGTATTAGGCCATGGTGAATCAGATCATCGGGAGCGACTTCTTTTAAGACAGTAGTTCTTAATAATTCTTTGTCATAATCGCTTCCAGCAAAACCTAAGCTACGAACACCAAGGCCAGTTCTCTTCTGTATCAATTCTTCTAATCCTTCAAACGCCCCACCTACGATAAAAAGAATTTTTGATGTATCAATCTCAATAAATTCTTGATTTGGATGCTTCCGTCCACCTTGAGGAGGGACCTTAGCTTTTGTACCTTCAATAATTTTTAAAAGTGCTTGTTGAACACCTTCTCCTGATACATCACGAGTAATTGAAGGATTGTCAGATTTTCTAGTAATCTTATCAATCTCATCAATATAAATTATTCCTTTTTCTGCAAGCGGAATATCAAAATTAGCAGCTTGAATAAGCTGTAATAAAATATTTTCAACATCTTCTCCAACATAACCTGCTTCAGTAAGAGCAGTAGCATCAGCAATAGAAAAAGGAACGTTGAGTATTCTTGCTAAAGTCCTTGCAAATTCTGTTTTGCCTGTTCCTGTAGAACCAATTAATAAAATATTTGACTTATCAATTTCAATGTCTATTTTTGATAGAGAATTAATTCTTTTAAAATGATTATATACGGCAACAGACAAAACTTTTTTTGCTTGATCTTGCCCAACAATATACTCTTCTAACTTTGAATATATTTCAACAGGCTTTAGTAATGCATTATCATTAACTGGATCTGCTATAGCATCATCCACCTGCTCATTATCAACAATTTCCTTGCAAAGATTAATGCACTCATCGCAAATATATACTGAACTAGGACCAGCAATTAATCTACGTACTTCTGATTGCGTTTTACCACAAAAGGAACAGTGATATTTTATTTCTTGCTCATCCATGATGAATATATCTCCAGCAATTTATTTTTTGCTTTTTTTATTAGGTGATAATATTTGATCAATCATTCCGTATGCCAGTGCTTCATTGGCATTCATATAAAAATCTCTATCGAAATCATCTTTAATTTTATCTTCTGACTGACCTGTATTTTCAACGATGATGTTTTTGATGATATCATTATTTCTAAGAATTTCTTTAGCAGCAATTTCAACATCTTTTGCTTGTCCTTGTGCGCCTCCCAAAGCTTGATGCATATGTACTGTAGCATTTGGCAATGCAAACCTTTTACCTTTTGTGCCTGAGCCTAGCAAAACAGTTCCCATTGATGCAGTGACTCCAACTGCGATAGTTGATACATCTGCACTAACTAATTTCATAGTGTCGTAAATAGCTAGCCCAGCATATATTTGTCCACCTGGAGAATTTATATATAACGAAATATCCCTTTCAGGATCTTCCCTATCAAGGTACAGTAGCTGTGCAACAATTGTATTCGCNACTTGATCATCAATNGGNGTNCCNANCATNATAATTCTTTCCTTCANTAACANTGAATANATATCATAAGCNCGTTCTCCACGAGGNTCTCTNTCGACAACCATCGGNACTATATTTTGAATANTTTTATCAAGATTGTAATTTAAATTACTCATTATCTTTCCTTAATTAACTGCTTTAAAAATCATCAGTTACCTTNTANTANCCTAGTTTAACTAATCAATGATGTTTAGTGGAAGATAAAATANAAATTATTTTTTGGTTGNTTTTTTATTTTTTAAAGATTTAGTATTTTTTTTAGATGTTTTTTTNGNTTNATTTTCAGCTACTTTACTTTTCTTTTTTTGATTTAAAGCNATNCCTTCAAGAAGTTCCCANGCTTTATTAGTTAGTATTTGATTATTTANNGAAACAAGAAANTCTTCNGATTTTAATATTTCATCAAGTTTTNCNTGTTCAGGATTNAAAGCATAAGAAGNNCTTAACTTGATTTTTCCAANTTCTAANTCAATGTCTTCATCAGNTACACTAATTTTNTCAACATCAATNATCTTNAGATAATACTAANGANCGTTTNACTGANACCTCTGCTGTCTCTTTCAACATNTCTCTNACTTCATTTTCATTCTTGCCTATATTATCNAGCCATTTNTTTAANCCCTGCGGTGTATGTGAAGCATGATTNGANTGNTNATCAATCATTCNATCTATCTCTCTNTCAATAAGCATTTCAGGAAATTCCATNTCTGATTTAGCAATAAAAAAATTAATTATNTCTTCNCGATAAGCAGATTTNCNATCTTCNTCAAGTTTTGNAANAACATCAGTCTTTAATNTNTCTTTTANNTCTTTNACNGTTTTTACACCAGANTCAAGTGANGCAACAAACTCATCATCNAGNTCTGGTAGTATAGATTTTTTAATTTCNTTAATTTTTATCTTNTAANNAGCNTTTTTATTNGATAATTCAGCAATTTCAAANTCTTTNGGAATTTGAATTTCAAATTCATAATTNTNATTTCGTTCTTTTCCNANTAATTGATCAAAAAATCCTGGCAATGCACCTTGAGATTCTTTTTCAACTACAAACTCTGCATCTTCTTCTGATTGCGTACGATCAACTCCTTCAATCTTTAAATCAAAATCAATTCTTACTGAGTCACCCCACTCTACAGGTCGATCAACAGGCTCAAGAGTACCATATTGTCTTTTTAAGGTTCGTATAGATTGCTCAACTAATGGATCAGCATCTGGCATTTCAGGTTGCTTAACTTGATATTTTTCATAGTCGCCTAAATCAATAATTGGTTTAGTTGGAATTTTTGCCTCAATAATAAGTGGTTCGGTAGATTTGATATTTATTTCAGGTTGACCAATTGGTTCAATCGATTCCTTAATTATTGATTCACTGTATATTTTGGGTAGCAAATCATCTAATGTCTTCTGAAAAATTGCTGCTTTTCCAAAATTTTTCTCAATAATGTGCTTTGGCGCCTTACCTGGTCTGAAACCTGGTATCTTTGCTTCTTTTGCCATGGCGGAAATAGTAACTTCAGTTGCCTCTTGAACAACTTTATCTTCAACTTCAATAACTAGTTCAGTTAAGCATTTTGGTAATTCTTTTTTTTCTATTTTAACCATTATCCCTCTTTAGTTCATTTTGAATTGAATTAATCATTGAAGGAGTATAACACTACATATGTCTTTGGTTAAAGTCGGTGAATTAGTTAATCTCGTCTTAATACATCATTTAATGCATCTCCCAATATATTAAAAGCAAACATTAACATGGTTACAAAAAAAGCTGGAACCAAAAGTAAATGTGGGTGTGCTTGAAAGGTGCGAGCACCTGAACCAGCATAAAGCATTTGACCAAATGAAGCTGCTGGAGGCTGAACGCCTACACCAAACCATGTCAAAACAATTTCAGATCCTGCAATGGCTCCAAGTGAACCAGAAATTAGCAATATTAACAAATTAGAAATATTTGGCAACAAGTGTTTAAAAATTATACGTCGTGGTCGAAGACCAATAGATCTTGCTGCAGTAATATAATCACGCTCTCTAATCGCTAATACCTGCGAACGGATTAATCGTGCACTGCCTACCCATGAAAATAATGATAATGCAAAGAAAATTGTAATATATGATGCTGCTCCTGAATCCTGAAAACCATCGATAAAAGTATTATTGTCGACCCATAAACTTAATTCATTAATCTTAGGGCTTAAGGCAGCATTAATTAAAATCAAAAGTGGTAACCCGGGCAAAGAAGCAAATACATCTCCAATACGCATTATTATAGTATCTGTTATGCCTCCTTTATATCCCGATATTAAGCCCAAGCATGTGCCTAAAATTAGAGATCCACTAATGATTACTGCAAAAGTTACAATTAATGTAGTTCTTATTGAGTATAAGACTCTGCTAAACATATCTCTTCCCAGCCTGTCTGTACCTAATATATGTTCCTTGCTAGGCCCCTCTAGTGATCTTTCTAAGTTTTGCTCCGTATAAGAATAAGGTGCTAAGATCGGTGCAAAAATTCCAGCTGAGTACATCGTAACAATGACTATTAAAGAAATAACACCCAGCTTCTTTTTTAAAAATCGACTCACAAAATCAGCCCAGCGACTAGATGCCTGCATAGAATGGATAGTCCCATCCATCTCATCTGTGTTTATGTTTTGATCATAACTTTGATTGGTCATGACTTATTTCCATCACCTAGTTCAATTCTTGGATCTATTTTTGTATATAATAACTCGACAATTAAATTAATTAGGATAAACATTACTGATAAAATAGCGGTCATAGCTAATATGACATCATAATCACGACTTTTTACTGCTTCAAAAGTAAACCTTCCAATGCCAGGTATTCCTAGCAAAACTTCAACAAAAAAAGCNCCTTCTAAGATTCCAACTAGAGCAAAACCAATTACTGTTACTAATGGTAATAATGAATTTGGCAATATATGACCGTACATTACTTTTGATTCACTCAGTCCCTTAGAACGAGCAGTTGTAATAAAAGCTTCATTTTTCACTTCTAAAGCTGTAATTCGAACTAGTCTTGCAACTCCACCAAAGCCTCCAATAGATAAAGCAAATATTGGTAAATAAACATGTGGATTAAAAATTGGAATCGCTATGACATCAAAAAGCCAATAAATATCAAAAATGCCTCCTTCCCATCCTCCTACAGGTAATAGATTCCATTGAACAGCAAAAATCCATAATAATGGCGGAATTATCACAATAACTGGAATTGCACGAAAAAATAATAATAAGCTGACAATAAATGGATCAATCCATGTATTATGTAAAGTTGCTGCTAGCAATCCAAGGGGTATACCTAGGCCAAAGACTACTAAAAGGGCTAAAAAACCCAACTGTGCAGAAATTAACATTTTAGGAAAAATTAACTCAGCAACGGTATAACCTTTAAAAATATATGATTCACCAAAGTCTCCCTTTAAAGCGCTTTTAAGCCATTTATAATATTGAATTATTATTGGTCTATCTAAACCTTTTTCAACTCTGACTTGTTCTAGTAAAATTGGATCGCGTATTTGTCCTGCTGCTACAGATACTGGGTCACCCGGCCCCAATCGCCCAATTACAAATGTAAAGAAAGTGACCACCAAAACAATGATAGGTATCCAAAATAATCTTTTAATTGTATAGACAAGCATAACTACCTAATTAAATTTATTCTGCAATTTCGACAAATCGTAATTTTGGTACAATCATTGATGGCTCTATCCATTTTTTTATCTTTTTACTAACTACATAATGGCTTGTTGTAAAATATGTAGGAATCCAAGGAGCTTCTTTCACTATAATCTCTTCAGCTTCTTGATATAATAAAGCTCTTTTATCAGTNTCTAACTCAGAACGAGCATTTTCTAGGAGCTGATCAACAACTGCATTTGAATAATTTTCATTATTTTCAGTAGANTNTGAATGAAATTTNACNTCTAATATATTTTCTGGATCAGGATAATCCATAATCCAGCCTATTNNATATATTTGCAATTTATTNCTATCAAGATCAGCTANAAAAGTNGCAAAATCAGATTGNCTTAATTGAACTGTNACNCCNAAATTTTNNTTCCATTGCTCTATATATGCCTGAATATCTGTTGAACCTTCTGCTCCTGCCCCAATGTCTGAAAAAACAATAGGCGGTAAATTTTCTGCACTGCCATATTTTGATTTGGCTAGTAATTCTTGTGCTAATTCTGGNTTGTATTCATATACCTTTTTTGATGCATCATATCCATACATTCCTGGCGGTAAAATTCCAGTAGCTTGTGGTAGCATTTTTTTATAAGTAATATCTGTAATTTTACCAATGTCAATGGCTGAGGCAAAAGCTTGGCGTACAAATATATCATCAAATGGTGCTATTGCATTATTCATNCCAATATAGTTAGTTTGAAAATAATTACTTTGNCGGTATANCTTATTTAACGGTTCACTTGGATCACGAACACGATCAATATCGTTTTGACTAATGCCTGCCGAATCGACTTCACCATTTTCAAATCTTGTTAAGATGGAACCACCAGATAGCTGATAATCTACAACTTGTACATTCCCAACTCCAAGATGGTANCGGGTATTTGCCTCNAAAATAATTCTTTCACCAAGNTTCCACTCAGACAACTTGTAAGGGCCAGTTCCATTTGGTTTACGTGTCCAGTTCCTTGGATTTAGTTCTACTTGATCTTTATCAATAACAAATGCTGTTGGATAAGTTAATTTAGCCAAAAAGTATGCTTTAGGAAAATCTATTTCAATNCTAATNGTNTTNTCATCAATAACNTNTACTCCTGATATTTCATCAGCTTGCCCNTATCTTTTTTCAATAAANCCAACAATATCACGCAAGTAAGAAAGAGAAGTATTNGAATTTAATTGTGGAGAAGCTGCACGTTCCAATGACCACTTGACATCATTGGCAGTTACTTTTCTCCCACTGTGAAAATAAATATCATCTCTCAAAGTAAACGTATAGACTAAGCCATCATCGCTNACTTNAAGTGACTGTGCAAGATCTAAGACTATTTCCATATCNGGTGTAATAGTGACTAATCCACCAAAGATCTCTACTATATAAGTTGCTGAAGATCCGTCACCAGCTATGTGTGGATCCATAGTCACTGGATCAGCACCACCAAGAGTAATTTTGGATTGATTAATNNCTAANAAAGNNTCATTATTATCAGAGATTGGCTGTTCGTTATTAAATCTTAACAATAAAGTAAGTACAAATATTACACCGATTAATACGGTTAAAATTGTTAATAATATTGCTAAAAGTTTTCTATTATTCATTTGATTTACTTACAATATAATTAACTACTTGAACGATCTATATTCAAGTGTAATTCATCTAAACTTTCTTTATCAATTTCACTTGGTGCTCCTGTTAACAAGTCTGAAGCAGTTTTAGTTTTTGGAAAAGCAATAACTTCACGAATATCAGATTCCTTTGCAAGCAAGGCAACAATTCTATCAATGCCTGGAGCAATCCCACCATGTGGTGGTGCACCAAATTCAAAAGCATCTAACATATGTCCAAATTGCTCACGNGCAGCTTGTTCATTAATACCTAATTGCTGAAGAATTTTTAGTAATAATTCACTCTTATGTATCCTAATTGAACCTGAACCAACTTCTTGACCATTNCATACTAAATCATAGGCATGAGAACGAACACGAGCAGGCTCAGATTCAATATATTGAACATCCTCTTCATATGGCATGGTAAATAAATGATGCATCGCAGTCCACTTTTGCGCAGAATCACTATATTCAAACATAGGAAATTCAGTAATAAAACAAAAAGCAAGTGTAGAATCTTGGATTAAATTAAGCATAGATGCAGCTTCATTACGAATACTTGCTAAAACGTGAGAAGTTAAAATATCAGGACCAGCAGAAATNATTATTGCATCTCCTGGCTTAATGTTAAATAAATTATTTAAATCTAAAAGTTCATCAATTTTAATGAATTTTTCTAATAATGAATTAAAGCCATGNTATTCCGACTTGNTTATTTTATAGTCNTCATCAAAATGCATAGATGCTACNCCCATAGCACCATGTGANTTAGCAATTTCATTAAATNCTTGTATTTGTTTTTTANTTAATTTGTTNCCACCAGGAATATGGATCCCCCTGATGCGTTGATTTTTTTGCAAAACATCAGCAAAAATTTTTATTGATGTATTATGAAACACAGATGAGATATCTGTAATTTCGAGTTCGAATCGCAAATCNGGTTTATCNGTTCCATATTTTTCTATGCTCTCTGCATAGGGAATCAGCGGAAAACTATNTGGAAAACTGAANCCTAAATCAAGTTTCTTGAGCATACTAAGCATCAGTTCNTCTATCAGCACTAAAATGTCATTTTCTTCAGCAAATGACATTTCAATATCAAGCTGCGTAAATTCTGGCTGTCTATCTGATCTTAAGTCTTCATCTCGAAAACATCTTGCAATTTGGAAATATCTCTCAAAACCACTAACCATTAAAAGTTGTTTCCATTGTTGTGGTGATTGTGGTAGAGCATAGAATTTTCCTGGATGTATTCTGCTTGGTACTACATAATCTCTCGCTCCTTCAGGAGTTGCAACATTGAGTATTGGAGTTTCTATCTCAATAAATTCTTTGTTTGTTAAAAAGTTTCGAATAAAATGCATGACTTCATGACGTAATTGGATGTTTCGTGTCATCCGAGCACGCCTTAAATCTAAATATCTATATTTCATTCTATTAGCTTCATCTAGACTTAATTCCTCGTTAATTGGAAAAGGTGGTGTCTGCGATTCATTCAAAATTTCAAGCTCAGTAACACTGACTTCGATATCTCCAGTAGGCATATTAGGATTACGTGCGCTCTCCTGTCGCTCAGTTACAATCCCTTTAACACCCAAAACCCATTCATTACGAATTTGATTTATATCTTTTTCCGGTAAATTGATTTTATTATTTTCAATAACAATTTGAATAGTTCCTGATGAATCACGTAAATCAATAAAGGTTAATCCTCCGTGATCTCTTCTGCGTGCTACCCAGCCTGCTAAGATAGCTTCAGTACCCGCATCTTTAATTTGCAATGATCCACACATATTATTCTTTAACATTTTTTAACCTATTTACAAAATAATCATTGAATAAATTTTAACCTTCACTTGATTTTTCTTCATTAGAAATGTGATCCTTTTATGAAATAAAAAATAAAGGAAAAAAATACTTGTCTAACAAATGTAAATCTTTATCTCCTATAAGTCTTTATATTCATATACCTTTTTGTAAAAAAAAGTGTAATTTTTGTGATTTTAATGCATACGAAGGCATTGATGATATGATTGATGACTATGAACAGGCCATTATTAAGGAGTTAAANTTGTGGGCTCCTACTTTAGAAAATAATGAAGTTGTATCAATTTTTATTGGTGGAGGAACACCTAGCAGAATGCCTGTAACAAAATTGAAAAATTTTATAAGCATCATTAATGAATCTACAAATTTGAATAAGTCAGCAGAGATAACTGCAGAAATTAATCCTGATGATATCCCTGATTGGAATATTAAGGAGTTACAGGATAGCGGGATCAATCGCCTATCCATTGGCATTCAATCTTTAATTGATGCAGAGCTTGATTTACTCGATCGTCAATACACGGCTAGTTTCGCATTAAAGCAAATCAAATTTTTACAAAATTATGGATTTAAAAACATTAACTTAGACCTAATGTATGGGTTAGTAAACCATACAATGGATAATTGGAAGCATACATTAAACAAAACTATTGAAATAGAACCTGTACATCTTTCCTGCTATGCACTCGGTGTTGAAGAAGGAACACTGCTAAATTACAGAATCGAACAAGGAGAATTGTCGCCGCCCGATGATGATTTAGCAGCAGAACAATATGAATATACTATTCAAACACTAAAAGATGCAGATTTTATTCATTACGAAATTTCAAACTGGTCTAAAAAAGGATTCCAAAGTATCCATAATAGTGCCTATTGGGATATGAGTGAATATCTTGGCATTGGGGCAGGAGCTCATTCATTTTTATCAAATAAAAGATTTTCTAATGTTAAAAATCCTAGAGAGTACATAAATATTCTTCAAGATATGAAAGCTGACGCTAATAACGAAATCAAAATGAAACAAGTTGTAGATGGCGATTTTGTCTCAAATAAAGATTTATTGAATGACTCAATGATATTTGGCTTAAGAATGATTGAAGGGGTCAACATTGAAAAATTCAAAATACAACATAAAAAAGACCCGCGCATAATTTATAAAAATATTATTGAAAAAAATAAATTAAATGGCTTACTNATAGAAAATGAATCGCATATTAAGTTGACAAAAAAAGGAATCCTTCTATCAAATGAAGTTTTTCAAAATTTTATATAAATTAATTAGAATGAATATTTAATCACATGCACATTATTGGTATAGCAGGACATATTGATCACGGTAAAACAACTCTCGTTAAAAGGTTGACGGGTATGGAGACAGATAATTTACTCATTGAAAAACAAAGAGGCATGAGTATTGAATTAGGTTTCGCTCATTTCAAGGACTCAAAAAATGATCAAATATCAATTGTTGATGTTCCTGGTCATGAAAAATTTATTCAAAATATGATAGCAGGCATGCATTCTATAGAACTAGCTATTGTAGTGGTTGCAGCAGGTGAAGGTATAATGCCTCAAACTATTGAACATCTTAATATTATTCAATTACTTAACATCAAGAAGATAATTATAGCTATTACTAAATGTGATTTATTCCCTGATGAAAAAGAAATTAGTCTAATTGAAACTGATATTCGCTCCTTAATCAAGCTAAAGACTTCTGTTGCTAATATAAAAGATAATTTGCCAATTATCAGGATTGATGATTCCATAAATTCTATTGATAGATTAAAAAAATCAATCGAAAAATACTTGGATGATGGAAAAGAGCAATTTTTACAAAATAATCCCAGACTCTTTGTTGATCGTTCATTTACTTTAAAAGGATTTGGTGCAGTTGTAACTGGTACTTTAACAAATGGCAATTTGAGTGTCGGAGATTCAATTATAATATTGCCAAAGAAAAAATCAGCAAAAATCAGAAATATGCAAGTAAATGGAGATGATGTAAAAAAAGGAATGGCTAATTCCAGGCTAGCAATTAATCTTCAAGGTATTAATAAGGATCAAATAAATCGCGGTGATGTGATACGCCCAATACAAAATGACTTCATAGCTACAAAATTTGATGCGTCCATTAGAAATATTTCAGAAAAAAAAATTATTACAAATAAAAAAATAATGTTACATATAGGTACTGCGCATTCGGAAGCAAGAATTAAACTTTTAGGAATAGACGAATTAAATAAAAATATAGAAGGACTATGTCAAATCCAACTTTTTCAACCAATTTCTATAAATCAATTTGATAACTTTATTATTAGATTTTCTGGTGAGACTATTGCTGGCGGTGAAATCTTACGAACTACAACATACAAATATAATCGATTTAATGAAAAAGAAATCTATAGATTAAGAGAAATTTCTAAACGCAATGTTTCAGAAATGATCCTTGCAGCAATNANAGATAGAAAGACAATTCAAGAAGACAATCTCTCTGAAATTGCGCATATGAATTTAAAAGAAATGAAGCAAAATATAGATAATCTAATCAGTTCAAATAAAATTACATATTACAAATTTCAAGGTAATAATTTCCTTGCTGCTACTGAAACAATTGAAAAATTAATAAAACAAGTAACTTTAAAAATGGAAAAATATTTTGAAAAAAATAAATTAAAAAATTCAATTCACTTACGAGAGCTTACTCAAAAAATGAATATCGAAGAACATTTATTGTATCAAGTCATCGAACAAATTGATGCTATAGGTACCGACAATGGACGTGAATTCTATTTAACCAATATAAGAAATCAATTGACGCGCAAACAATCCTTATTACTTGAGGAAACAATTCAACAAATCAAAGCTTTTAATCTCCATCCTATAAAAATCAATCTTTCTAAAGAATTACAAATGATCCTTGCTACAAAAAAAGAAGTAAAAATCATTGAAAAAAATTTATATTTATATGAAAAAAACTATGAAGATGCAAAAAGTAAAATTATCGATCTATTAAAAAAGAATTCTAAAGTAACACTTGCCCAAGTAAGAGATTTTTTAGGCATCAACAGAAAAGTGGCTCAATTTATTCTTGAAAATATGGATGAAGAACATATTACTATTCGTCAGGACGAGTATAGAATTTTATTCAAATAGATTTACGTAAGCCAATTTTCTTAATAGCTTTATCAAAATCGCCTGCTTCCCATGAAACAAGAAATTGAGCAGCAATTGCTATACTGGAATATGTTCCAATAATTACACCAACCATCATTGTCACTAAAAATTCCTTAATGGTAGCACCGCCAATAAATAACATTGTCATAATGGTTAATAATAATGTAATTGATGTATTTAATGAACGAGCTAAAGTTTCAATTAATGCTGTATTAACGTTATCTATGAAATCGTTTAATGGATTTCTATTTATATTTTCTCGAATACGGTCAAAAACAACAATGGAATCATGTACCGAAAATCCTAAAATAGTTAGCAATGCTGTGATGACCATAAGATTGACTTCAAAATCCCATAATTTACCTAGAATAGAAAAAATACCTATGACAATAACTATATCGTGCACAAGGGCAACTATCGCAGCTAGAGCATATCTAAATGGTTTTGGCATCTCGCTAAATGCATATGCAATATAAGCCATAATAAAAAAAGTTGCAATAATAACAGCTATAGATGCGTTTCTGACGGCGATATTAGATACTATTGGACTAACCGATGAAAATTCTAATAGTTGGAACTCACCAAACTGATTATAAATTGCTTGCTCAATTTCAGAGCGCTCACCCAATCCTGAACTAATGAATTGTTCCTGTTTTATAGGTGCATAATCCCGTGCATCACTTCCGACAATAAAAGCTAGTTTGTCTTCATACAGCACTGTATAGGACTGCGTACTTTTTTGAGCACCACAACTTTCATCCGCTTCAACTATGACATCCAAAATAGTGTCACGAGGCACCTCAAATTCAATGCCTCCTAAATTATAATCACAAGCAATCTTCATTAAAGAACGTTCGGAATCTAATAAGCCTCTTAGGAAAATTATTTCTTTTGTATCTTCATTACCGCCTGCAACAAGAGTGCCAATTTTTTCAATCTTTCGAGGAGAAGAAATCTGCTTATTTATATTTGTAACAGAGCCAGCATAAGTAAAAGCATCCTGGGGAACTTGCAGTTCTTTAGTTCTTATAAGATATTGAAAACCGTCATCAGTTTCTGAAGTTTGTATTCTTGCTTCAGGATGATTTAAACCATTAAATAATTCTCTTAACTCAGCTTGCTGGAATCTAGTTTCACTTGATATCAACATTGTCGTTCCTGAAGAAAAATCTATGCCTGGGACAAGCGCAGGAGGAATTAGCAATAAAATAATTGAGGATACCATTAAAACACCGCTTACAGCAAAAAAATAAAATCTGGTTTTAACAAAATTCAATTTCATAAGTCTTCGCCTGTAATTTTTCTAACAAATTTTGATTTACCAAGAAAATAAAGCATAGATTTTGTAAAAAAGACAGCAGTATACATTGAAATCAGCACTCCAATAGCTAATGTAATAGCAAAGCCTTGCACTAATGGTGCACTAAAAGCTCCCATGCCTGGCAAGGAGATACCTCCTCCTAAAGAATACAAAATTAAACATGTAATTAATGTTGTAGCATTAGAATCTCGAATTGACGGCCATGCTCGACCAAAGCCAATATCCAAAGAACTAACAAAGCTTCTGCCTCGCCTTAACTCTTCCTTCATTCTCTCAAAGATAAGAATATTTGCATCTACGGCCATTCCTACTGACAATACAAAAGCACCAATACCAGCAAGCGTAAGTGTAATTGGAATCAATTTAAATACAGCAAGAGTAATCAATGAATATGCTAAAAGAGCGACAACAGATACAAGGCCCATGAATCCATAATATAAAATCATAAATATACAAACTAGCAAAAGGCCTAATTGACCAGCAATTAAAGATTGTTCAACAGAATCTTTTCCCAAAGTAGCATCAACGCTCTGTTCAGATAAAATTTGTAAATCAACAGGCAGCGAACCTGAATTCAATTGAATAACTAATTGTCGTGCTCTGTCGAGACTCAAACCAGTAATTTGACCAACTTCTGTAATGGTCGCCTGAACAGTAGGTGCTGACAAAGCCTCGTCATCAAGAAAGATAGCCAATCGATTACCAATTAATCTGGATGTAACCTGCCTTGAAACCTCTGGTCCATCCCCCTGCCATTCAAAAACAACGGCTGGATTACCCAGTGCATCTGTCCCCACATATGAATTGGCTTTTAGTAATGAACCAGACATAGGGATAATATTATTTTCAACTTCCCCAAAGGCTTGAACAAAGTCGCCAGCAGGATCACATGATTCTGATTCAAAAGGAGCAATTTCAACTGGTTCACAAAATTTTAACATTGCAGTACGCCCAAGTAAATTTCTCGCCTCCTCAGTTGAAAGGCCGGGCAACTGTATAGAAATTTTATCATTATCCTGCANNGTTATTTCAGATTCAGANACNCCAGCTCCNTCCACACGCTTTCGTAACACTTGAATAGTNCCCTCAATAACAGATTCGGCATTGCCTTCAAAGTTTTCTGGNAAAATGGCTTTCAANAATAGNCGAGTACCNCCTTGNAAATCTAAGCCTAATCTCATTTCATTTCTCTGTGCATCACCGATAGTNATGCCGCCNCCAATTGAAGGCCAAATAAGATTTTCAGAAACACTTTGAGGCAAGAAGCNTGGTATTTGTTTTGGAAAGAANAGATANATAGAAAACAAAATAAAANAGATAGAAAGCATNAATGAAAATGTGTATCTTCTAGACATATTNACTACTTTCTCATTTAATTTATTATATCGTCTAAATTTTTAATAACACTATCCTCAACAAGTCTTTCCACGGCTTCAGGATATACATAAATAAAATTTTTTTTGGACAAAGACAACTTCAAAATACTTGCACCATCGTCAGTCACTAGAATTTCATTTATGACAGCAATAATGCCTCCTGAAATTACTACTCTATCACCAACATTTAAATTAGC
This sequence comes from Chloroflexota bacterium, assembly GCA_002710905.1. Next base: position 34,920 of record PAJB01000012.1, on the reverse strand, counting down.
AATAACTTTTTTTCTCTTATTTTGCTCTCCTAAAACTGGCTTTAAAAGAATAAAATAAAATGCAGCAACTATAACAACTGGAAAAATAAATTCCATTATTTAAGTCCAATAAAAACAAATGGAGTTGTTACGTTAATCATCTTCTTCCCAATTCATTGTATTCAATTTTTGCACGCTGGACATATCATCGATTCGATCCAAGTATAACGTACCATTTAAGTGGTCAATTTCATGCTCTAGAACTTGTGCTAGTAGATTATCAGTTGCCTGAAATTTGATCTTCTTATTATCCAAATTTGTAGCCTCAACATGAACTTCAATGCTTCTTTGCGGATTGCCTCTATATCCAGGAACAGATAAGCAACCTTCATTTTCAACGATGCGCTTCCCAGATGATTTTGTGATCTTAGGATTAATGATCGCAAAAGGTAAGTGCCCTGGAATATCAATAACTGCAATTGCCAAATTAACACCTACTTGTGGCGCAGCAAGCCCAACACCATTTGCTTTTTGCATCGAAGCAAACATACTTTGAACTAATAATTTTATATCCTGATTAATGCTTTTGACATTTTCGGTTTTACCTCTTAGAACTGGGTCACCTAAATATCTTATTGGTCTCATCATTTGTATCCTTTATGCAATATTATCTGGGTTTAACTCTACTTGCCAACCGAATGGGATATCAACCTGGTGCAATGTTGCACTTGCTTCATTTCCTTTAACATAAATAGTCCATCGATATTTATTATTTATCATGTCATTATGCAATTTAATAGGACCAAAAATTTTAATATCTTTATTAATCAATGTTTTTTTCAATAATCTATAAAGTCTATTTGCTTCTTCTGCAGCATAACTACCATCAATATGACTGAATTCAAATTTAAAAAGCTGAACTAGTGGTGGATATTCATAAATTGATCGCCATTCNAATTCCTTANNATAAAACTCATCAATTTTTCTTTGTAATGCTAANTGTATAACTTCATTATTAGGATTTAAGGCTTGAACAACTAANTTATTTAATGGNTTAGNGCTATCAATTATGTCTGATGCTTCCATAATAAATTGAAAAATTCCTTCATTATATTTATAGTCATATTCATTATTATGATATTCNGGNAACAACAAACAAAGATACGTAGCATNTTTTAAGTCATAAATNTCTANAACTTTTTTTGTNCCTATGATAATATCAGCACTTTTAATTGCATTATGTAGTCTTTGTTCTGAGCCATATGCAGCAATTGAGTCACTATCAAGCCTAACAATCTTTGTTTTATCTAAAATTGATCTTAATTTTTCTTCTACATAACCAGTGCCCACTCTTAAAGGAAAAAATTGACTTTTACATTCAGGACAATCATTTAGCAGNCTTGATCTATATCCGCATTGATAACAAAATTGAAAATAACGATTGCCACTTTTCATATTGTCTGATTGCTGAACAGATATAGGAGAACTGCATTTTTGACACAGATTTTTTTTACCACATTTGCACTCGAGATATCTTGCGTACCCTCTCCGATTAATAATAACAATACTTTGAATTCCCTTTTCAGTATTCTTACGTAGGTCATTGATGACTTCCTCTGAAAAAATAACTGAAGGATCCTGTATTTCATCAATGGTAATATTTGGNGCACTAATTTTTCGCCATGCCTTATATCTNCCGTTAGTTTGTAATATTTTGTTTATTTTACCTGGAAGATCAATGCGTTCAATTTTTTGATGATATGCATTAAACCAGAGATAAGAATCCATTGTAGTAGATAAAAAAATAGTAATAANATTAAATTTTTTTGATAAATATTCGGCAATTTCNCGAANATCATACTTAGGCAAATTAAAATTTTGTTTATATGNAAAATGATCAGCGTCGGAGATTATTAAAACCTTAAGNTTCTTAATGGGTAAAGTAAAGCCAAATTTTGTTGAAACGACAATTTGGGAATCCAAATTATTAATTTGACTCCATTTATTTTGAAATTCCTGTTTTGAAAATTGTGAATTCATCAAAGTAAAATTACGATTAAAAAATTTTTTATAACGATCAAAAAATAATTGGCTTTTTTCTATTGTTGGACATAAAACCAANGCGCTNTTAGAATTNTTTAATAATGATTTTAATAAGTGTAANCAAATTTCTTTTTTNCCTGAGTCATTGGGGCCATATAGTAAAAAAGCCCTGCCATTATTAGAATCAATTGAATCCTGTAAATTTTTATAGATTTTTTCTTGGTCTTCAATAAGAGTAGATGTGAGGTTTTTTATCACCGAATTATCTAATTCTAGTTTTTCTGTTTGTCCAACAAAATTAATCATATTGCAATAATATAGATAATCAATAGCGCTTTTAGAGTTACGTCCAAAAATATTTATAATGCTTCTTAAATTTAAATAAGATTCAATATAATTTGACTTATCTATTAAAAAGCCTAAAATGTCTTTTGCTTTTTTTTCATGAACCAAGCAGGTTTCATCTAATATTTCTTGCGAGTTTTTTTCTTCTAAATTCAAAAGAACAGATTTATCATTACTATTAATCTTAATTAATTCTTTCTTGATGGCTAGATTGATGGTTATTTGCCCAAATTTTTCAATAAGCAGATCATATGATAAATTTTGATTTTTATTTAAATTGCAATATTTAATCAATTTTGCAATTTTAGTTTTCTTATTACCCATTTGATTAGAGATAAAATGATTAGCTGAAGAATTACTGGATTTAATTTCTATGTATTGATTATGAATTTTTGAAGTATCTTGATAAGGCAACTCGTAAATTCTAGATATTAAACCAGCTTTTTCAAGACTTAATATATGAGTTGAAAATTTATTTGGAAATTTTTTTTTTAAATTGTTAATAGGGATAGCTTTATCATCTACAGCACTTAATATTTCTAAAGCTACGCCTTCAATATCTTCGATAGGTTTATTTGTTTTAATTATTGACTCTATAGGTTTTTTATTTATTCCAGGAGGAAGCATCATTGAGTATGTTTCCCAGAAAGGTGCGAGATANCGATCTGTAATCCATTTTGCAGTGTGCATATGCTTTATATCTATTGGAGGAATCTCATTAACTACGCTGTCAACTGGTCGTGTCTTGCCGCTATAGCCAGGCATATCAAGTGGGCCATCTACAACAATTGCGGATAGCATTCTTTTTGCAAAAGGAACAAGTACTAAATTTCCTTTTTGGATATTCATTTGTTCTTTTAAATGATAGCTAAACAACATTCTTGATGGTCTACCTAAATTCACAGCTACTCTAACAAATTTTTTTGCGGAATTTTTTTTAGCAGATTTGATTACGATTGAATTCAACTATAATGCCAATAATACATAAGATAGTAAATAAATTATTTTTGTTTTAATCTAGCAGATTTTCCTGTACGACCACGTAAAAANTANAGTTTAGAGCGTCGNACTTTNCCTCGTTGAATTAAATCAACTTTTTCTACTCTNTTTGACTGCAAAGGAAAAGTTCTTTCAACGCCTACNCCAGAAGCTATTCTTCTNACAGTTATACTNCCGTCTTTACCATTACGTCNTTTTATTACTATGCCTTCAAACGGNTGCANNCTTTCACGNTCTCCTTCAACGATTCTATAAGAAATTCGAATTTGATCACCAGGGCTAATATCCTCAAGATGAGGATTAGCAGTTATAGGAACTTTATCTAAAAAACTTTTATTCATAGTTATTTCTTTTCAAAAAACAATATCAATTATTATTCTATGTTTCATCATTACTTTCAACTAACCATTCTTTTTCTTGTGAGTTTAATTCTTTTTTTTCTAATAAATCTTTTCTTCGCTTTGCTGTTCTCAATAGTCTTTGTTTTTTACGCCATTCATCNATATNTTTATGATTGCCAGATAGTAGTACTTCTGGNACATCTAATCCATCTATAGTAGAAGGTTTAGTATATTGAGGATATTCTAATAAATTATCACAAAAAGATTCTTCAATTAGAGAATTTGGTTGACCCAATACCCCTGGAATTAATCGAGATATAGCATCAATCAAGGATAAAGCAGCGACCTCACCACCTGAAAAAACAACATCTGCTAGTGAAATTTCTTGATCGACATGATTATCTACTACTCTTTCATCAATTCCTTCATATTTACCACAAATAATTAATATATTTTTTCTTAATGCAATCTTGCTTGCAGTGTCATAATCAAGTTTTTCTCCCTGAGGGGTCATCAAAATAACATGTGAGTTTTCACTTTGCGCAGATTTAATATCGTTTATAGCTTTAATTAATGGTCCTGGCATCAAAACCATACCTGGACCACCTCCATAAGAAGTATCGTCAACTTGCTTATGTTTTCCTTCACCCCATTTTCTTAGATCATGTATATCTATATTAATAATTTCTTGCTGAATAGCCCTACTAAGAATTGAAGATTCAAAAGGAGAAGAAAAAAAATTAGGAAATAAAGTTAAAAGATTAATTTTCATAGCTTGAGCTCTCATGATAATTATCATTTTTATTTTGAATTTGATTTAACAAATGATCAAGCTGTTNAATAATTAAACCTAAACTTTCTGTAGCNCCTCTTTCACTTCCTGGTAAATTAATGATTAGCACATTGTTTCTTATGCCAGCGACACTTCTACTAATAATAGCTAACTNATTTAATTCATATCCCTTTATNCGCATTAATTCAGTCAATCCAGGGATTTCNANATCTAAAATTGCTTTTGTTGCTTGAGGNGTAATNTCTCTTGGAGATAAACCTGTGCCNCCTATTGTGAAAATAACATCAGATTCAACATGATCAGGATGAGTTTCTTCTTTTAAAATTGTTGATAAGCTATCAAAATCATCAGGGATAATAATTTTNNTNTTAACAACAAAATTATTATCTTCAAGGATATTTTTAACAGATTCACCAGCTGTATCTTCTCTTTTGCCCTGAGAGCCCAAATCACTTAAAACGATTAAATATGCTCGCCATTTTTTTACATTAGACATCTAATTGCTCCAATAGGTTAAATTATACCTGTTTATTCGAATAAGAATAATAATATTCTTTTATAAAAACACAATACTTTTTTCTATAATACTTGTCGAATTTAGCACAATTTGGTACTTTAAATGATAAGAAATGGGTATAAATGGGCTTAATTCCCATATATACCCAATAAATGGAGTTGACATGTACTTTTTTGGTTCATTTGATTACTCAATAGATGCTAGAGGACGCATCTCTTTGCCTGCAAGATACAGAGCTGCATTTATAAATGGAGCCGTAATTAAAGAGAGTCCTGACAGCTGTCTAGAGCTATACACCATTAATGGTTTTGAAACTGAAACATCTACAAGGCTTGGTGAACATGTAAGCAACAGGCAAAAAGCTGGAAGACAAATAAGAAGAAACTTTTTAGCAGGTGCTTTTGAAGTAGATTTAGATTCTCAAGGAAGAATTTTGATACCCCCTCAGTTGAGAAAATTACTAGGTGATGAAAAAAATATTGCGGTTATAGGATGCGGTGATTATGTTGAGTTATGGCCTCTTTCTGTATGGGAGCAGGAATTAGAAAATCAGGAGAGTCTTGATGAATAAAATGCTTCATCATAAAACGGTAATGATTCAAGAGGTTTTAGAATACATTAATTTGCAAAATGGAGATACTTTTCTAGATGCAACAATTGGTGCAGGTGGTCATTCTAAAGCTATTTTAGATAAATATGATGCAGTCAATCTAATTGGCATTGATAAGGATATCAATGCAGTCAATATCGCTAAAGAAAATTTAAAAGATTATAAAGACTCAATCTCTTTGCATAATGTTGATTTCAGTAACATAAGCAAAATAATTCAAAAAAACAATTTAAAAAACATTAATGCCATTTTATTTGATTTAGGCACATCTCAAATTCAACTTAATGACTCCAAAAGAGGTTTTTCATTTCAACATGAATCTCCTTTGGACATGCGAATGGATCAAAAACAAAAGATTACTGCAGATGAAATAATAAACCATTATAAAGAATCAGAAATAATTAAAATTTTAAGTGAGTTTGGTGAAGAAAGATACAGCAAAACAATTGCCAGGCTGATCGTTGCAAAAAGGCCAATTAAAAATACGAAAGATTTATCTAATTTAGTTCTTCAAGTTTATAAAGGGCGTAACAATAAAAAAATCCATCCTGCTACAAAAGTTTTTCAAGCTTTTAGAATTGCAGTAAATAACGAATTAAATATGTTAGAAATTGCACTATCAAAATCAGTCGACTTACTAAAAAAACCTGGAGGAAGAATAGTTGTTATTTCATTTCATTCAATAGAAGACCGTATTGTAAAACAATTTTTTCGCAAAGAATCAAGCAATTGCTTATGTGACTCTAAGGTAATTATATGTAATTGCAACCATCAAGCAAAAATTAAAATTATAACTAAAAAAATAATCAAACCTTCCGCAGCAGAAGTTAGAAAAAATCCTTCATCTAGATCAGCAAAAATGCGCGTTGCAGAAATAATTAAATCAAGGAAGGCAAGCTAATGGTTATAGCAAATCAGACTTCAGAAGCTATATTTACAAAAAAAATAACAAAAAATAAAAAAATTAGATTAGAAAAAAATCTTAATAAAAGAATTAATATGACTCCTTACATATTTCTTTCTATATTTATTTGTATCATGGGCATGATTCAAGTTTTAGCAACTGACAAAATTTCAACGATTGGTTATGAAACAAAGACTATTAAAGCAATAAATAATGATTTGAATGCAGAAATAGCTGAAATAGAAGTTGAAATTGCAACACTGATTGATATCGATAGCATTCATCTCAGAGCAAAAGAATTAGGTATGGTAAAAAAAGATACTAATTTATTTATCACATCAGAGTCATCATTAATAAAAACTTCCTTTATACCTGAAAAATACAAATATTATGATGAAGCACTTAATAAACAGCAACAAGAGCAAAAGGTTGACGTAGCAAAAAATATTTTTAGTGATTTTATTAGTTTTATCAACAAAACTAAAGATGCAATTTTAAAATTATTTTGATTTAACGGGGTAGAAGTGAGGTAAAATTGTCGAACGAAACAGGTCGTTTGACTTGGAGACATAAAACACTTTTTACTTTTGTGATTGTGCTGACTTGTATTTTATTATATAGATTATTTATCATTCAGGTTATTAATCATGATAAATATAAACAAGAAGCTCACTCCATGCATTCGTCTATGCAAGAACTTTTAGCAAATCGAGGCACTATTTATGATAGAAATTTTTATCCGCTAGCTACCAGCCTGCAAACATGGGATCTTTATATTGATGGTTCGAAATACAATCAAAGCACCAACACAGAAGAAATAATTCAAATGTGCGAAATTATAAAAGTTGAATGCCAAAATATCATTCATGAATCAATAAATAAAAATATACAAATTCTTGTAAAAAGAAAGATGCCTTTTTCAGAAAAAAAACTTATTAATCAAAATAATTTTGACCATATTTATACATTAGACTCATTTAAAAGAATTTATCCGGAAAAAAATCTTGCTGGTCAATTAATTGGGTATGTTGGTCTTGATCAAAGTGGATTGTGGGGAATTGAAAGCGATTTCAATTCAATTTTAGAAGGTCAACCAGGATATATATTTTCTGAACAAGATCCATTAGGAAGACAAATTAAGCTTGGCCTTGAAGCAATCGAAGAGCCGACACCTGGCAATGATATAGTTCTAACAATCGACAAATATATTCAAAACTATGCACAAAACCACCTCTTAAATTCAATAAATAAATATGAAGCTGAAGGTGGAAGTATCCTTGTTATGAATCCAAAAACTGGAGCAATTTTAGCTATGGCTAATTATCCAGAAATTGAATTAACAAACAATATTATTTTTGATGATAATTTAAGCCAAAATTCCAGGAATAAAATTATTAGCGATATATACGAACCTGGTTCTGTTATGAAGTTGTTAACTTCAGCTATTGCTTTAGATCTGAATTTAGTCGATGCAGAAACTACATATTTTGATAAAGGGTATGTTGATATTGGACCACAAAGAATTCAAAATTGGGATTTAAATTCTTACGGTGAAACAACTGTTAAAAATCATCTTATACATTCGCTTAATACAGGTGCGGTTTGGATAGCGCAAAAAATTGGAGCAGAAAGATTTTATAATTATCTAAATAATTTTGGTTTCGGTTCAAAAACGACTTTAGGTTTATCAGGTGAAGCAGAAGGAATGTTAAGAACAAACAAATCTAAAGATTGGTACCCTATCGATCTTGCAACTAATTCATATGGACAAGGAATTGCAGCAACTCCAATTCAAGTTTTAACAGCTATAAATTCCTTAATTAATGATGGTAAATTAATGAGACCATACATAATCAAAGAGGTCATTAACGAAGATGAAGTAAGATCTATTCAACCTGTTGAATTAGGTCAAATCATTAAAACAACTACCGCTAAAGAAATCCAAAAACTGATGCTTGCAATCGTTAATGAGAATAAATATCATCAAGCAAAAATTGATGGCTTTAATGTAGCAGGTAAAACAGGTACAACAATTAACACAGTAAATGCTATATATGATTGGGATTATACCATTGCTTCTTTTATAGGATACGTTCCTTATGAAAGTCCAGAAATATCCATACTTATTAAAATTGATTATCCAAAAGGCAAAAAAAACTTGGGTGGTGAAATTGCTGCACCTACATTTTCAACACTTGCCAAGGACATACTGGAATATCTAGAAATAGCACCTTCAGAAGAAATGGTTCAAAAGAATGTTAGATGAAAAAAATATAATTAAAAGAGAGTTCATTATTAATTCATTAAAAAAACTTATACTAGAGGAGACTGGCAAGGAAAAAGTTTTTTCTGGAATTAAAATAAATTCTAAAGAAATTAAAAAGGGCAATATATTTCTTGCCTTAAAAGGTGAAAAAGAGGATGGTCATAGCTATATAAATGAAGCAATCAAAAATGGTGCCACCGGAATTATTACTGAAAAAGCATTGAATGAAGAACAATTAAGCATTTTTTACGTCCAAGATAGCATCTTAGCGTTACAAGAAATTGCAAAAAATTGGAAAGAGCAATACAAGAACATTGTAACGATTGGGATAACTGGTAGCGTAGGCAAAACAACAACTAAGCAATTTACAGAAAAAATTCTAAGTTCTGAATATAATACAATCGCTCCGATAAAAAATTTCAATAATGAAATTGGCTTGCCTCTTACTATGTTAAAAATAAATAATAAAACAGAAATTTTAATATTAGAAATGGGCATGTATCAACGAGGGGATATTGCTCAATTAGCAGAAATTGCACAACCGGATCATGGAATTATCACAAATATAGAAGCCGTCCATCTTGAAAGGGCTGGATCAATAAAAAATATCTTCTTAGCTAAAAAAGAATTAATTGATGCATTGCCTGCAAATGGATTAGCAATATTAAACAATGATGATGAAAAATTAAGAAAAATGATAAATACTGAAAAAAGAAAAATAATATCTTTTGGTGTGAACAAAAAATCAGATATTCATGCAAAAAATATTATAGATAATGGCCTAAAAGGGTTTAAATTTGATCTATTTATCAAAAATCAATTCACTGGCACATTGAAAATAAAACAACCTGGAATTCATTTACTACCATCCCTGCTTGCAAGTATTGCAATTGGAAATTACTTTCAAGTTTCTCCAAAAAAAATTAAACTCTCTTTAGAAAAATTTCTATTGGAAGATAGACTTCAGGTTATTAATAAAAAGAATAATATAACAATCATTGATGATACATACAATTCAAGCCCATCTTCTGTCATTGGGGCACTAAAACTTTTAGATAAAGCAACCAATTACAAAATTGCAATACTTGGTGATATGCGAGAATTAGGAAAAATGACTAAGCAAAATCACAAAAATATCGGTGAAATAGCTGCTCAAAATGCGGACGAAATAATCTGCTTAGGTAGGGATGCAAAAGATATTTATATTGGAAGTAAAAAAAATACAACTAAAAAAGTGTTTCATTTTGAAAACACAGAACAGCTTTTAAATTATGTAAATAAGCAAAAATTCAATAATGCAACAATTTTAGTTAAAGGCTCAAGAGCATTGAAAATGGAAGATATAGTAAGACAAATTAAATAATAAATTATTATGGATAGGAGAGAAAAATGCTAGAAGCATTAACAATTGGAAGCATCGCTTTTTTGTTATCTGTGATATTAGGAAAACCTATCATAAGTATGCTAATAAAATATAACATTTTAAAAAAAGTATCTGATGAAATAGCAGAAAATCATTCCGGTAAAACTGGTACCCCAACAATGGGCGGGCTGCAAATTCTTTTAACAGTATTAATTATTACTGGCATATTCAATTTAGAAAATAGATTGTCGATACTACTGCCATTTTTTGCCATTTTTTCTTGTTTAATAATCGGTTTTATAGATGATCTGCGTACGACAACTTCTAATGCAAATGATGGATTGTCTTGGAAAATAAAAATGTTTGTCTTGATAATGTTATCATTAAGCATTGCAATCATTCTTCATTTTCAGCTAGAAGTACAAAGCATTAATGTGCCAATATTAGGGCAAATATCTTTAAACTATTATTATTTGCCGATTGCCATGTTAGTCGTTTTTCTAACAACTATTTCTGTTGCAATAACTGACGGATTAGATGGGCTATTAGCTGGAAATGCTGCAATAGCTTTTGCTGCTTTTGCTATTATTGCATATGTTCAAGAACAATTTTATTTAGCAATTTTCTCTTTCACAATGGTTGGGGCAATACTGGGATTTCTATGGTACAACGCATATCCAGCAAAAGTATTCATGGGAGAAACTGGAGCATTGCCAATTGGCGTTACTCTAGCAATAGTATCTTTAATGACTGGGCATTGGCTTCTTTTACCTATTATTGGCATTGTCTTTTTACTTGAAGCAGGATCAGCTGTTTTACAAGTGTTATATTTTAAAATTACAAGCGGTAAAAGGATTTTTAAAATGACTCCTTTACATCATCATTTTGAAATCGTTGGATGGAGTGAGAATCAAATAGTAATTAGATTTTGGCTTATTGGTTTGATAGGCGCTATTGTTGGTATTGCATTAGCAACAACAGTTTGATATGGAGAGATAAATGTTACCTGGAACATTTAAAAATACAACTGTAGCAATCTTTGGATTAGGCATTGAAGGAATCGATCTTCTGCATTATTTATATGATGAAGGAGCTAAAATTAAATTATATGATCAAAAATCTAACGATAAGATCCTAAATATTCTGCAAAAATTTGACAAAAAACAAATCGAGGTGCATTTTGGTAATGTCCCTGAAGATTCTATAAAAGATGTAAAATATGCTTTTGTCTCTCAGGGCATCCCACTTAAAAGCCCACAATTAGAAATAATTAATAAAAATAATATTCAAATTGAATCAATGACATCACTATTTTTTAATAGATGTAATGCCCCAATCATTGGAATAACTGGAACCTCTGGCAAAACTACTACTACTGCATTAGTGCGATCTATTTTAGAACAAAGTAATCATGATTATGTTATTGGAGGAAATATAGGAGTAGGCATGTTAGGGCTACTAAAAAATATTAAGCATAATACAAAAGTTATAATGGAGCTTTCTCATACACAGTTGCAATTACTAACAAGCAGTCCACAAATCAGTTGTTTAACAAACATCTCTCCTAACCATTTAGATCAATTCTCATGGGAAGAATATATTGCTTTAAAAGAAAAAATTACAATGAACCAAAATAACAATGAATACTTTATAGTCAATTTTGATGATTCTAAAAGTAAACAAATTGCAAATAAAAGTAAAGCAAAACCAGTATATTTTTCAATGAACAAAGAATTAGAATTTGGCGTATATTTAAATAAAGAAGGATATTTAATCTCAAAAATTACAAAAAAAGAAAAATCAATACTCCATAAAAATGAAATGAAAATTAGAGGAAACCATAATATTAGTAATGCTTTGGCTGCTATTGCAATCACCAGTGTGCTAGGGATTGAATCAAGAGACTGCAAATTAGGCATTATGAATTTTAAAGGAGTTGAACATAGACTAGAGTCAATATGTAAGGTCAATGACATTGAATTTATTAATGATTCTATGGCTACAACTCCCGACAGAACTATGACTGGACTTGAATCCATAGATGACCCAATAATTCTGTTATTAGGCGGTCAAGACAAGAATCTTGATTTTAAAAAATTAGAAAAAATAATTAATCAAAAGTGTAGAGTAGTAATAGTTTTCGGCATCTCAAGAAAAAAAATACTTCAAGAAATATCTAATATAAATTCTAAAATAATCCAAACAACAAATTTAAAAGATGCGACTACTAAAGCATTCAATGAAGTACAAGCAGGAGAATCTGTGCTCCTTTCTCCAGGCTGTGCTTCATTTGATGAGTTTGATAATTTTGCTGAAAGAGGAGAAAAATTCAAAACATATATTAATCAACTTCTTGAAATGCAAGGAGTATCAAATGAATAGAATAAATAACAAAATGTTTTCTTATGACCAACTACTCCTCACAGCTGTCTTGTTGCTTGTGATTATTGGCATTGTATCTATATACTCTGCTTCATATGCTATTGCTTATTTAGAGTATCAAGATTCATATTATTTTTTGAAAAGACATGCTGTTCATTTAATTATAGGAATCTTTTTAATGGGCATTCTTTCATTGATTGATTATAGGCGATTATCAAAAATGAGCCCAATTATCATGGTGCTTGCAGTCATTATATTAATTCTTGCAATTTTACCTCAAACAACAATGGAAATTAATGGTGCTAAACGATGGGTTAATTTACCATTTATTCCTGCATTCCAGCCAAGTGAATTAAGTAAGCTTGCTATCATTATTTATATCGCAGCTTGGCTATCAAGTAGAACAGGAAAAGATATAGGTTCTGTAAATGCTTTAATTGGTTTTGTGATTACTATTGCAACAGTCAGCTTTTTAATAATGCTAGAACCAGATCTAGGAACAACTTTATTAATTACAGCTGTGGCAGGAGTAATGTTTTTTGTAGCAGGTGCAAAATTACTGCATGTAATAGCCTTAGCATTAAGTTCAATAATTAGCTTAATTTTATTTATTGTTGTGAAGGGATATGGCTTAACTAGAGTAATGTCATTTCTATCAGCAGAATCTGATCCTGGAGGCATTGGTTATCAAACTTTACAATTATTAATTGCATTTGGATCTGGAGGCATGACAGGTCTAGGCCTAGGAACTTCTAGGCAAAAATTCTTCTATTTACCTGCTGCACATTCAGATGGGATCCTTGCAGTTATTGGAGAAGAACTTGGCTTTGTTGGTGTTGCTTTAATTATTATGCTTTTTGTAACAATTCTTGTTCAAGGTCTCAAGATTGCGAATAAATCATCTGATGAATTTGGCTCAATTCTTGCAACAGGAATAAGTTTTATGCTTTTTTTCCAAGTACTACTTAATATAGGTGGTATTAGTAGAACAATTCCACTTACAGGTATTCCTTTGCCAATGATTTCTACTGGAGGCACTTCGTTAATTGTAACTTTAGCAAGCATAGGCATACTTTTTTCAATAAATAAAAAAATAGAACCTGAAAATAAAACAAGAAAAAAAATTAATGTTTCTCCTGTGGAACTAAATAATAAATTGAATTTATCAAGAAGGTTAAAATGATAAAGAAAAGCATAGCTATGTCAGGTGGACACACCGCTGGCCATATTTATCCACTAGTTGTAATTGGGAATTATTTACATGAAAAAAATCGCTTAGATATTCAATATTTTGGCTCAAAAAATAATCTTGAATATGAGGTTGCAAAAGAAAATCATTATATATTCAAATCTATATCACCAACTCAAATTAGAACAAAAAATATAATCAAATTAATTTGGGGACTAATCAATTTTAAAATAACTTTATTTAAATCATTAGCATACTTATTAGCTAATCGACCATCGCTAATGTTAGTTTCTGGTGGCTATACATGTGCTCCTGTTGGATTTGCGGCTAAAATTATTGGTATACCATTAATAGTATTTTGCCCTGATATTAAACCAGGTTGGTCAATAAGATTTCTATCAAAATTTGCAGATCAAATTTGCTGTTCAGTTTCTGAAACTTTAGAATATCTCTCTGCAAAAAAAACATCTGTCACGGGATACCCTGCACGAAAAGAGTTTTATACATTCGACACATATAAAGCTCGTCTTAAAATACAAAATGAAAAACGAACAAATTTATTAATTATGGGAGGTTCACTTGGCTCAGAAGAAATTAATCAATTTGTTCTCAATAATATTAAAGTAATGACAAGGCATTATCAAATTACTCATATAACAGGAATAAATAATTACCTAGATATACATAAAAAAAGAGAAAAAATGGAAAATAAAGAGAAATCGCGCTATAGCATTATTAAATATGCTAACAATATAGCAGAGTTAATTGCAAACTCAGATTTAATTTTATCAAGAGCAGGTGCAAGTATTTTTGGAGAGCTAACTGCACTAGGGCAACCAGCTATTTTATATCCAGGCTTATTTTCAGATCAATATTTGAATGCAAAGTTTTTAGAGAAAAATAATGCTGCTGTTATACTAGAAAACCTTGATGAGAGTGCAATGAAAATCATAAAAAATATACTTGATTCAGAAGACAAAAGAATAAAACTAGCAAACAATATTGCAAAATTATCTTACGGGAATGCCGTTGAAAATATTACAAAGATAGTAATTGGAGAAATTAATGAATAAAAGTTTTAATTTACCCAAAAATATATTTTTTATTGGCATAGGTGGAATTCATATGTCTGCAATAGCGAAAATGCTCGTACAAAGAGGTCATAAAATTATGGGGACAGATACTAGTCAATCTAAAATTATTGAACATTTAAAATCAATTGGGATAACCATTCATTCAAAACATGAAGAAAAAAATATTGCAGATGCTGAATTAGTTGTTTTTTCATCAGCAATTGATAAGAATAATCCAGAAATAATCTTTGCGCAAAAAAATGATATTCCGCTAATGAGTAGAGCTCAAATATTGAATACTTTGTGTCATGAAAAAGATATTGTTGCTATTAGTGGTTCGCATGGTAAAACAACAATCAGTGCATTATTAGCATTCATCTTGCTAACAGCAGAATATGAACCTTTAGTTATGACAGGAGGATTATCTGGCGATATAGGAAGAGTAATAAATGCAAAAAGAAGTATGGCAATTTCTAGGGATGAAGAAAATATGTACGATGGTAGCGGAAAATTTGCAATCATTGAAGCTGATGAATATAAAGAGGCCTTCTTATCATATTCTCCTATGTATATATTGATAAACAACATAGACGTGGATCATCTAGATTATTTTGGTAGCAAAAATGCAATAGTTAATTCATTTAATGATTTTGCCAATTCTTTAGATAAATCTGGAACATTATTTCTTAATAAGGACTCTAACGAAGCAAATGCTATAGGCACAAAAATGAACGAAGAGAATATTGAATATTATTCCATTGAAAAACGCGCAGATTGGCAAGCAAAAAAAATTACTGGAAATAAAGATGACACAACATCTTTTGAAATTTATTGGAAGGGGAGTAAATTAGGTATTATTGACACAAACCTAGTTGGCAGACATAACATTACTAATATAACTGGATGTATCGCCGTAGCAATGAAGCTCGGTGTCGGCTTTCAGCAGATTCAATCAGCTATAAAGCAATTTGTAGGCATTGATAGAAGATTTTCTATATATAAGCATCCTAACAATATAGTAGTTATAGATGATTATGCTCACCATCCTACAGAAATTAAAGCCACTATTGCAGCAACTAAAACAAAATTTCCTGGCTACAAAATTATTACATGTTTTCAACCTCACACTTATTCAAGAACACAATACCTTCTTGAAGAATTTAAATATAGCTTTGAATATGTAGATCAATTAATTATTGCACCTACATTTGCTGCTCGTGAAACAGAAGATCAAGGTATGAGCTCAGATAAATTACATGCAGTAATGCCAATAAATAATTGTATCCTAGCGCCATCAATGGAATATGCTACAAAAAAACTAACTGAAAATATTACAAGTAACTCGGTTATACTAGTGCTAGGAGCAGGCGATATTGCTAAATTAATACCAAAAATTAACAAAATATTAAGTGAGAAAAAATGAAAAAAATTCACATTGGGATCATATTTGGCGGACAATCACCTGAGCATTCCATTTCAATAATTTCTGCATTGAATATAATTAATGGCCTAGATAAAAATCAATTTGAAATATCAATTTTTGCTATTTCAAAAAATAACAAATGGATTAATCAATCAGCATCACAAAAAATAGTTAATGGATTAAAAAATAGTACGGTAAATGATTTTAGCTACGTAATCAGTCCTAAAAAAGATAGTGACATTATGAAACAGGCTGAAATTAAAAAACAACTTAATAATCTTGATTTGGTTTTTCCATGTATTCATGGTTCATATGGAGAAGATGGCAGATTGCAAGAATATTTAGAAAGCAACAACATTAAATTTATTGGCAACAATAGTAAGGTTAGCGAACTATGTTACGACAAAAGTCTAACTAAAAATAAATTAGCTGATCTTTCAATAAAACAAGCAGAGTTTGCTATTTATCAAATAGATAAAATAAAAGATTCGCAAGAAGAAATTACCAGAAGGTTCTCTGCTCCATTTTTTATAAAACCATCAAGAGGCGGTTCATCAATTGGAGTACACAAGGTTAATAGTTTTGACGAAATTGTGTTTCATTTAGATGAACTTAAATTGATAGATAAAACAATAATCATTGAAGAAGAAATTATAGGCCAAGAGATTGAGTGTTCTATAATTGGGAACAAGGAACCCATGATTGCAAAGCTTGGAGAAATCATCAACAATAATGGATTTTATGATTTTGAAAATAAATATGAAAATAATACAGCAGAAATTTTAATTCCAGCTAACATTACTGAAAAAATAAGCAAGCAAGTCTCAGATATCGCATTGCAGACTTATAAAGAATTTCAGCTACGAGGGCTTGCTAGAATTGACTTTTTTTATAGAAAAAAAACTAATGAAATCTTTCTTAATGAAATAAATACAATGCCTGGCTTTACTAATAATTCATTATTTCCTAAAGCTTGGTCAGAAAGTGGCATTGAACTGAATGCACTAATTAAAAAAATTGTCAATTACGCGGGAGATAATAGCTAAGTTTATGAAAAAAACAATTTGGTCAAGCAAAGCAAGATTAAAAAATAATAAAAAAAGTTCTATAAAAACAAATAGAAAACAAAATCGCAGTAAGCAATTAGAGCAATTAAAAAATAATTTATTAGTTAGCTCAAACATACTGTTATTTATTGCAGTAATCTTTACGGTATCTTTTTTTGCAATTAGATTTGCAGATAATTATTTATCTGTATCAAGTATTACATTTAATCATTCAACGAAAATTCTTTCAGATGAAATAAGAGATTCAGTTCAATTGAATGGAGACACTTTGTTTTTTATGGATACAGATGCAATCGAAAAGCAATTATTAAATAATCCTGAAGTCGAATCAGTAAGGGTCAATAAACAGTGGCCAAATAAATTAAAAATTGATTTAGAGATATACACAGCGATGCTACAAATAAAAAAAGATTCCAGAGAATATTTTATAAATAGCAAAGGCAAGCAAATAAACGATTATGACTCAAATGCAACTATGCCATTGTTATATCTGTCTCAAGAAACAAACATTAATGATTTAAATCCAAAAATAAATATTGATTTTATTAATATTATTGATTTTATTAATGAATATGATTTAAATAAAAAAATGAAAATGACTACTTGGAATTATGTTTATAATAAAAATACAGGGATAAGTTTGCATATCAATGAAAGACAAAGAATCATTTTAGGTAATTCCGATCAACTAGAATTTAAATTAATAAATTTACAAAAAGTATTTTCAACAATCATGCTAGAAAAAATTGATTTCAAAGAAATTGATTTACGATATAATAGTAAAATAGTTTTAAGGTAATTATGGCAAAGTCAGTAATAACCGCTTTAGATGTTGGAACAACAAAAATTTCTGCTGTAATTGCAGAAATTAGTGAAGAATTAGAATTAAAAATCCTTGGTGTTGGTGTTGGGCCTTCAGCTGGATTGGTCAAAGGAGTCATTACAAACATTCCAGCTGCAGTAGAAGCAATATCTTCTGCTATTGAAAGAGCTGAAAAGACAGCTGGATTGACTATTGAATCAGCATATGTTGGTATTGCTGGACCACATATATCATCTTTGAATTCTCAAGGAATTGTTGCAGTAGCTGATCCTCAAAACCCAATATCCGAGTATGATGTTGCTCGCGCAGTAGAAAGTGCACGCATTGTCCATGTTCCAAATAATAGAGAAATTATACATGTCGTTCCGAGGTTTTACACACTGGATGGGCAAGATCAAGTAATTGATCCGATAGGAATGTTTGCAAACAGATTAGATGTAGATGCTCATGTAATTACTGCCTCTTCTTCTAGCATTAATAATTTAATTCAATGCATAGAAGGATCAGGAATTCAAGTAGAATCCTTAGTACTTGACCAATTAGCTTCTACAGAAGCAGTCATTGAGCATGAGGAATTATTACATGGCGTTGCATTATGTGATATTGGTGGAGGAACTACAGATATTTCTGTTTATATTGATGGCAATATATGCCATACAGGAGTGATTGAAGTAGGAGGAGCATTAATGACTCGGGACCTCATTGCTGCACTAAAAGCTCCACATCAT
Source organism: Chloroflexota bacterium (assembly GCA_002710905.1). Next base: position 16,075 of record PAJB01000012.1, on the reverse strand, counting down.
TCTGCAGAAAAAATTAAAAGAGAATATGGACATGTCATTCCATCAATGGTTGAATCTAGTGAATTAATTGAATTAGACAGTTTTGGAATGGAGCGAAAGAAAGCAGTAGAAAGAAAATATGTTGCTGAGATTTTGCAACAAAGATGTGAGGAATTATTCCAAATGATCAATGCAGAAATACAAAGAGGGATCAGTACTCAAATGCTATCTGCTGGCCTTGTTCTAACTGGAGGTGCCTCAAAGATTTCAGGCATGGAAAGACTAGGCGAAACTGTTCTTGATATGCCAGTAAGAATTGGATTACCAAAAAATTTAGCTGGTCTTTCAGACATTTTACATGATCCAGCATATGCAACTTCAGTTGGATTATTAAGATGGGCAATCAGAGAACAGTCTCTAAATATCAATAAAAAGTCTGGTGAATTTTCAAATAATTTTATTAAAAAAATAGCCAGCATAATGAAAATTTGGCAACCTCAATAGTATGATGCATATAGTTGTTGAATGTTTAGCTGAAAGTAAGATGACTATGATTAACTCCAATGAAGACAAGCAAAATAGTTTCTTTGATTTATTTAAATCAAACAATCAGGATATTGAAGATGATTTTGATCAGATACCTGAATTTCCTGTGAGTGACGAGCAAAATAATATTGAAGAAATTCCTGTTGTCAATTATGAAGATGAACTGAACGATCAAATTTCTGAAATTCAAGAAGTTTCAGAAGAACAAGAAAAGCAAAATATCGAAATATCTGACAAAATTGAAATAGAAGAAAATAAAAATGAAGAAAATTTACCTAACTTATCACTTGAAAAAGATGAAACTGGCCAGTCTAATATAGTTAATGATTCTTTAGAAGAAAAAAATGATATAACAACTAATAAAAAAGAAGTTTTGAACGAAGAACCAGAAACTACTAAACCAAAAAGAAAAAAGAAGAAAATGAGCAACCAAAGAAAAGCAACTAATCAATATGGGAAAACTGTATTACCACCTATTAAAGTAGTAGGTGTTGGTGGTGGTGGTTCAAATGCTGTAACAAGAATGATCGAAACAAAATTAGCTGGAGTTGAATATCTAGCTGTTAACACTGATATTCAAGCATTAAATAACTCTGATGCTGAGCAAAAAGTACAAATAGGATCTCATGTCACAAGGGGATTGGGTGCAGGCAGTGATCCCGTACAAGGTAGAAGAGCTGCTGACGAATCTAGAGAAATAATCAGTGACGCATTACAAAATGCAGAGATGGTTTTTGTCACTGCCTGTCTTGGTGGTGGTACTGGCACTGGTGCAGCACCAGTCATAGCAGAAGTTGCTAGAGAACTAGGAGCATTGACTATTGGAGTAGTCACAAGGCCATTTATTTTCGAAGGCAGTAAAAGAAGGCAAATAGCAGAAGAGGGCATTCGTGATCTTCAAGAAAAAGTTGATACTTTGATTGTTATTCCAAATGATAGATTGTTACAAATTTGTGGTGAAGATGCTTCTGTAGAGGAAGGTTTTGAAACAGCTGATAATATTTTACAGCAGGCTATTCAAGGAATCAGTGAGTTAATTACTCAACCAGGTCTTGTTAATCTTGATTTTGCTGATGTTAGAAAAATTATGTCTAACGCTGGACCAGCACTAATGGCTATTGGCACAGGACGTGGTGAAAATCGAGCCGTAGAAGCAGCTAGAAATGCTATAGCTAATCCCCTACTTGAAGTAGATATAACTGGTTCAACTGGGGTACTTTTCAATATTACAGGTCCAGATAACTTCAAGCTTAGAGAGCTAGATACTGCAGCAAGGGTTGTTGCAGAAGTTGTTGATCCAGATGCAGAAATCATTTTTGGTGCTGCTATTGATGAAAATTTGTCTGATGAAGTGAGATTAACAATTATTGCTACAGGCTTTGGCACAGGTCCAAGTCTAACGCTTAATTCTCAACTAGATGAAGAGGAAATTGAACCTATCAAATTGGCAGATCTCCAAGTTGAAGATACTTCAAATAGTCCATCAGATTTACCTACTTTTTTGAGAAAAAATTTTCCATTAAGATAATTTGATATCTCGTGGACATTTCTGTGAAGAAATGTTGATTGATTTTCTTGCTATAAATTAAGTCAAGTAATACATTACTCAATAAGAAAAAAACCTGAAGGAAAATGAAATAAATGAACTGCCCGTCCTGTCAAACAAAATCAAAAGTCATTGGCATCAAATCTAGTAAAAACTCAATATATAGAATGCGAGCTTGCTCCAATTGTGATAAAAAATTTAATTCTATAGAAAAACTGTTACTTAAAAATATTACCGTTATTAAAAGGGATGGAAGAAGAGAAAATTTTGATGAAAATAAAATTCATAAAAGTTTAGTTGTTGCTACTTCTAAAAGACCTATACCAAGCAATGCAATTGATGCTGTTATTCAGGATATTATTGAAACCATAAATAACTCTGAAAAAAATGAAGTTACTTCCAGATTAATAAGTAAGATGGTAATCAGTCATCTCAGTAGATTAGACTTAATTGCCTATGTGCGGTATGCAAGTAGCTATCAAGACTTCATTTCGATCAATGAAATGTCAAGGGAGCTAGAAGCGCTCTCATCAAATCCTGAGTATCAACAAGAACAACAACAACTTTTTAGTGAAAACTACATCTAAATAATCTCTAAGGTAACACCATGCCGTGGCAAGATCCTGATGACCCAAGAGCAAATAGCTGGAAAGACTTTTTTGATATGACAATTGGTTCATACAAAATACTTTTGCCAGTATTATTTATGCTTTTGTTTGGATTAGGTGTTTTATTATTATTTCTTGGAATAATTTTTTAAAATGGAAATTAAAGATAATCTTTTTGAAATCAATAAAGAAATTGAAGAGATATGCAAGCACAACAAAAGACGCAGGGAAGATATAACACTTATTGCTGTTTCAAAAGGAAGAGATATTAACGCAATATTAAAATTAAATAACAATAATCAAAAAAACTTTGGTGAAAATAGAGTTCAAGAAATAACTAAAAAATACAATGAGTTATTCGATGCACAGATAAAAAATGACATCAGATGGCATTTCATAGGCCATTTGCAAACAAATAAAATCAATAAACTGATTCCGATCATTGATACTTTACATTCCCTCGACTCATTGCGTCTTTTAGAAGCAATTGAAAGTTATTATAGAAATAGAAAGAATCATAATAATCATAGTAGCTCAAATAGATTAAAATGTTTTATACAGGTTAATATTGCTGAAGAGAAACAAAAACGTGGCATAATGGTAGATGAAATAAATGAATTAGTAGCTCGATGCCGGAAAAGCGAAGTGATTGAAATCAAAGGATTAATGACAATTCCTCCTTTATCAAAAAATGAAGAAAATTCCAGAGAGTTTTTTCAGAAACTTAAATTCCTTGCTGATCAGCAAGAGTTAAAATCTTTATCAATGGGCATGACAAACGACTATAGAGTTGCAATCGAGGAAGGTGCTACACATTTGAGAATAGGTAGAAAAATCTTTGAGAATAATATAGGTGTATCATGAAAATATCAATTATTGGTGGAGGATTCATGGGTGAAGCAATTCTGAAAGGAATGATTAACTCTAAGCAATTTAATAATAAAGACATATCCGTCATTGAAATTGACAAAAATAAAAGAGCAAATTTAGCAAAATACAATATAGAAACTTTTGATGATTATAGCCAAATCATGAATGCTCAAATCATTCTGGTTGCAGTTAAGCCACAACAGATAAAAGGATTGCTTAATGAAATTAAAAAAGAAATTAGCAAATCAGCATTAATTATTTCTATTGCTGCAGGCACAAGTATTAAATCAATAAAAACTATTTTGAATCAACAATCTGTCATAAGAGTGATGCCAAATTTATTAGCGGAAATTGGTTATGGAGCGTCCGTTTTTACAATTAGTGAAGATGTGTCACAAGAAGAAATTAATATTACAAAAAAGATTTTAAATTCATTTTCAAAATTAGTTTTACAAGTTGATGATGAAAAATCAATAAATGCAGCTACTGCTATTCATGGTTCTGGGCCAGCTTATTTTTTTCTTTTCATTGAAAGCATCGTGCAGGCTGCCATGTCGATTGGTATTAAACATGATGATGCAAAAAAATTAGCTATTTCAACAATGATTGGTTCAGGGTATTATATAGAAAACTCAGAAATGTCTTTGTCTGACATGCAAGCAGCTGTTGCATCACCCGGAGGCACAACTGAAGCAGCATTAAAAATTCTTGAGGAAAATAACTGGCAACAATTAATTGAAAAAGCAATTAATGGAGCATTTGTAAGGGCTAATGAATTATCTGAAGAATAACTAGGAGTACTGATGAATATCTTTGTTGACTTCATAGCATTAATTTTAAGAATACTTTATTTTTCAATATTCCTTCGAGCAATTATTAGCTGGTTTCCCATTGATCAAAATAATAGTCTTGTAAGATCGCTAGACGCAATCACTGAGCCAATCATAGAACCAATTCGTAAAGTTTTACCCACATTTGGAATGTTTGATTTATCTCCATTAATTGCTATTGTTTTATTATCCTTTCTAACAAATATTTTAGAAAAAGCAAGTTTTTAAAAACACTTTCAAAATAATTGACATTATAGAACAAGTGTTCTATTATTAGAACATCGATTAAATGAAAGGCAATAATTATGGACAAAAAAGAAACAACACCACCTAATTTATCAAAGACTATTGATCAGATTACTAAAGATTTTGGTAAAGGATCAATAATGCGCTTAGGCGATAAAGACATAGAAAATAATACAGATTCGATACCTACCGGAATATTATCATTAGATATGGCTCTTGGCGTAGGTGGTATTCCAAAGGGAAGAATTACGGAAATTTTTGGCCCAGAATCTGCAGGTAAATCAACATTAGCACAAAATATTATTGCTGAAGCGCAAAAAGAAGGAGGTCTTGCTGCATATATAGATGTTGAACATGCATTAGATCCAGAATATGCAGCAGCATGTGGAATAAATACGTCAGAACTATTAATATCTCAACCGGACACAGGGGAACAAGCATTAGAAATTTGTGAAGCGCTAATTAAATCAAATACACTAGACTTAGTCGTAATTGACTCAGTTGCAGCATTGGTGCCCAGAGCAGAAATTGAAGGAGATATGGGTGACTCTCTCCCAGGACTACAAGCAAGGTTAATGTCACAAGCATTACGAAAGCTTACGGGTGCAACTGCTAAGAGCAAAACTGCATTAATATTTATTAATCAATTAAGAGAAAAAATAGGAGTCGTTTTTGGTAACCCAGAAGTAACTCCGGGAGGAAGAGCATTAAAATTTTATTCATCAGTAAGAATTGAAATAAGAAGAATAGAAAGCTTGAAATCAGGGACAGTGTTTATAGGAAATAGAGTGCGATGTAAGGTAGTGAAAAATAAAGTAGCTCCGCCATTTAGGCAAGCAGAATTTGATATCATGTTTACAAGTGAAAGAAAAGGAATAGATAAAGAAAGTGACATATTAGATTTAGCAGCTGAAAATGAGATCGTACAAAAAACAGGATCGCATTATTCATTTGAAGAAATTAAATTAGGTCAAGGTAGATTAAATGTAGCAAAATTTTTAACTGACAATGAAGAGATTAGATTCAAAATTGAAAATAAGTTAAGAGAAAAAATTGGATTAAAACTTGCAAGCCCAATAATCACTAAAGCAGGTAGTAAACCAAAAAATTTAGATGGTAATAATGAAAAAATAGTTCAGCCCTTATTTGAAGGAGAAAAACAGAAAGAATAAAATTGAATAAATTAAAAGATTATCCAGAAATAATTAAACTACTTAATCGTAGAAGCTGGACAAAAAAACGCTTTGAAGAAAATTTGAAAAAAAAATATTTTCTTCAAAGCGAAGCAGATACGCTCGTAAATCAAGCAATAGAACTAGGGCTAATTAATGACGACAAATGGACAAAAATATATATAAACAAAAAAAACTCCAATATAAAAAGTAATAGAGCAATAGAACAAGATCTTCTAAAAGTAGGAATATGTAGAAAAATTATTGATAAAAATATCAGTAAACGGAATGATGATGAAGCATGCAGTAATGCAATAGAATATAAAAAAAAGAGAATACCTGAAAATAAACAAGACAAAACGAAAATACTCTATAATTATTTAATGAGTAAAGGATTTTCTTCAGATTTAGTATATAAATTATTGAAGATAGAACAATAAATTAAATGAGTATCGCTGATTTTCATTCCCATACAAATCATTCTGATGGTGTGCTATCACCAAGTAAGTTGATAAATTTAGCAATCAATAATCAAGTTGCTTATCTTGCAATTACTGATCACGATACAATAGATGGAATTAAAGAAGCTAGAAACATTTCAAAAAACAATGACAATATAACGATAATTACAGGAATAGAACTATCAGTTGATTTATTAGGTGAAGATGTTCATATACTAGGCATAGGCATAGATGAATATAATGAAGGGCTGATTGGGGAACTAAAAAAACTAAAAGAAGCAAGAGATAGTCGAGCAAAAGAAATTATTCATATGCTATCAAAAAAAGAAATACATCTTGAGATGCCTAAAATTAAAAAAAAAGCAGGGAAAGCCACAATAGGTCGCCCGCATATAGCACAAGAAATGATAAGCAAAAAATATGTATCATCAATTCAAGAAGCATTTGATAGCTTTTTATCCAAACCCTACATAACAAAAATTAAACGACATAAATTATCTAGTAAAAAAGCAATAGAAATGATTCAACAGGCTGGCGGACTTTCATTTTTAGCTCATCCAACATATTTAAAACAGTTAAACAAAATTATTGAAATACTATCTAAGGATGGATTATTTGGAATTGAAGCATACTACAAAAACTATGATACAAAGACTATAAAGCAGATGCTTGAAATTGCAAACAAATATAATCTTTATCCAATTGGAGGTTCAGATTATCATGGGATTCATGGAAATAAAGAAAAGCTTCCAGGTAAAATACCTCTCCCTGATAAAATAGCAATAGAATTGATTGAGAAACATCTTAAAATCTAATGAAACAATACTGTAATATATGTAACAAAATTGAAACAGANCTACGTTGCCAGAAATGCAACAAGCTTATTTGNTATGAATGNATTACCGAAACTCCTGTAGGATANAGGTGTNAAAAATGTGTATCATTCAATGTACCTCCAATGTATAAAATACCAATACATTTAGTAATATCTTCACTTGNAATAGGTATTTTATCTGGAATGATAATTGGGATTATAGTGGCANTGCTAATACCTGTTAGNNCCTTATTTTCTCTNTTTACATTGGCTAGCGCNGCTTTCGTAGCATTATTATCTAGNTACATAATCTTCTCCATACTCAATTATATAACAAATGGAAAGCGTGGAAAAANAATACAAATAGTATCNTTGATNTCAATGATNGCAATTGGNATTACNAGGNTATATATTTCTGGAGANTTTGCATTAATAACTAATGACTTAAATGGAGCTGTTTTAATTCTAATTGGATCATTAACATTATGGGACAAATTTAGATAAAATAAATAAATGCAAACATGAACACTAGGCAAACAAAAGTTGAAAGAAGTACTTTTATAAGATCTTGTGCAATAAATGAAGTATTCTCTTGAAACTCATTTTTATGATTATCGTTTGAATCAGCTTTTTTTGTGTATGCCATAGTAATAACAATAACACATTTCATATAGTAGCCAACTTTCTCAAAAAAAAAATTAAATAAATTGCTCATATTTTATATAGAATATATAAATGATAAAGTAAAAGGAGATATGGCCCCGTAGTGTAGCGGTCTAACACGCCACCCTGTCACGGTGGAGATCGTCGGTTCGAATCCGATCGGGGTCGCCATTCAAACGCANATGAAACAAAAANAGTATGTAGAAACAATCATTATTGGTGCTGGATTAAGCGGGNTAGCNGCNGGAAAAACCCTTTTATCAAAAAACANGGATTTTATTATCATTGANCAAAAAAATAAAATTGGCGGTAANNTAAATACAGNAATACATAATGGNTATAAATTNGATTACGGATTTCAAATCATTTTAGATGGTTATGAAAATACTAAAAAAAATATAGATATGAAAAAATTAAAATTGCAATATTTTGATTCAGGTGCACTAATATGGGATGGTAAAAAATTTCATNCNATAGCTGACCCATTTAAAAATATTAAAGAACTNCCNNTAACANTTATCTCACCAATAGGAAATTTAAAAGACAAAATAAAAATTCTAANACTTAAAATTAAATTNATTTTCATGAAAGANAATCAAATTTTACAAATGNATAATATAACAACAAAATCATTTTTTAAAAAAAATGGATTTTCTAGCGAATTTATAAATAAATTTTTACAACCTTTTTTTTCAGGAATTTTACTAGATAAAAATTTAATTACGCCACATACATACATGCTTTATTTATTCAAATTATTTTCTAGAAGTAATGCGGGAGTTCCAGTAAATGGAATGCAAGAAATACCTAGTTTGCTAGCAAAAGAAATACCAAAAGATAAATTAATGCTCAATGCAAAAGTAAAAAAAATTGAAAATGATAAAATTACATTAGAAAATAATCAAATTATTTATTGTAAGAATATTATATGCTCGATTGAAAGCAATAGCATAAAAAGGCTTGAACAAAAAAATAATATAGAAGCAAGAAAATATTTCAGTTGCACGACTCATTATTTTACTAGTGCATATTTAAATAATATTTTTGGAAAAGCATACAATACAAAAAAAATTATTTTAAATGGTAGTGGTAGAGGGCAAATAAATAATATTGCAATAATGAGTAATGTAGCTAAATCATATGCTCCAAATGACTCAAACTTGATTGCAATTACAACTCTTGGCAAAAAAACAAATCATGAACAGATTGTAAATGAACTGCAAGAATGGTCGTACTTTAATAATGACGATATTGTGCATCTAAAAAGTATACACATTGATGAAGCGCTACCAATTTACAGCCCAGATAATAAACAAAAAAATAATTGTCTTGAAAATATAATATATTGCGGTGATTATCTTTTTCATCCATCAATAGAAGGTGCAATAAGTTCCGGAATAAAAGCTGGGGAGAAAATTAATTAAATAATTGGCAACAAAGGTTCAGGCATAAATGACTTTTCATGTTGCATTTGTGGTGCTTGCTGATAGAGTGTAGTACGTTGCATTGGAATACGACCGCTATCACAAATGATCTTTTCTAAATAGGATGCAGATAATTCTTGTCCATGCTCTGCTCCAGCAGCTCTAGTAATACTCTCATTCATTAAAGTGCCCCCTAAGTCATTAACGCCGACATTTAATAATTGTCTAATTCCCTCAGATCCCATCTTGACCCAAGAACCTTGAATATTAACAAATTCTTTATTCAAAATCAGCCTGGATACTGCATGCATTAGCAAGCTTTCTCTAAATGTAGGGCCTTTTCTAGCAAGGCCTTTTAAGTATATCGGCGCTTCCATATGTACAAATGGCAATGGGACAAACTCTGTAAAACCATTAGTTTTTGTTTGCAAATCTTTAATATTCAAAAGATGCTTTGCCCATGATAAAGGTTGTTCAATATGTCCAAACATGATTGTTGCTGTACTACGTAAGCCAATAGAATGAGCTATTTGATGAACTTCAAGCCATTGATCAGTATTTATCTTATCAGGACATAGAGTAGATCTTACATTATCGTCTAAAATTTCAGCAGCAGTTCCAGGTAAAGAAGCAAGTCCAGCATCTTTTAGTTGATAAAGAAAATCTTCAATAGAAATGCTAAGAGTTGATGCCCCTTGTGTAACTTCTAATGCAGAAAAAGCATGTATATGCATTTCTGGCACTACGTCTTTTACTGCTTTGCACAATTGAATATATTTTTCACCAGTATAATCTGGGTGAATTCCTCCCTGCATGCAAACTTCTGTGGCACCACGCTCCCAAGCTTCTAAAACACGTCTCTGAACTTCTTCTGTTGATAAATCATACGATGGACCTCTTAAATCAATGTTTAATTTACCCTTAGAAAATGCGCAAAATCTACACTTAAAATAACATACATTTGTATAATTAATATTACGATTAACAACATATGTAACTTGATCTCCAACTAATTCAGATCTTAATGCATTTGCTGTATTGCAAATCTTTATGAAATCATTGCCTCTTGCATAAAACAAACGAGCTATTTCAGTCTCATTAGGAGTAAATCCATTATTTATGTTTTGTAAAATCATATCTATCTTAGATTTTTTATGAATTGCAGGGGAAAAAATTAAGTTATCATTATTTATTAAAATAGGTGGCTCTTCTAGAGTGCCTGGCGACCAATTATTTTCACGAGCCAGCCCAATACTATCTGAAGAAGTTATTAATTTAGTAGCGATAGGAGCGCTATGCCATTCATTGGCATTATTAACAAAAGAAGGATAACTAGTTAGTCTTTCAACCAAATCTTTACCGTGAGTTTTGCATTGTTCTAATAAATGTATTAATTTAGGCCAAGGTGCTTCAGGATTGACATGATCTGGTGTTACTGGGGAAATTCCACCCCAATCATTAATACCTGCATTGATAATTGATGAGATTGAATCTGGGCTTAAATTAGGTGGTGCTTGTATATTCATTTCTGCACCAAAAATTAATCTTGCTACACCAATTGTCCATAAAAGCTCATCTAAGGAGGGTTCGGGATGATTGCTCATGAGAGTATCTTCTTTAGCACGAAAATTTTGAATAATTATTTCTTGTAAATGATTATATTGATCATTTAATTCTCTTAAAGCAAAAAGAGATTCGACTCTTTCAAGCCTTGTTTCACCTATGCCAATCAAAATTCCAGAGGTGAATGGAACTTTCGCTCTACCAGCATATTCTATAGTTTTAATTCTTTGTTCAGGTTCTTTGTCTGGAGAACCATAGTGAGGTTGCCCTTTCAAGTTTAATTTATTTGAAATTGATTCAAGCATAATTCCTTGTGAAGCTGATACTTCTTTAAGTTTAATTATTTGTTCATATTCCATTACTCCAGGATTGAGATGTGGAATTAATGTTGTGTTATCAAGAACTAATTTAGCCATAGCATGTAAATAATCAATTGTAGAAGAAAATCCTAATTTATCAAGCTCCTCTCTTGCGGCCTTATATCTTAGTTCAGGCTTGTCACCTAAAGTGAATAATGCTTCTTTACAACCAGCTTTTTCACCAGCACGAGCTAATTCTAAAACTTCATCAGCAGTAAGATACACTTTCTGACCCTTTATAGGTGGTTTAGCAAATGTGCAATAATGACACACATCGCGACATAACATAGTTAATGGAATAAAAATTTTCTTTGAATAAGACAACAAATCACCATGAAAAGACTCAGTCATTTCCTTCGCATAGTGCATTATTGTCTCTAAATCAGTTTCTGCAGCAATTAGTTTAGCTTGCTCAACTGGCAATCTCCCAGACAATTCAAGGGATTTTATTAATTTTTTATTCATACTTTTCTCATTTATTTGTTACCTTAATCATATACGAATAAGTAGCATATTGCATCTATGAACGTATTGTTCGTAGCATAATTTGATTTTCAATATTTTCGACGAGTACAATTTAATGAATGAGACGCAACATACACTGAATACAGATAGTAGTGAGCCTACTTCTTTTCTAAAAATAATTTCTAATAAACAATTTAGGTTATTATGGCTCATTGGCGGCTTTGCATCATGTATGCGCTGGCTAGATATGCTAATTTTGGGGGTATACACCTTTGAAATAACTAACTCCGCGTTTTTAGTCGGATTGATTTTTTTCTATAGACAGATACCAAGATTAATATTTGGCACATTTATCGGCATCATTTCAGATCGATTTAATCGTAAATATATACTTTTTTTAACATTTGCAATTTTATGGATTATTTATGCAGTAATTGCATATCTAATTCACGTAGATAAAATTAATTACACAATGCTTGCAATAACAATGTTTTTAGCAGGTATATGCTGGGCACATGAATTTCCTGTAAGAAGAGCAATGATTGGAGATGTTATTCCAAATAATATTGCTGGAAAGGCTTTTGGTATTGATATTGGTACTAGTGCATTCACGAGGATTATTGGACCCGCCTTGGGAGGAGCTATATTATCCTTCTTAGGTCCTGTGAGCGGTTATCTAACTGTTGCAATATCATTTTTAATTGTTAGTATTTTGTGCCTAGGCGTTAAGGGTTCAAATCAAAATATCTATAAAACCGAACATAGTAAAAAAATCTTGGGGTTCATTAATGATACAAAGGAGGCAATAAGTTACATAAAAAATAACAATCTTCTTCAAGCAACAATTATGGTCACATTTGCAATGAATTTATTTGCATTTCCATATTTCAACATGGTTCCTGTAGTAGGCAAAGAAATATTGCAAGCTAATCCATTTCAAGTTGGATTAATGGGAGCAATTGAAGGAACAGGTGCTTTAATTGGAGCGAGTGTTATAGCTACAAAGGTAAATTATAATAATTATGCAAGAGTGTACTTCTTTGGATCGTTATTTTTAACTTTATGTATTTTTTTATTCGCAAATAGCAGCATCTACCTTTTATCTATGGCAATTCTTTTTACTGCTGGATTCGGCATGGTGTCTTTTGCAACTATGCAAACTACCTTAACTATTGTTTCATCTGATCCTGAAATTCGTGGTCGAACAATGGGAGCTCTGTCAATTGCAATAGGAGCAGGTCCTTTAGGTTCATTATTGATCGGGATATTAGCGAGTCAATTTGGTACTCAAAATGGCATAATGATTATTGCTGCTTTGTGTTTCACTTCTATGTTAATAATTGGCTACTACTGGCCAGTTATTAGAAAAAGCACAGAATAAATAGCTAATTTTTCTTTTATTATGTTAATGTAATTGAACAAATTGATAAAACATGGAGGAAGTTATGGCAAATGAACAATGGGTAAAAGAACAAGGCCTCTCACCAGAAAAAGCATTAGAGTACAAACAAGAGATTCATGACTTTATAAGCAATAAAGAGTTATGTATGGCTTACATGATGACACGTAGAAAAGATGGTAGAGAAATCATGAGACCTGTATCTACAATTCTTGATAATTGGGTGGTGCATACAATGACACAAGATATACAGCCAAAAACCACTCATATTAAAAATGACCCAATTGTAGGATATTTATGGGTTGGTAAAGAGACTAGAGATGATAATCGTTGGAATCCTAAGGTTGTCTGGCTACAAGGCAATGCTGATTTGATAGAGGATCAGGATCAAGTTGAGGAATTCTACAACATGCGTGAAAGTAAATATGGTATTGGGAGAGGTCATTCATCGGAAGATCTTTTATTCCTTGTTAAAACTAAACCAGAATATGTTCGTGCAGAAGGCTGGCATGGACAAAATGCGATTATTTACAAGGAATTTTAATACTATCTCGGATCTTTATAATTGCCTAATTCAGGTATAACAGATGAAATGTCAAAATCTTCCTTTGGAACGATAGACTCGGGTTTCACTAAGTTAGAAAAATCTCTAAATATTACAGGATGTCTCCTGCCAGAAAAGCCTTCAACTCGAATGTATCTTGGTCTTACTTGAATAACATATGGGACGTAGTCATCACCTGGAGTATTTAAACCAGTATTTGTTATAGATTCACGCCATTCTAAAAATTCAAAAACTTGCTCTTGATCCTCAATTAATTCAGCAGTGCCTTCAATAAAAACATTTATGGGATCGTTCCCTCTTTCACGAGGAGACATGCCACTAAAAAGATATGCTACATTATCATTATTCTTAATGTGCGCAGTTTTTAAATGTATATTCTGGGTGACTGATTGTATGTACCAGCCATTCATATATGCATTGACAGGTCTCATTCTAGGTTGGCCATTTTTCCTGTAAGTTAATAAATATTTTGCTACATCATCCCAATCAGTCATGAAGGTGTGAATAGCATCAAGATTTTTTTTAGCTTCAGAAGCATTTGCTTCTTTTTCAGCATCATATTTTTTACCCATAATTTCTTTCCTATGCAATAATAACTAAAATGAGTTATTTGTATTTATTGTTATAGTTCATTATACATATCAGATTAAATGAAAGTAGAAATAATGAATCTTTTTGCTGTTGCAATAGGTGGTTCAATTGGGGCTTTATTAAGATATTGGATCTCTCAACTAGCAAGTCATAACTTAGCAACTAACAGTTTCCCAATAGGGACGCTGTTAGTTAACGCATCAGGCTGTTTTATTGGTGGCATAATTATAGGTGGGCTTGCCTCAAAATTCTCTGGTGAAACAAGATCATTCATTGTGATAGGAGTGCTAGGAAGTTACACGACTTTTTCAAGTTTTGGAATAGAAACAATTAGTTTAATTCAAGATGATAGAATCAAATCTGCATTAATCTACATTGCTTCTACATTTATTTTAACTTTGACAGGCGTAATGGTAGGCTACATTATTAGTAAAAAAATATTCAGTTAGAAAAATTATGCATAATAAAGAGTTAATGCCTGTAATTATTAAAAAATATCCTCATCAAGGACTCCCGCCTATTGAATTTAATACTTTTGAATTAGGAGAATTCCCAAGCAGATGGGCAATAAATATCAATCAACAAACAAGTAACAAATGGAATGGTTTTTTTGATTATCTTGGAGACAAATCGTTGTCTCAGGATTATGCTCATCAGGATATTATGTATTACCCTGGAATGAATTCAACAGCCCCCTATAGAAATTATGGTGGTCCATTAACTAGATATGTTGTTAAAAATTATGCACCAATTCCGCTTAATAAAGAAATTTCTTTCATAGGTTCTGTAACAGACAAATATGTGAAGCGAGGAAACGGATTTGTAACATTTCAATTAGCTAGTTATGATGACAATAACGTCCTTTTGCAAAAACACTGGCGAACCTTTATGCTTCCTTCTACGCAATCAGATAGAGAACATTATGTTGAAAGCAACGAGAAAAATACATCAATTGAAGATGAAAATATTCTTGAAAAATTGGAAGAGATGAAATTAATATGTGATCAAAATAGATTTAATGATATTGAAGGTCCTGGGGAATCTACAGCTCACACAAACTTAAATATGGCTAAGGCAAGAGGAATGCCAAATACTACTGCGCAAGCATGTATCTCGATCGCAGTTATTAATCGATATTTAACAAAACAATTTGGTAATAAATTTTTAACTAATGGATTTTATGATATTAAGTTAATCAAGCCTACTTTTGCTGGTGAAACAATGCGCTGTAATGGAGCATTAATAAAAAATTCAGATCAAGAATCTCTTTGTAAATTAACAATAGAAACGGATGATAAAAGATTAGTCACCATTGGTTACGGAGGGATTGAACAAAGAGACTAGCGTTGCCATTGGTGTGCTGAAACAGCTTTCTTAGGATTGGATTCCAATAATTCATTAATTTTATTATCTTTAGGCTTAATGTCCTTCAGTGCAGGCATTACCTTACCTGCAAATCGTTTCATACTTGCTCGCAACAATTTGTCATCAATGTGTCCAAAATTCATCCAGCACATTAAATTGCTAATGCCGAGTTCTGCTAATGGTGTTAATTTATTTATTACTTCTTCTGCTGTTCCTCGAACAAGCCACTCACCCGCTGCATATGAATTTCTTCGTTTATCAAAATCATCTTTTGGTAAATCATCAATACCTGAATTCGCTAAAGCACTTTTACGAACAAAAATATCCATATTATTAGAAAGAACTTTCTCATAGTCCTCCCCTTCATCAGCCACATAAATTTGTCGTAAAACACTAACATTCTTCCATGCGTTTGCACGCTCCTCTACACTAAGATTGGCTTTATCCATTCCTTTAAGATAATGCTCCATTCGGGCAGCTAGAAAGTGTGGAGCTTGCGTTCCAAGTAATAACGACCAGCCATTGGCACCTATCCACTCTAATCTTTCTGGCGTTGAAGACGCAAAGGCTATTGGAGGACGAGGGCTTTGTACTGGTGACGGAATAATG
>PAJB01000011.1 GCA_002710905.1 Chloroflexota bacterium | reverse complement strand
TAGAAATCGGTGCTGGAGTTGGCGCTGGAGTTGGTGCTGGAGTTGGTGCTGGAGTTGGTGCTGGAGTTGGNGCTGGNGTTGGTGCTGGNGTTGGNGNTGGGGTTGGTGNTGGGGTTGGTGCTGGNGTTGGTGTAGGCGCTGCAGTTGTTGTTGTGGTAGTTGTTGTGGTAGTTGTAGATTCACTAGATCCTCCACAAGCAATCCCAAATAAAATTGGCAAGCAACTTAATATAAATAAATATTTTATCTTCTNTATTNTTTTCATAAACTCAACATATATTNGCTAAAAANNTNATTATANGAGATCTAAANTAAATCAGCAATNATTTNTACCAAATGTTTAGGANTAGCTTNTGTGCCNTGANTAACNTGTTCTCTACAAGATATTCCTGANGCTATTACAACAGAATTATCTGGAGAATTNNTAATTTTAGGAAATAGATTCCTTTTTGCTAAGTCTATAGAAAGTTTGTATTTGTCCTTAAAATAACCAAAAGATCCAGCCATTCCACAACAACCGTTATCTATAAATTCATAATTATCGAATTTGAAACGATTTAATAATTCTTTCATATGNACATTACCAAGCAAAGATTGCTGATGGCAATGAGGTTGAATAATNACTTTGTTATAATCAGGTTTTTTATAATCTAATTTTTCCCAAATTTTGTTTTCAGCCAAATATTCNTCAATTATATACGTGTTTGATTTAATCAACTCTGCTTTTTGTTTGTATTCTTCATCCACCAAATCTAAAAAATCACTTTTAAATCCTAGAATACAACTTGGTTCAATTCCTACTATATCTATATCTTTGCTAACATATTCATATAGTAAGTCTATATTGTATTTAATATTATGCTTGGCTTTATCAATCTGACCAGATGACAACATAGGCCTTCCNCAACATTTAGTGTCTTCAGGAATAATAACATTATATCCAGATTTATTTAGAATTTTATATATCGCCAACCCAACTTCAGGACTTTGGTAATTATTGAATGTATCAGGAAATAATAAAACAGATTTATTAGATTTTTTCACTTCAAAATTTTTAGATAAAGCAACCAAGCTTTTCTTNGCAAANTTTGGCAATTTTCTTCGTTTNTCTATACCAAAAAACAAATCCATAAATATTTTTGTNATAAAAGAATTTGACAATNTNTTTGAAATTANNGAAGTAACAGATCCTATNTTACTTAANGTATTAATATTACCNATTATTCNCTGAGTTANTGGTATTTTNTTNNGCTTATAATATTGATAAAGATACTCATATTTTAATTTGGCCATNTCAACATTTGAGGGNCANTCAGACTTACATGCTTTACACTCTANNCATANGTCTAAAATCTTAAATAAATTTTTATCCTTCCAGCTTTTCTCCGACAATTGNCCNGACATCANNCCTCTTAAAGCNTTTGCTCGNCCNCTTGTAGATAATTCTTCNTCCCTTGTAACCATATACGANGGNCACATNACACCTGATGTAACTTTCCTNCAAGCNGCTTGNCCATTGCACATTTCAATAGCAGAGGTAAATCCTAATTCTTTACTAAAGTTAAAACCNGTANTNATTTCTTTTACTTTATATTNNGGACTTATTCTTAAATTTTCATCAATTTCTTGTGAATCAACTATTTTNCCTGGATTCATNAGTTTGTGTGGATCAAAGCTATCTTTNAGTTGTTTAAAAGCTGAATATATTTTGTCTCCAAACATTTTTTTGTTCCAATAACTTCTAACTANTCCATCTCCNTGNTCNCCACTTATNGAACCTCCATATTTAATGACCAAATCAGTTATTTCTTCNGAAATTGATTTCATTTTNGTTACTTCATCTTCCAATTTCAGATTAATTANTGGCCTTATATGAAGGCANCCAACACTAGCNTGTCCATAATAACCNGCTATAGTATCATGTTCTTTGACTATTTGATCNAACTCTCTGACAAATTGAGGTAAAACTTTAGGATCAACNGCTGTATCTTCAACAAAAGGNATNGCTTTATAGTCTCCAGGAGTACTCATCATAAGNCCAAGTCCTGCTTTTCTTATATTCCANACTTTTTGTTGATCAGCNTCGTCTAACAACAATTTNGTAGAATAACCAAATTTTTGTTTNTCTAATTTTAATTTTAATTTTTCNAGTTTATCTTTTANCTCATTTTTATCATCAGCAATCATTTCAACNGCTANAACAGATTCAGGATCTCCATCTATAAAAGTCATCATTCGTGAATATTCCAAATTGTTTTTAGCCTGTCTCAAAATCATACTNCCAATATGTTCTACNGCAGATGGATTGTGCTCTAATATTGATACTGTAGCTTCCATCGAAGAAATCAAATCATCAAAATGAACTAATGCTAAACCAACATGTTTAGGTTTATCATGTACTAAAACTTTTGCTTTAGAAAACGTAACTAATGTACCTTCTGACCCAACAACAAATTTTGCTGTATTAAAATTATTAACATCAACTAATTCATCTAAGTTGTATCCTGATACTCTTCTTTGGATTGAAGGATATTTAGTTTGTATTTCAGATATNAAATTTTTTCTNATCGAATTAAGTGTTTCTAAAATTATTCCNTCTTGTCCANGTAGTTCTCTTTCAAAATANGATGCCCCAACAGGTCCCAATTTAATATTATTACCTCCAGCAGTAAAAGCATCAAGTTCAATAACATTATCTATAGTTTTTCCATAAAGCAAAGAGTGAGCTCCACAAGAATTATTTCCAATTGCACCNCCGATATTTCCTCTATTACTTGTGCTAGGATCTGGTCCAAATATTTTATTGTCAGCCGACATGTACTTATTTAACTCATCTAATATAATACCTGGTTGAACCTCAACCCAATTTTCATCGGGATTATAATTCAATACTTTATTCATAAACATTGAAAAATCAACTATTATTCCACTTCCAACAGTTGCNCCAGCAAGACTAGTTCCTCCTCCTCTTGGTGTTATTGGGATATTATTTGCAAACGCATATTCCATAATTATTTGCAAATCTTCNTCTGATTTTGGGAATGCTACGGCTTGAGGNACAATTTGATATATACTAGCATCAGTACTGTATATCATACGAGTTTTTTCATCNGATCGNATTTCNCCAGAGATTTTATTATTTAAATTCTTTTGAATTTCTTTTTCAAAAGTATTATTTTTAGTTATCAAATTAATTTTTGACACTCCTCACATTATTAACAAATTTTTCTATTTTACNNATNTTTTTTTTGTTATTNAGNTCGACTCCTGAAGAAACATCNACNGCCCAAGGNTTAATTGTTTCTATTATGTTTGTAATATTATCAGAATTCAATCCTCCNGAAAGAAACACTTTATATTTATTAATTATTTTTTTTGCATCAGATAAATTTATCAATTNACCTGAACCACCATAATGACCTTCTTTATATGTATCAATACTGACAAGTCCTCCNATTGATTTTACAAATTCTATTTGATTAAATATTTNTTNAAAATTTATNTNGTTTTTCAATTTTATCTGTTTAATGAAAGGAATATCTAANTCATTCAGAAATTCTTCATTTTCACTACCNCACAATTGAACGTNATCTAATCCATANCGATGATAAATTTTCTTAATATATTCTAACTTTTGATCAGCAAATAAACCAACAAGTTTTGGCGGGTTANTNATTTTGTTNANANNATCNGATATTTTCTCNNCTTCTGTTGTACTTATCTGCCGTTTNACATTTTCAACAAATATGATACCTGCATAATCAACATTAAGTGANGCTACAAATTCAAAATCNTTNTTAAGCTTNAGNCCNCATATTTTTATCTTNGTCATTATATTTTTAGTTCAATGATTTTTTNATAAGGATCANCAGANGTAATTATAGATTCNCCTATTAANACNCCATTACAACCTNTNTCNTATAATTTTTTCNTATCTTCAGANNTATAAATACCACTCTCNCTNATTATAATTATTGACTTAGGAATTTTATCAATAATATTCAATGTAGTNTTAATATCAACTTGNAAATTATTTAAATNACGGTTGTTTACNCCNATTATTTTGGGATTAACNTTTAANACTTTATNTAANTCNCTCTCATCATGGATTTCAACGATATACTCTAAATCTAATTCTTCTGCTAATGAAANAAANTTTTTNAATTTNTTNTCTTCCAANAAGCTNGCAATTAATAATATTGCATCAGCTTTTAAATATTTTGATTCNAAAATTTGATATTCATCAACAATAAAATCTTTTCTAAGTACNGGNGTTTGATTATANCCATCAATAGATTTTAATTTNGGAATATTTTGAATAGANCCNTTAAAAAAATTTTTCTCAGTAACAACNGATATTCCATTNACATTTGCTTTAAAGTANTGTTTCGCTAAAGAATCAAAATCAATGTTANACATTAATTTNCCNTTGCTTGGAGATGTNTCTTTAATTTCTGCAATNATNCTTAGTCCATCNATATTCAATGATTGAGACAAACTTTCNGTTTTATATTCATAATCAATTTCTTTCTTTAATTNCTCAATAGGAAAATTNTCTTTTTGCCCNAAAAGATCCNTTTTTANTTGATTTACTATTTTATCNAGTATATTCATATTAATAATTGCNAGATAAAGAAGAAATTAGNTTTGCAGCATTNCCGTTTTTAATATTNTTTTTAGAAAGTTCAATTCCTGATTTAATATCTTGTGCATGACCTGAAATATAAAGCCCCAATCCAGCATTCAAAGCNACNCAATCAATCAGCTNTTTGTCTCGATTNTTAAATAAGTCTAATATTTTANTNGCACTTTCTTCAGGNGAATTNACTTGTAAATTTTGAATNGGNATTTTNTTCAATCCGAATTGATCNGGNTTAATTTTATATTCTTTTAAAGAAGCNGTTGACGCAGCNANATTTACTGTTTCATTATTAATCTCATCTTCATCNATAGANGGATTTGGTCTTATTTCCCANACATAAGTNTCACCAAATATACTTGCTTCATCAAGTCCNTCCATNCCATGAACNACNAATGCTGTTTTNTTTANTATNCNAAGAGCATTTGACATCTTATTNCCTGTACTTATATCAGGNACTCCAATTAGAAGNTATTTAGAATTTGCNGGATTAGTTAGNGGTCCTAAATTATTAAAAATTGTTTTGAAAGCTAATTCTTTTCTTGTGGGCATNGCATATTTCATNGAAGGGTGAAATTTTTGAGCAAACAAAAATGTAAAATTATATTTATTTAACATATCTATTGATTGAANTTCATCTANATCAATATTTATATCNAANGCTTCTAAAACATCAGCNCTTCCACTATTTCCNGAAGCAGCTCTATTTCCATGTTTAGCAATTTTAGCTCCTGATGCTGCTGCAACCANCGCAGAAGTTGTAGACACATTAAATGTATATTTCTTATCACCGCCNGTACCGACAATATCTANGCAATCGTAATCTGTATAAATNCTTAAAGAATTTTCTTGCATAGATTTAGCCATTCCTGCTATTTCATCTTCAGATTCATTCTTTATAGCTAGCGACGTTAAAATAGAAGCAAGNTTAATCTCCGATATTTTGCCCGTCATAATGTTATTCATTANATNATAAGATTCNTCAAATGTTANGNTATTNTTNTTTAATANNTTTGTTATCAATTCATTAATATCAGTCATATTANATACTTAAAAAATTTAATAAAATTTGTTCTCCAAAATCAGTNCCTATAGANTCNGGATGAAATTGTATACCATANAATTNNAATTCTTTNTGCGAGATTCCCATAATNAANCCNTCTTTNGTCCATGCAATTTTTTCAAAATCATCATTNAGNGATTCTTCTGTAATTATAAGAGANTGATACCTCATTGCATTAAATGGNCTTGGAACTTCATTAAAGAGNGTATGATTATTGTGTTCAACAAGAGACGTTTTNCCATGAAATATAGNNGGAGCCTTCTCNATTNTAGATCCATANGTGTANCCGATNACTTGGTGNCCCAAGCATACNCCTAGAATTGGTATTTTTGTACCAAATTCATNTACNACNTCTCTNCAAATACCAGAGTTTTTNGGATGNGAAGGTCCTGGNGAAATAATTATTTTTTCAGGATTCAGATCATAAATTTTTTCAATAGTTATTTCNTTATTTCTATAAACTTTAGTNTTTTCGTTNTGCTCTGCAACTATTTGATAAATATTATATGTAAAACTGTCATAATTATCTAAAATCAATATCATTATATNTACAAAAACTCCTCTCCCTCGGCAATTTCTATAGCTCTCAATACTGCTTGGGCTTTATGTAAATGTTCTTCAAATTCTAATTCNGGNACACTATCAAAAACTATTCCACCACCTGATTGAACTGAAGCAATTCCATCTTTTATNAATAAAGTTCTCAANGTNATACAAACTTCAATATTTCCAAAAAAATCAAANAANCCTAAAGCACCAGCNTATGGNCCTCTTTTNTCATTTTCTAANTCNGAAATAATTTCCATAGCTCGAATTTTTGGAGCACCTGATACAGTTCCGGCTGGGAAACATGATTTAAATACATCTAGNGAAGAAGCTTTTGGNTTCTTTTTACCAGTTACTTTAGAAACAAGATGCATTACATGTGAAAATTTTTTTACATCCATATATTCGGTTACTTGNACTGANCCTGGAAGACTTACCCTNCCAACATCATTACGTGCCAGATCTACTAACATTACATGCTCNGCTTTTTCTTTTGGATCTTTCAAAAATTCTNTTATTATTTTTTCATCNTCAATTTCATTNATTCCTCTTGGCCTAGTNCCNGCAATTGGAACAGAATTNATAGTATCACCTTCNACCTGTACTAATAGTTCAGGAGAAGCTCCCACCACAAAATGATCATCTAAGTCCATATAATACATAAATGGAGANGGGTTTATAGATCTTANTGCTCTATAAATCATAAATGGGTGTGCTGAAGTTTTCTTTGAAATTCGCCTTGAGAATACNGCTTGTATAATTTCNCCTTCNTCAATTTGGNCCTTAATAATTTTTACATTTTGAATAAAATCTTTTTTAGATATATTTTCTTCTGANTCAANATCATCTACATTATTGTGTTTTCTATAAACATCTGAGGAATTTTTTGTTAATCTACTTTGNANATCATCAATTTTAGAATATGTTTNTTCATAAACTTCTTTGGATGATCCNNTNGAACAATCAGCATANGAAACGATAAACAATCTATGTTTCAAATGATCGTAAACCAAAAAATCAGTAACAAACAAAAAACAAGATTCAGGCAAATCNAAACCCTTNTCCANCGGAAGATTGATTTCNTCAAAATACTTAACAGCATCATAAGATATATAACCNACTAATCCTCCAAAGAATCTTTCTANCCATTCTGGTTTTATTATTTCAATATCAATTAATTCTGAAATAATATTNATNGGATTTTTTTCGTTGGAAACAAATTTGTCATATCCACCTAATCCGATAAAACTATATCTTCCTATGGANTCANCACCTTCNACACTTTCTAAAAGAAAAGAATTTTTTCCTTTTGATACTTTTAAAAAAATTGAAACNGGAGTTTCGAGATCTACGTATAATTCTCTACCTAAAGCAATATAGCTTTTAGCATCGTAAATTGATTCAAACGTCTCGAAATCTACAATATTTTTCATTTAAATAAATCCCATTTTTCTTTTCATTTCTATAACTTTAGGTTCAGATATCAAGCTAGCATTTTCAGCACCAATATCTAATAATCTATCTAGTTCGGATGGATCACTAATATATTCGTCAAATTTTTTTCTGATTGGTCTTACAACATCTAATACCATTTCAGCTACACTCTCTTTCAAGACTCCATAACCTTTAGCATTTTCAAAATCTTTTTCAGCATCAATAGATGATTTACCTGTTATAACTTTATATATACCCAACAAATTGTTAACACCTGCTTTTTCTGGATCATCAGAAAAAGCAATTTCATTCCCAGAATCTGTAACAGCTCGTTTTATTGTTTTAACAATACTTTTTTCATCATCTAATAATCCCACTACACCACTTTCTTCTTCATCAAAGCTTTTTGACATTTTAGAATTTGGGTTACTTAAATTCATTACCCTTGCGCCAATAGTAGGTATTATGGGTTCAGGTAATTTGAAAGTTTCGCCAAACAAATTATTAAATCTTTGTGCAATATCTCTTGCTAACTCAACATGTTGTTTTTGGTCTTCTCCAACAGGAACTTCATCTGCGTCATATAAAATAATATCTCCTGTTTGGAGAACTGGGTAATCAAGCAAAGCTGCAGAAATACTATTTAATTTTTCTTTTTTATCTTTAAATTGAGTCATTCTTTCTAGCCAACCCATTGGCGTAACGCAATTCAAAAGCCAACATGCTTCAGCATGCGCTCGAACTTGGCTTTGAATGAATACTGTTGATTTTTCTGAATCTAATCCACACGCAAAAAGCATTGCAGCCAAGCTTCTTATGTTATCACTTAATTCTTTTGGGTCTCTCAATATAGTGTGAGCATGTAAATCAACAATACAATAAAAGTTCTCCTTCTCTTTACCTTGATTTTCAACCCATTGTTTAACAGCTCCAAGGTAATTACCCAAATGCATTTCACCAGAAGGCTGTATACCACTAAATACTCTTATTTTATCCATATCAATTCTCTCAAAAATAAAAAAACCGTCCTCAAAGGGACGGTTAAACCGCGGTGCCACCCTAATTACTATAAATAGTCAATAGTCACTCATTTACATAACAACTCACAGGCCCATTCAATATTCTTACTCTAATGCAGATCTCAACTAGTCTCTCAACTATCTACAATTCTCTCTATAGAATAATTTGAATACTTACTATTCTGATCAATGTTGTTTTTATATTTAATCAAAAGTATAGTAGCCATAATTTTTTATGTCAATTATGATTAATGTATTCATTTATTAAAAAAAGATAAACTCAATTCAAAGGTAATTAAATGGACATACTTGATGGATTAAAAGTTGTAGACTGTACGCAAATTTTAGCCGGACCTTTTTGCACAATGATGCTAGGAGATATGGGAGCAGATATTATTAAAGTGGAAAAACCAAATGGAGGAGACGATATAAGAAGATTTGGACCACCTTTTATAGAAGGAGAATCGGCAGCTTTCTTGATGATTAATAGAAATAAAAAAAGCATAGCTTTGAATATGAAAGATCCAAAAGGATTACAAATATTAAAAGATTTAATAAAAGATGCAGATGTATTTATACAAAATTTCAGACCTGGTGCATTGGAAAAAATGGGACTTGGTTATGATGATGTAATAAAGAATATAAATCCTAAAATAATTTATTGTAGTATTTCTGGATTTGGAGCCGATGGGCCATATAAAAATCGACCTGGATTTGATTTGATCGCTCAAGGTATGTCAGGGTTAATGAGTTTAACAGGAACTCCGAATGGTGACCCCGTCAAAATTGGTGTTCCAATATGCGACCTAAATGCTGGAGTATATGCGGCACTTGGTATTCTGGCTTCATATATAAAAAGACTTAAAACCAATAAAGGGCAATTTGTAGAAACTTCTCTGTTAGAATCTGGTTTGTCCTATACAATATGGGAATCAGGAATATACTTTGCTACTAAAGAAATATCAAAACAAAGTGGTACAGCCCATAGATTATCCGCTCCATACCAAGCATTTCAAACTCAAGATGGTTATATAAATATTGGCGCTGCAAACCAAGCTAATTGGGAAAAAATGTGTAATGCCTTAAATAGATCAGATCTAATTAGCACTGAAAAGTTTATAGACAATGCTTCTAGAATGGAAAATTTAAATGAACTCGTAGAAATTTTAAATCTCGAATTTAAAAGTAAATCTACTTCTGATTGGGTAGAGTTACTCATAGGTAAAGGGGTACCTTGTGGTCCCATTTTGAATATAGAAGAAATTTTAAATCATGAACAGATCCAAGCAAGAGAAATGATCATAGATATAGACCACACAAAGCTTGGGCAGATCAAAAATTTGAATTTTCCAATAAAATTTTCTGATACTAAGTCAAAAACAAAATTGCCTCCTCCTTTATTAGGGGAGCATAATGATCAAATTCTAAAAGATTTGGGGTATTCAGATAAGGATATAAAAGACTTAAGATCTGAAAATATCATTACTAGCTAAAAATCAAGAAGCTCTTTCGTAATAAATTTTATAATCGGGACCATTTACACTAACCTTATTTATAAAATTTAGTTTCAGATCATTTTTACCTAGCACAGTTTTTAGATTAATTTCATATTCTGTGGATTTCTTAATTTCTTCAAAATGTTTTAAATATAATTTTAATACATTTACGCCAATTTTACCTTTGGAAGTATTTATCAAGGCATCCTTAAATAATCTATGTGCATTAGTCAGTGATTGTTTTCTCTTGGATTCAATTTTTTTTGCTATATTAGGAAATTTTTTATTAATATCAATTTTAGTTGATGATAATTCTTTATCAAATTTTGAAATAAATTGTCTTTCGAAATCGTCCGCCTCAATGGAATTAGAATTACAATTACCTGAGTTTTGCTTTTTAGCACAACGATAATATCTATATCGATTTTTATTAAGTTCATTGTTATGCAGGTATTTTATATTTTTCGTTACACCAATCATTTTTGAATCACAAAATCCACAATGCAAAATCCCAGACAAAAGATAGTTTTCAGGATTTATACTAGTTCTTACTGGGCTACGCATATACAATTTTTGCTGAGCAAGCATATAAATTGAATTTTCAATAATGTGTGCGTGGGAATTTGGAATAGAAACACCAAATCTTTTGGAAGTTCCTATGTATACAGGATTTTTAATCAGATCATATACAGTAGAAATACTCCACAAATTATTTTTTTTTGTTTTATATTTTTTATCATTTAAAATTTTTGTTATTTTTCTTATTCCTAAATTTTCATTAACATAGAGGTCAAAAATTTCCCTTACAATTAGTGCTTCTTTTCTAAGTTCACTTAAGTGTCCATTTGTATCTAATTCGTATCCAAAAGGTAATCTTCCCATCCATTTTCCAGTAGCAAATTTTTGCTTCATTTTCTTGGATACAAAAGAAGACCATTGATCATTATTATTATAAATATATCTTTTTACAGTATCTTGATAGGGGTCTGGATTCTCATCATCAATGCAAAGAACTTGGCATTGATGGTCATCAAACCATATTAAATTACTTACAATTTCATCTATTGATCTGCCAAAATCAGAAGAATTATTAATTATAATCAGGTACTTATTATTATTGAGACTAATATCTTCTTTTAATTTTTCAAACTCACTATATATTGATAATCTTGTTAAATGGTTGTCAACAAAAGTTCCCAACGCAGTGTGCCCATTTAAAGAACAATAATCACTAAGTAAATTTTGATATTTTTTCTTAATATTTTTATTATTTTTTTCTGAATGTAAAAAATATCCAACTGTTTGCATTTTTAATTATTTTTTATCTTAGATATAAATATAATTAAAACCTTTTGGATATAACAATTACAATTATTTCTAGGTATAATTTAATATATAAAAATAATATGAACTCAATAAAAACAGACAAAAAGCTATATCTTTTTAACACACTCAGTAAAAAGATAGAAATATTCATACCACATGATGAAATAGTCAAAATGTATACATGCGGCCCTACAGTCTATCGAGATGCACATATAGGTAACATGAGAACATACATATTAGCTGATATTTTAAAAAAGACACTGAAACATATTGGGTACAAAGTTAAACATGTAAAAAACATAACTGACGTTGGACACATGAGACAAGAAATGCTAGATCAAGGTGAAGATAAAATAATAGCTGCTGCAATCAAAGAAGGAAAGTCAGCTTCAGACATAGCTGAAGAATATACAAAAAAGTTTTTTATAGACGAAAAAGCATTAAATATAGACAAAGCAGATTATAATCCTAAAGCTACGCAACACATAGATGAAATGTTAAAAATGGTAGATAAGTTAATAGCTAACAAATTAGCATATGTTAGTAATAAAAATGTATATTTTGACATTAGTAAATTCAATCAATATGGAAAACTATCTGGAAATATTTCTAATTTATCTACTCTGAATAATGATGAAGATATTGATCCTAATAAAAGAAACCCTAATGATTTTGCAGTGTGGAAATCATCAGAAGAGAATAGAGAATTAATATGGGACAGCAAATTTGGAAGAGGGTTCCCGGGATGGCATATTGAATGCTCAGCAATGGCGCATAAGTACTTAGGAGAACAGTTTGACATACATACAGGAGGAGTAGACAATATCTTTCCCCATCACGAAGGTGAAATAGCGCAAAGTGAAGGGTCATTCGGTAAAAAACATGTAAATTATTGGATTCATGGACAACATTTACTTTCTGAAGGAATTAAAATGTCAAAATCTAAGCAAAATGAATATTTAATTTCTGATATTTCAAAAAGATCCATTGACCCTTTAGCATTCAGGTATCTTTGCTTAATGACTAATTACAGAACAAAATTAAATTTTACTTTTTCATCCCTTAAAGCTGCACAAAAAGGATTAAATAAATTAAGACATTTATATTGGTTTCATAAAAATTCAAAAAATAAAATAGATAATACCAAAATTGCAACATGGGCTGAAAAAATAGATCAAGCGTTATTAAATAATCTTAACACTTCAAAAGTTTTATCAATATTATGGCAATCAACAAAATCAGATTTGAATTCTTCAGAAATATGTTATTTATTTGAGTATATAGATTACGTACTAAGTCTAGATTTCGAAAAACATTATTTAAATCAAAATAATTTTAAAATCTCTAGTAATGAATATAAAGACAGAAAAAATAATCGTATATTAAAAAAATACGTTAATTCAGATAAAATAAGGTTAGAGTCTATTAAAACAAATAACTTAAAATATTATGATTCAAAAAATGGCGATTACAAAGTCAAAAAAATATCCTATTCTGAAATAATAAATAAAACTAATAGTATTTCAGGAGCGTCTGAAATATTATCCAATCTTACGAAAAAAAATAAATTTGACATTTCTGTTTGCTTAATTTTAGATGAATATTTAATTGACTTTGAAAGATGTCTAAACTCCATTGTAGCCAATATTCCAAAGAAGCTATCTTATGAAATAATAGTTACAGTAAATGGGATTTGCGATGGAAAGAAAAAGAAAATTGTTGAAAATCACAAAAATAATAAGAATATCAAATTTATCCTTATTGATCCGATTTCTGGGGCAGGCTCAGTTAGAAATATTATGTTAAAAAAATCACTTGGGAAACATATATTTTTAATAGATACAAGCATAGAAGTTAAAGGTGATATTTTTAATCAAATCATAAAATATCTTAGGAATGCTGAAATTGGTTTGATTGGGCCATATGGTCTGAAAACTGATGATCTGCATCACTTTCACGAAATTTCCAAAACAAAAGAATACGTAGACGCTATTCAATTATATTTATTTGCATTTAGAAGAGACATAATCAGCAAAACAGGTATGTTCAGAGAAAATTTCAGATTTTACAGAAATTTAGATATTGATTTTTCATTCCAAATAAAAAAAGCAAACTTAAAATTATTATCCGATCCAAATTTAAATATAATGCGACATACTCATAGCGTATGGGAAAATACTCACCCGAAAACTAGAGATGAATTAAGTAAAGATAACTACAAAAGATTTTTGCAAAAGTGGAAAAATTACAAACATTTACTTAATAAATCAAAATGAAATTATTAGTTAACGCTAAAATTTTCCCATCTACTAAATCTCAATCAATATTAATAAATAAAAACAAAATAATATTCATTGGAGATAAAACAAAAATAAATATCTCTCTAAACTCATCTGATATAATTGACTGCAACAATAATACAGTTTTACCTGGGTTTATAGATGGACACTGTCATCCATTTGAAATTGTATCAAATATCAGCAGTATCGATCTTTCAGGTTACCAATTCAATTCTCAAAACGAACTCAAAAATTATCTTTGCAATATAAACACTAAAGATAAAAAAATATTAAAATTTCATGGATTCGAACACAGAAATATAAATGGCAATTTAGATTTAAGTTTTTTTGATAATTTAAATTTAAATATTCCATTGATTATAAAACACCGAACAGGCCATTTGGTATTTTTAAATACTTTAGCTTTGAAACATTCAAAATTAGACATAAACAAATATGAATTTCCAATGGACTCATTAGAAATTCACAAAAAACTAAAATCAGAAGAAAATTTAGATTTCGAAAAAAATTTGATAAATTACAATCAAAATTTGATTAAATTTGGTTACACAACAATAGTTGATGCAGGTGTAGGGAATGACAAAAAAAAATATAATAAATATCAAGATTTAATTTATTCTAAGCAAATCAGTCCCAACGTTTGTTATATGTTAGGGCAAAAAAAGTCTGATCAATTTAAGAATTCAACAATAAATGACAACTTGTATCTTGGGCCAACCAAATTCATGTTTCAAGAAAATATGGATATCCAAGAAATAGAAAGTTCATTAAAAGATTTTTTATCCATAAATAAAAACGATATAGCGTTTCACGCTATCAGTTCAGAAATGATTTTCAAAATCCTGCATACATTATTTGAAAAACTTAACAAATATCTAGGTAAAAGAATCATAAGATTAGAACATGCCACAGAATTTATTCCGGATTCGTATAAGCAATATAATTCTAAAAACTTACATCTGATATTCAATCCTAATTTCATTTACGATCATGGTGATTTTTACTTAAACCATCAAGATGATTTTGCTGTCGAATCACTATTCGGGATCAAAGATAGCTTAAGAAATAATTTCAAAGTTGGTTTTGGTACTGATTCTCCATTCGGTTCAATTAACCCAATGAAAATTATTTCTTCTGCAAAAAATAGAACTACAAAAAACAATAATCTGATCGGGGAAAATAACAAAATAAATTTTGAACAAATTATTCATGCATTCACAAAAGGTAATGCAACAGCAATTAAAAAACAGAATTTAATAGGTTCGATAGATACAAATAAAAATGCAGATATAATAATTCTAAATGATGAAATAACAAACAAAACAGACGTAGATCTATTACGGGTTAACCACACAATAATCAACGGAGAATCAAAGTACATTAGAGAAATCAGTTAATAGAATCAGCAATTTTACATAGCAAAAGTTTTAATGTAGTATCACTAAATTGATCTAGAGATTTTTTTGCATTTTGAATATACTTATTACCTATTTCAATAGATTCATTTAAATATCCCTTCGAATCTAAATATTCTTTAGTTTGGCACATATCTAAATTACCATCAGTACCAATAAATGGATTATTATTCTTGTCACTAAATGACAAAATAGCAGGTAGAGTAAAAATACCATTTTGGATATCTATACCTGGATTCTTACCATTATTTGATTTTTTATCTATTTCACTAAAGTCTTTAACATCATCAAATATTTGAAATGCATATCCCAATAACTCACCATAATTTTTAAGCATATTGCAATCACTATAATTAAATTCAGATAAAATTCCGCCTGACCATACAGCAGTTTCAAATAAGGAAGCTGTTTTTTTTCTTATTCTGTAAAAATATTGATCTTTAGTTTGAAAATGATTATTTCTACTTTCCATTTCTAATAATTGCCCCATGGACAAATCAACAATTGTGTTTGCAAACTTATTTACAACATCAATATTTTTTGTGTCACAAACAAATGTCGCTGATTTAGCAAAAATAATATCTCCCATCATAACTGCCATATTATTACCGTAAATATTATTAAATGATTCCTGGCCTCTTCTTTGAGTTGCGTTATCAACTATATCATCATGAACAAGACTTGCGGTATGGAGAAGTTCTATAGCTACTGCCATATTAATAATATTTTCTTTTATAACTTCATTGGACTTTGGGGCAAAATTCCCAATTAAAAGTGTTAAAATCGGACGAAGTAACTTCCCGTTTTTTGATGTTATTGTCACTTGTTGTACTAATTCATTTATATAGTTATTTTCAAATTCTATTGTGACTAATTTATTTTTAACAACATTAAATTCATTTTTAATCAATTGTGATATGTCATTTTGCAACGAAGATGAAATAGCCAAATTAATCCTCGATTTTCTTGAATAACGGACCAGTGAAATTTAAAGATTGTCCTTTAGGTAAATCATACTCATTCCATTCCCATGTAAATTCAGTACTGTCATCAAAACCTAACATAATATTCAGTTTAACAGAAGAATCAGGAATATACGGATAGAACAAAATTTTTAAACAATTAATTGCCGTTAAACAAACCCAAATGACTTCACTTGCTTTTTCTGTATCAGTTTTTACTAATTTCCAAGGTTCTTTTTGATCTATATATTTATTTATATTGCTGCATAACTTCATTATTTCTCTTAGCCCAGATCTAATCCTAACTTTTGAAATCTCATTTTTAACATTTGACAAAGTATCATTACACATAGAAATAATTTCATTTCCTTCATCATCAATATTTTGTGCATCAGGTACAATTGAGTTGAAATTTTTAACACAAATATTTACTACTCTATTAACTAAATTCCCATAAGCAGCAACTAATTCTTGATTATTAGAACGTATTAGTTCATTTAAACTAAAATTTGTATCCGAACTCTCAGGCAAATTAGAAGCTAAAGAATATCTAATAGTATCCGAATCATATATTTCACTTAATTCATTTGCCCATAAAGCCCAATTCCTACTTGTTGATAGTTGTTTACCTTCAAGGTTCAAATATTCATTTGCTGGAATATTATGAGGAAGGTTAAGTTCTCCTTTTCCTAGTAATATTGCTGGCAAAATTACTGAATGAAAAATTATATTATCTTTACCCATGAAATAGTAAGACTCACTTTCTCCTTGCCAATATTCTTTCCATTGATCCTTATTTTCCTTATCAGAAAAATATTCTATTGATGCAGACAAATAACCTATAACAGCTTCAAACCATACATAGATTCGTTTATTTTCCCATCCATCAACAGGTACTTTGATTCCCCAATCAATATCTCTTGTAATGGGTCTGTCCAATAAACCTTCTGACATAAAACCCAGAGAAGTTTTTTGAACATTGGCCTTAAAATTATTTTTTGAATTCAACCAATCTTTTAATTTATTTTCAAAAGAACTTAATTTTAGAAAATAATGTTCTGAATTTCGAAAATTTATAACTTCAGACTTAGAGCAAATTTTACATACCATATCTATGAGGTCTTTTGGGTCTAATGTTTTACCACAATCATCACATTGGTCACCTCTTGCATTCTTAGAATTACATTCGTTATCTGGGCACGTTCCTTCAACATATCTATCAGCTAAAAATCGTTCGCAATCAGAACAATAAGGTAAAAGCATTTCTTTGGAATATATAAATCCTTTGTGTAATAAATCCAAAAAAATATCCTGAACTACTTTCTCGTGGTTTTGAGTTCTAGTCGAAGTAAACAAATCAAAATTTATCCTTAAATTTGACCATGATTGATTAATATCTTTGTCGTAAAGTTCAAATATTTCTTCTGGAGTTTTATTTTCTTGTAATGCACTTATCACTACAGGAGTACCGTGTGCATCACTACCTGATACCATTAAAACATTGTTTCCTACCATTCTATTAAATCTGGCAAAAATATCTGCAGGCAAATAACAACCTGCCAAATGGCCAATATGGATTCTACCGTTTGCATAAGGCCACGCTACAGATACAAGTATATTTTTATTTATATCAGTCAATATAATTCTCTTTTATTTATCTATCCAAATATTATAGATATCTTTTCGTGGTAAATCGAATATTTCAGATATNATTTTAGTAGCATTTTTAAGAGNTAGTCCTTTTTGAAGCATANATTCTATTTCTAATTTAANATATTNTGNGAATTCATCATCAATATATAATTTTTCAGTTTCAATTCCCTCAACTAAAATTACNTACTCNCCTTTGNCAATAAAATCAAAATCGTTTTTTTNATCAAGATCAATNTTTATAATTTTTTCATGNAATTTAGTGAGTTCATGAAATATANAAATAGTTCTANNAACCAAAGTATCCTTAAGTANNTTAAGNGTTTTATTNATCCTTTTTGGACTTTCAAATAAAAATGTGTCTTGAGATCTANACTTTAGTTTTGATAATAANNTTTTTTGATCAGAATTTAGNCTTGGNAAAAAACCATCAAATAAAAAATTGTTAATTTCTTTGCCAGNTACAGAAATTGCTGTCATGAGTGAAGAAACACCTGGAATAGGNNTCACTTTAATNCCGCTATNNANTGCAATTTTAACNAATTTATACCCAGGATCTGACAAAAGAGGAGTTCCTGCATCTGNAACTAAAGCTACATCATTANATTTTATTTTCTCTAAATAATANTTTTGCTTAGAATCNTCATCTATNTATCTAANCAAAGGTTTAGANATATTATAATGATCTAACAATTTTTTTGTNACTCTAGTNTCTTCACAGAGTACNATATCAANTTNTTCTAAAATTCTAANCGCACGAAAAGTTATATCTTCCAAATTTCCAATAGGTGANGCTACTACATATAACATAAATTTTTGCTAATTTATTAATAAGAAAAAGAGTTAAACTCCGAATACAAAAATTATAACACTTATTACATTAAACATTCGAAAGTAAAATTAAATAAAATAAATTAAAGCATAAAAAGACATATTGTTAGGATATAAAATCTTCTATAATAGCTAAAGGTTTTTTACTAAAGAGGTTAACATGAAAATAGGTATTATTGGTGCTACAGGAGCAGTAGGAAAAGTTTTTTTAGATTTACTACCTGACTCAAATTTGGAAATTTCAGATCTGAAATTGACAGCTTCAAATAGATCAATTGGNAAAAAAATAAAGTACGAAAATAAAGAATATACAATACANGAACATAATGATGATTTTTATAATGACCTTGATTATGTTTTCAGCTCAGCTTCTTCAGAAGTAAGTAAAATAGCAGCTCAAAAATCAAAAGAACACAATGTNATNATGATAGATGACAGCTCNGAATTCAGATTAGATGAAGANGTACCACTNGTTGTTCCAGAAATNAATTCANAGGAATTAAATAANCATAATGGAATTGTNGCTATACCAAACTGTACAACAACNCCTCTTGCAATGATTTTAGATGCAGTCAGATCANATTATAAAATTAAAAGAGTAATAGTNGATACTTATCAGGCNGTATCAGGTACAGGTAATCTNGCTATAGAAGAATTACTAAATCAAACAAAGCATTATCTAGAAAANGGAACAAATTCAAATAAAAAAGAAGTATATCCNCATAATATNGGATTAAATTTAATTCCACACGTAGAAGCNCCNCAAGACAATNTNTATACNAAAGAAGAAATGAAAATGTTATATGAAACAAGAAAAATTTTGTCAGATAACGAGTTAAGAGTTTCTGCNACATGTGTTAGAGTTCCNGTCATNAGGTGTCACTCTGANAGNATNAATATAGAATTTAACCAAGCACCTGATNTTNCAAAAATCTCAGAATTACTTCAAANCTACTCTGGAATTAGTTTGTTAGATGACATACAAAACANCACATATCCNACACCTGTATTTGGNGAAGGAAAAGANGATGTNTATGTAGGTAGATTAAGAAANGATATCTCAAATGATAATGCAATCAATCTTTGGGCAGTTAGTGATAATTTAATAAAGGGAGCTGCTTTAAATGCTATTCAAATTCTTGAAGAATTTGAAAAAATTGGCTAATATGTCTTAACTAATTATTTTATAACGGAAAGATATATGGAAATAGGCAGGCTTCTAACCGCAATGATTACACCATTTCATGAAAATGGTGATGTAAATTACGAAATGGCTTCAAAATTAGCTAAAGCAATTGTTGATAGTGGGAGTGATGGGCTTGTAATTGGAGGAACAACAGGAGAGGCTCCTACTATATCAGATGATGAAAAATTGAAATTATTCTCAGTAATTAAAGAAAGTATTGGTTCGGATCATGCTCTAATAGCAGGTACAACAAATAATAATACTAAAGAAAGTATAAAATTAAGTAAATTAGCTGAGTCTGAAAATGTAGATGGGTTACTATTAACTGTCCCTTCGTATAACAAGCCAACACAAGAAGGACTTTATCAACATTTCAAAGCTATATCTGAAGAAGTATCTATACCCTGCATACTATACAATGTGCCAAGCAGAACTTCACTTAATATGGATGATGAAACTACAGTTAAGTTAAGCGAATTAAAAAATATTATTGGAATAAAAGAAGCTAGTAATGATTTGGATCAAATTACTAGGATTATTAACAATACTTCTGCTGATTTTAAAGTATGGAGTGGGAATGATAATGAAACCTTATACATAATGGCTGCTGGAGGATACGGCATAGTCAGCGTGGCAGGTCACATAGTAAGCACACAAATAAATCAAATGATTGGGTATTTATTAGAAGGCAATATAGAGTTAGCTGGAAAAGAGCATAGAAGATTACTTGAACTATTTAACATAATATTTGTGGTAACCAATCCAATTCCAATTAGATATTATGTCAAAAAATCTGGATTTGATATCGGATCGCCAAGACTGCCTATGACAGAAGCAGATAGCAAAACCAAATCTATACTAGATGAATCAATTAAAAAATATTCAGTAGATCTGAAATTTAATTAATCTAGAAATATTGCCTGCTCTCTTTTTGGTCCGGTAGAAATAATGCTTAGTGGTACTTCTAAATAATTTTCAATATAATCAATGTACTCTCTTGCTTCATATGGCAAATCATTGAGTTTTGTACATCCAAATGTAGATTGAGTCCATGGTTTAAATTCTTTCAAAACAGGTTTGGATTTTTCTAAACTAAACATGTCAGAAGACATGAAATTTGTCACTTCTCCATCAATATTATAATTTTCTACGATATTTAATTCCTGAATATTATCAAGACAATCTATTCTGGTTAATACCCACGAGTTAAATCCATTTATTCTAGCACTGTATTTAGCTGCTACTGCATCAAACCACCCCAACCTCCTTGCTCTTCCTGTGGTAGTTCCATACTCTTTTGCAATTTCTCTTAACTTATCAGCTATATTTCCTTCTATTTCACTTGGAAATGGACCTGATCCTACTCTACTAGTATATGCTTTATATATCCCAATTATTTTATCAATTTGAAAAGGATTAACTCCTAATCCAGTTTGGACTCCTCCTATAGAAGCATTTGATGATGTGACAAATGGATATGTTCCATGATCTAAATCTAATAAGGAACCTTGGGCTCCTTCTGCAAGTATATTTTTACCATCTAATAAAGATTTTTGAATTTCATTCTCAACAGGTCCTACATATTTTCTTAGAACACCTGAATATTTTTGACAAAAATTTATGATATCTTTCAGATTATGCGAGTTACCTCCATAAGCTTCTAAAATTACATTAGCGTGCTTTACAGATTGAGAAATTCTGTCTTTAATATAATCACTTTCAAGGTGGAGTAAATCTCCTGCTCTTATACCTATTCTAGAAGCTTTGTCAG
The DNA here is from genome assembly GCA_002710905.1 of Chloroflexota bacterium. The sequence continues at coordinate 1,741 of PAJB01000011.1, read as the reverse complement.
AATAGCAAGGGCCAACTCCTCTTCCTGTGGTTCCAATAGAATCTTTACCACGTGATTTTTCTACTAAATGGTCAATATCTATGTGATAAGGAAGAATCAAATGAGATTTTTCACTAATTAATAATCTGCCATCTATATTTATATCTGATTTTATTAATGATTCTATCTCTTCAGAAAGAACTTTTGGATCAATTACAACACCGTTTCCAATAAAGTTCTTTGATCTTGAATTAAACATACCAGAAGGTAACAAGTGAAAGAAAAAAGTTCCAAAATCATTAATTACAGTATGGCCTGCATTATTACCACCAGAAAATCTGGAGATAATGTCGTAGTCACCTGCTATCAAGTCAACGATCTTACCCTTGCCTTCATCGCCCCATTGTGCGCCTAGAACTACACTTACAGACATTGTTCACCTTTATAACTAAAACTTTATTAATATATCAAAAGTTTTAGTTATATGAAAGAACTTTAATTTAAAAACCTACTTGTTTTTTCTATAGTTTTTTCTGTATTTAGTATTTCTTCTATAATTGTTGTTGTATCTTCGATTAGTATTTTTTATCCATAATCCAGAAAAATAATTCTGTGTCAATTGTGTATGCCCATCTGATTCTTCAGCTAATTGCTTAGATAAGTTAGATGAAAAGGCAACAACCTCAACATATTTACCTAATTCTTTAATAGCTTTCACTGCATAAGTAAAGTCACCATCACCGCTAACAATTATTCCAATATCGTATCTGTCATTCCACGCATACTTCAACATATCTGTTGCAAGCATTATGTCCACACCTTTTTCGACAGTGGTATCGCCTCTTTGTTTGGCATTTCCTAATCTGACTTCATATTTAGATTTGTTATTTAATGTACTTAGAAATGTTTTATGTGCAGCATATGCTTTTGGATTAATATCTGCATCTCTTTCCGCATTATAATAATATGTTCTATATAATTGCCTATTATTTGTTAATTTTTCTGAAAATTTTTCAAAATTTAAATCAGATCTTTTACAATTTTCTTCTAAACTATGGTAAAGATTACTGCCATCTATAAAAATAGCCACTTTCTCTTTTTTTCTACCAAATCTAAAAAGATTTTTTAATTTAATTATTTTTACACCTCCCAGTTAAATAATTTCATATAATTTTTATCACTATTTATGTGTATTTATCTACCATTCTATAGTTTTATATTTTTATATATTTTATTATACTCTTTTGATCAATTTATATTTAAGGCAATGTAGCTCAGGGGTTAGAGCGAGCGCTTCATAAGCGTTAGGCCGGAGGTTCAAATCCTCCCATTGCCACCAAAATTTATTTTTATGACCGATAAACAAAAGAAGAATTCAAAAAAGAAAAATATAAAAAAAAATATAAAAAAAAATATAAAAATTGATTTAAGCACTAAAATTACTGGTGGTAAAGAATTATATGATGCAATCGATCTTCTTTTTAAGTAAGAATGAACCTTTTAAAAATCAATTTATTTCCTTATAATAACATACTTGGTATGTGCTCGTAGCTCAACTGGATAGAGCGCAGCCCTGCGAAGGCTGAGGTTGTGGGTTCAAATCCCACCGGGCGCGAGTAGTGAAATATTAAGGGCGATTAGCTCAGTTGGTTAGAGCGCCTGCTTTACACGCAGGAAGTCGGGGGTTCGAGTCCCTCATCGCCCACCATACTTTCCACTGAATAGAAACTACACAAAACGCACACTATAAAAAAAGACTTCT
>PAJB01000010.1 GCA_002710905.1 Chloroflexota bacterium | reverse complement strand
TATCTGCCTTCCAAGCAGAAGGTCGCCGGTTCGAATCCGGTCTCCCGCTCCATTTCCTGTTTAAATAGTTAAATAATAGTTAATATATCGTTTGAACTATATTATTTTACAAATATTTCTAAGCCGAGATATTTGTAATGTGAGCCTAATATAGTTTACAAAAGGACTAAAAGAATTCATTCTTTTAGTCCTTTTATTGCGATTAAGTGACGAAGATGAATATTCATATTGTTATAACAATTTAATAGTAGTATGTATTTGCATACTTAATGCATTTAATATATACTTAATATGTGTTTGCATACTTAGATTGCTTAATACGCACTTAATATGCACTTGCATACTTATTAATTTAACATACAGGTGATATATGAGCCAAACATTAGAATGTTGTAAAGACTGCAAAGATTGCTGTAATGAATGTAGCACTGCTTGCTGCATTGACTGCAAAGATTGCTGTAATGATTGCAGAGCTGCTTGCCAGTGTAAATCATAAATAATTGGTCTTGTAGCAGGTTTTCTGAATAAAATTAAATTTAAAAATCTGCTACTGATCCATCATCTGAAATAGGTGTATCTAATATTTTTTCTTGAAAAGGATATTTAGATATACTTTCTTCATTTAGAGTTATCCCTAATCCAGGTTCATTAGGTACCAATAAATACCCGTTTTCTAATTTTAGTTTATTTAATAACAATTCACTTTTAGGTGATTCTGATTCACCTGTATATTCTTGTAATGCAAAATTTGGAATGCATGCATCTAATTGTACACAAGCAGCTGTGCTGATTGGGCTAAGAGGATTGTGAGGTATTACCTTAACATGAAATGATTCGGCTATAGACGCAACTTTTTTTGATCCGGAAAGACCGCCGCATAAACAGATATCAGGTCTAACAAAATCACAACCTTTATTTTCTAGAAGTTGTTGATATTCAAAAATGGTAGAGAATCTTTCTCCCGTGGCTATTGGAATATTAATAGACTTTTTAATATCAGCCATTATAGCAGGACTGTCTGGCAGCATGGGATCTTCATAAAAATATGGATTGAATTGTTCTAATCTTCTTCCTAAAGCTATAGATTCTGCGGGATTCATTTGCCTATGTATTTCTACACAAATATCTATGTCTGGACCCACGGATTCTCTTACTGCTTTAACTCTTTCAACAGCTTCATTTGACCATTTAGAATATGATTTGTGTAACCAATGATTAGGTGCAAAAGCACTAAATCTGACAGCACTAAATCCTTCATATACAGCTTTTTTTGCATCTTTATAAAGTGATTCTGGCGTATCGCCATTAATATGTATATAACATCTTACTTTATCTCTAACTTTACCACCCATTAATTGATATATAGGGACACCTAATCGTTTACCTTTAATATCCCACAGAGCAATGTCTATTGCTGATAATGCTCCATTAATTACAGAGCCCATGAAATGAGAGTTACGATAAAGAAATTGGTAATGGTGCTCAATTAAGTCAGGATTTTTTCCAAGCAGATAAGGTTCACATACTTTGAGCATTGTTTCTGTAGGTCTTTGCCATCCATGAACTCCTGCTTCCCCTATGCCTACCGTACCATCTTCACAATAAATTTTTAATATTAACCAGCGAGACCATAAGATTGTTTCTATTTTTTCAATTTTAGTTGCTTTCATTTCTAGTTATCTTTATTGATATGTTAATGATTATAAATATGGCTAATTTAAGTGCTATAAAAAATTTATTTAATAGTGTGAATTATGAGATATTTAGTTTATTGAATCAAGTTCAATTTCTTACAGTTTTAACGTGTATTCTATTAATAGAATTTGATTAGTTATATAATAATGATTTAGATCACACATCTCAGATTAGTTGAGCAATATATTAAATTATTCAAAAAAATTAAGTTTGGTTTTACTTGGCCTTGTTTTAGCATTTATTATATTAGAATTATGTGTGCGAATCCTTTTCAATTTTTTACCCGATAATGATTTACCAACTTATGGTATATATCAAGAACACCATCCAATTATAGGCCAAAAATTAATACCTAATTCCGAAGGTGTTTGGAATAAAGAGGGTTTTTCTAAAGTTGAAATCAATTCTAAAGGTTGGAATGACTTTGAAAGAGAATACAATAAACCGTCCAATGTAATTAGAGTGGCAATTGTTGGAGATTCATTTGTAGAGGCTCTTCAAGTACCAAAGACAGATTCTGTAGGTTCCAAATTAGAATCATGGTTGGATATTAACTGTAAAAACCAATTAGATCAGCTTAAATATGAAGTGTTATCCTTTGGAGCATCGGGTTGGGGGACAGCGCAGATGCATGTAGCTATTGAAAACGAAATAATTAAATATGATCCGGATTTTGTTATTATAGCTTTTTTCCCAGGTAATGATTTGAAAAACAATATTTATGAATTGGAATTAAATTCCAACAGACCTTATTTCAAAATAGAAAATGGATCACTAATTCAATCTGTATTTCCGTCAATAAGTAGCAGTTTTAAAAGATCTACATATGTTTTTTTACGAGATAATTTTTTAGTGATTCAGTTAATTCGAGAGCCTATAGTAAATATATTTTGGGAATTTTCACGTGAAGAAAAAATAAAAGAATCAAATTCTGAAGGTAAGTCTGATTATTCTAAAAGATTAGACTTAATTGATAGAGGTACTTGGGGGAATGATTTAGATAATGAATTTGTTGAATATTCTTGGGATTTATTTGAATCAATCATCTTAAAAACTAAAGAAGATTTAAATAATAAAAATATTGAATTAATTACTCTTGTTGTATCCAGGGGTGAAGTTGTTGACAATCGTAAAAATGAAGTTCAGGAATGGGCATTAAAAAATAATCTTTCTAATATTTTTTATCCTGAAGAAAGAGTTGAGAAATTTGGTGAAAAAAACGATATGCCTGTGATATCTATTTCGCGAATGATGACAGATTACAATTGGGATACTAGTAATGAAATTACATATTTCCATGGTTTTGATGATACTTTAGGAGCAGGTCATTGGAATAAAGATGGGCACAGTCTAGCTAGCACTGTAATTGGTGAGAAAATTTGTGATTTAAGATAGTAACTAAGAAATAGTTCCTTTTGTTGATGGTACAGAATTTCTTCTTGGGTCTAAAGTTAGTGCATTTTTTAAAACAATACCTAGGGATTTGAATATTGCTTCAGATATATGATGATTGTTAACACCTTCTAATATTGTGGTAAATAAATTACAGTTTGCTTCTCTGCTAAATGTTTCTAGAAAATGCGTAATTAAGGACCCGCTTAATTCTCCTAAATCTGAATCACCAATATATCCTGACAGTTTAAAGTATCCTCGTCCGCCAAAATCAATTACATTTCTTACTAAGGTTTCATCTAGGGGAACATAAGCATGGCTTGTTCTTGTAATCCCTTTGCCATCTCCTATACACTTCGAGAATGATTCTCCAAGAAGAATACCTACATCTTCTACTACATGATGCCAACCAAGACCACTATCGCCACTTATTAAGTCTATTTCTAAATCTATCAGTCCATGTTTTGATAATTGCGAGAGCATATGGTTAAACATTTCGTTACCTGTGTTAACATTAGAGTTACCATTTCCGTCAATATTTAATGAAATTTTAATATCGGTTTCGTTAGTTTTTCTTGAGTTTGTTATTTTTCTTTGTGCCATTTTATTTAGAAGATCGTTTATAAGTAAGTTATTATAACTTTAATATATATGAATATAATACGAGTTTAAATTATTTTTTTAGTAATTTATCTACATTTAATGTTTTGTTAAATACTAATTTGTTTTCTATTACAGTTACTCCTTCTGCAGCTAATTCATCTAAATCATTGATTGCTGCATTTAAATTTTCATTAGAAACTATGATGGTTACTGCATACCAGTTTTTTTGATCATTTGAGTACACTTTTGCTATTGTTGGCCCTATTACGCCTTGTAAAGAACTATATTTATTTAGATTGTTGACTAATGTACTCTCGTTTTTCGAATTTATATTAAAAATTATTGTGTTAAATTTTTTGGAATTAAGGTATCCAAGAATAACTCTCAAGATTTTTTTAGCAGACTCAAACTTTTCATTTGATTTGTTTATCGAAGGTAGGTTTGCAATCATTGTGGCTTCCGAGAATAATATATATCCATCATCCAATATTTTTAGATTGTTTGCTCTTATTGTATTTCCAGTAGAACTTATATCAACAATCATATCTGCTAATCCCATTTCAGGCGCTACTTCAACAGATCCACTCGTTGCCACTATTTCATATGATTTTAAATTGTTATTATTAAGGTATTTTGCAGTCTGATTTGGATATTTTGTGGCAATTTTCAATTTTTTCTCAATTGAATAATTAACTAAGTCTTTTATATTATTAATTGCACCCCATTTTTGTGGTACTGCTACTACTAGATCACATTGGCCATATCCCATTTTTTCGATAATAATATTTGTATCTGAAAAATCATTATTTTCTAAATATCTATCAAGCCCCATAACACCTATATCTGCAATTTCATTATTTATTGAAGAAGGGATATCTGTTTGTCTTTGAAAAATCATTTTCACATTGTCATCAAAACTTGTAGTGCCCGTATATGATCGTAAGCTTGATTTTTTAATAGTAATTCCCGCATTATTAAAAAATTCTATTGTTGATTGGTATAAAGGTCCACTCGATGGTAGAGCTATTGTTAACATAATTCTATAATTTATAAGATTTATTAAGAAGAGATAGTTTCTCATTATGGATAATAATAGTCAATGTTTCTTATAATATTTCTTTATTTATTTATTTTGACAATTAAATAACGAGGTATATTTGAAAATTCATATAGTGGATTATGACTCAGGTAATTTAGAAAGCATAAGAAATGCATTGAAGAAAGTTGGATGTGAACCAGTGACTACAAATAAAGCTAATGAATTAATTAATGCTAACGCTGTGATTTTTCCGGGGCAAGGATCTTTTCCTTCTGCTATGGACAAACTTTCACAATTTGATATCACTAAAACTCTTATCGGTCTTATTAAAGATGGAGTACCATTTTTAGGTATTTGCCTTGGATTACAGCTAATGTTTGAATCATCAGAGGAAGGTAATATTGAAGGTTTAAATTTATTAAAAGGAACTGTTCCTAAAATATCAGATTCAGTAAAAGTTCCACATATAGGTTGGAACTCGGTTAAATTCGGAAAATCTCATAAAATTTTCGAAGGAATTCCTGATGATTCATACTTTTATTTTCTTCATAGTTATTATGTTAACCCTTTATCATCTGAAAACATAATTGGAAGTACTAATTACGGTAATGATTTTTGTTCTGCATATGAGTCAGACAATTACGTAGGAGTGCAATTTCATCCTGAAAAAAGCGGAGATTTGGGTTTGAAGATATTTGATAATTTTATTAATAAATTTATTTAGGTAATAAATGAATATAATTCCAGCAATAGATATATATGAAAATAAGTGTGTCAGGCTTTACAAAGGAGAATATGACAAACTTACAGTATATTCTGACAATCCTGTGGAAGTAATTCAACAATGGAGATCTTATGGAGCTAAATGGATTCATATAATCGATCTTGAAGGAGCAAGGAAAGGCACACCGATTTCAAAAGAACTTATTACAGAAATGGTTGAAAAAACAAATCTTAAAATACAAATTGGTGGAGGAATTAGAAATTTAGATACAATCAAATATTATTTTTCTCTTGGAGTTGAAAAAATCATTTTAGGAAGTGCTGCAATTAAAAACGAAAATAGTTTTGTTAGCAAATCCATAGATAAATATGGAGCAAATCATATTACTGTATCTGTAGATTCTTCAAATGGGAAAATCAAATCTGAAGGATGGGAAAGAGAAATGAAATTATCTCCTGAACAATTTATTTCACACATGATAGAAGAAGGTGTTACAAACTTTATTTATACTGATATAGATAAGGATGGAACATTTGGAGGAGTATCAACAAAATATATAAGTAAAATAATGCAAGAATTTCAAATAAATTTGACTGTTGCCGGAGGTGTTTCTTCAGATTCAGATATTAATTCCTTAAACGAATTAGGCGTTAACGGTGTTATTATTGGCAAAGCATTTTATGAAAATTATTTAAGTCCAACTATTATTAATAAATATAGTTAATTTATAGAGAATTGATATGTTAACAAAGCGAATTATACCTTGCTTAGATGTAGATAAAGGAAAAGTTGTAAAAGGAAAAAGCTTTCTTAACCTTGTTGATGCAGGTGATCCGGTTGAATTAGCAAAAAAATACTACGATTCTGGCGCTGATGAAATTGTTTTTTTAGACATTACTGCCAGTATTGAGAATAGAGAAACAATACTAAGTATTGTTGAAAAAGTTTCGAAAAATGTTTTTATTCCGTTAACAGTAGGTGGGGGAATAAAAGTAATTGAAGATATAAAGAAATTACTTAACTCTGGTGCTGACAAAGTTTCTATAAATACATCAGGAATTTTAAATAGAAATTTTATAAGCGAGGCTTCGAACTATTTTGGATCTCAAGCAATAGTAGGTGCAATAGATGCAAAAAAAAGAGGCGATTCGTGGGAAATATATAGCCATGGTGGGCGCAAGCCAACAGGCTTAGATGCTTTGCAGTGGGCAAAAACACTAGAAAAACTAGGAGCTGGCGAACTCTTAGTTACAAGTATAGATCAGGACGGGAAAACATCAGGATATGATATAGATCTTTTGCGAGAAATCACAAATAATGTAAATATACCGATTATAGCTAGCGGAGGAGCGGGATCTCCTGATCATATGTATAAAGCTTTAGCAGAAGGTAAGGCAGATGCTGTATTAGCTGCAAGTATATTTCATTTTGAAGAATATACAATTACAAACATAAAACAATATTTGAATTCTAAAGGTATAAAAATTAGGAATGATTGATAAAAAACAACAAGAATTAATACCTGCAATAGTACAAGATCATCAAACTCTAAATGTACTTATGCTAGGGTATATGAATCAAGAATCAATAGACTTGACCTTAAAAACTAAGCATGTTTGGTTTTATAGCCGAAGTAGAAACAAACTATGGGAAAAAGGAGAATCATCAGGTAATTTTTTGCAATTAAAGCAATTAGTGTATGACTGTGACAAAGATGCAATATTAATTTCTGCTTCTCCTGAAGGACCAACATGTCACAACGGTACTTACAGTTGTTTCAATGAATTTGATACGAATCAGAATTTTTTGTATTCATTAATAAAAATTATTAATGAACGAAATATAACTTTCAACAATGAGAGTTATACATCAAGTTTACTAAATGAAGGAATGCCTAAAATAGCGCAAAAAATAGTAGAAGAAGCAGGAGAATTAAGTATAGCTAGCCTCGGTGATGATAAAAAAGAAGTTATATACGAATTTTCTGACTTACTTTTTCATATGCTAGTTTTGTTAGAAAAATCAGATATTAATATTGAAGAAATCTGGAATGAATTAGCTTTACGTAATATGAAAAAGGAGGAATAAGTATGCCCGAAACTGTTGATACAGTTATAGATGGAGGGATTGTCGCATTTTCATCAAATGCATTTGAAGCAAGTATTGCAATTAAAGGAGAAAAAATTGTTGCAGTTGGAAATAAATCTACAATGCCCAAAGCCGAAAATTATATTGATGCCAAAGGCAAATATGTTTTGCCAGGACTTATAGATTGCCATGTACACATTAGAGAAAAACCAGGAGATGATTGGGGAATTGGATCAAAAGCAGCAGCCTTAGCAGGATTAACAACAATTATTCCATTTGGAGAATATAATTCAGAAAAAAAAGAAACTCTCCCTCAGGCAATAAAAAGATGGAAAGAAGAAGCTGGAAGAGAATCTCTAGTAGATTATTCATTTCATTATATATTAAGTAATACACCATATATTTTAGATAGCCTTAAAGAAGCAATTCAAATGGGGGTATCTTCTTATAAAATGTTTATGACTTATGATCATAGAGTATCAGATTCATTTATTGCAAATGTTATGGAAGTTGTTGCTAAAAACGGCGGTATAGTACAGTTGCATGCTGAAAACGGAGACGTTATAGAGCATTTGATGAATAAATCTATATCTGAAGGAAACACTAAACCTTCAGATTTTCCTGATACATGCCCGCCGTGGGCAGAAGAAGAAGCAATAAATAGAGGTATTTTATTAGCCAAAATGACCGATTGCCCATTGTACATAGTCCATCTTACATCAAAAGTTGGGTTGAATAGAATTATCGACGCACAACTAACAGGTCAGCAAGTATGGGGAGAAACTTGTCCTCAATATTTATTGCTAGACGAGACATCTCTAGAAAAAATTGGTCCATTTGCAAAAATTGGACCTCCTTTAAGACCTGCTGATGGATTAAATCAAACTGCATTATGGGATGGTTTGAAGAATGGATATTTATCTACTATTGGCAGCGATCATTCTCCAGCTCCGTCTGAAAAAAAAGAATTAGGATGGGAAAATATTTTCAGAGCACCTAATGGAGATCCAATTCCATTTGGAGCCCCATCAATAGAAACATTAGTTCCATTAATCTTCTCAGAGGGTGTAATAAAAAGAAAATTCCCAATTTGGTGGATGTCGAGAATGCTTTCAGAAAATCCTGCTCGAATTTTTGGACTTTACCCACAAAAAGGAATTATTCAACCAGATTCTGATGCTGATTTATTAATTATTGATCCCGATACAACATCAACAATTAAAGCAAAAGATCATCAAAGTACAACAGGATATACTCCATACGAGGATTGGGAAATAAAAGGGAAACCTTGGATGACATTACTTAGAGGAAATGTTTTATTAAAGGAAGGTAAATTAGAACAAAATCCTGGTGTAGGTAATTTCATTCATGCTAGCTCTCCAACTCCTCCTATATCTGGAATTTCTCATTGAGTTATTTATGAAAATTAATACTAATATAAACATGGTAATTCTTGATGATTATCATAGTTATTTTAATGACATGGCAAAAGACAAAAGGTTGCCGGATGAAATTAAGTTGATTGTATACAATAATCATTTTAAAAATTCCACAGAATTGATTAACAACATTAGCAAAGCTAATATAGTGGTTGGAATCCGTGAACGTACCAAATTCCCCGAAGAGGTTATAAACCAGCTTCCGAATCTAAGATTTCTCATAACAACAGGGCTTAAAAATGCATCTTACGATCTTGAAGCTGCAACTAAAAATAATATTGTTGTTTCTGGTACTCTTGGTTCAGGAGAAGGTCCAGTAGATTTGACATGGGGATTAATTATCAGTTTAGTAAGAAAAATACATGAAGAAGATAAATTTTTAAGAGCAGGTCAATGGGGAACACACATAGGTCCAAGTTTGACTGGTAAAACACTAGGTTTGTTAGGATTTGGCCATATAGGTAAATTGGTGTCAAAAGTAGGTTTGGCTTTAGGAATGCGAGTTATTGCATGGAGTCAAAATCTAAATGATTTGGCAACTAAACAATATGGTGTTAACTATGTAGAAAAACAAAAACTTTTTGAGGATTCTGACATATTATCAATTCATACTAAGCTTAGTAAAAGAACAAAAGATTTAATAGGGGAAAAAGAAATAAGTTTAATGAAACAAAGTGCTTATATTATAAATACTTCAAGAGGTCCAATAATTAATGAAAAAGCATTGGTAGAAGCACTGAATTCACGCAAAATAGCAGGAGCTGCAATAGATACATTTGATGAAGAACCACTAAGAACAAATCATCCTTTATTGCATACTCCAAATACTCTTTTAACTCCTCATATTGGATATGTTACAAAAGAAGCTTACCAAGCCTATAACGAAGGAATAATTGATAATGTAATTGCTTTTTTAAATAACAATCCAGTCAGAGTATTAAATCCTGATGTATTAAAAAAATTATATGATTAAGAGAATTGGAATTATTATGCACATAACAGTGAAAGATGGAAAATGAAAATTGGTATGTGTATATATTACTTTGTAGAGATGGAACACTTTATACCGGGATCACAAATGATATTAAAAAAAGAATGTTAGCTCATGAAAAAGGTAAGGGTGCTAAATACACTAAAGGAAGAGGCCCATTTAAATTGGTTTATGAAAATACATTTAATAACCAAAGTATGGCTATGAAAGAAGAAAACAGAATAAAAAAATTATCTAAAGTTCAAAAATTAAAATTAGTACAAATATAAGGATTAACTATGGAAGATAACGAGTTATTTAATAATATAAAAATTTTTCTTAAAAGTGAGAATATTGTAAACATTGAATTTCATAGTTTTGCGAAAAGGTTTTTACATGAGTCAAATTTTAGCTGGGAGCAAGATACAATAGGAATTATAGTGGCTTGTATGATTGAAAAATATGGTAATGATTGGATATATATGCATAATGATTTTAAAAGAATAATATTAGAACCGTTAATTGTGTTAGCTCGTAAAGAAAAAGAATTAGAAAGAAATTTATAAAGGAAATTTGATGGCATTGATAGAACTCAAAGATATAAAAATAGAATATCAAGAATTTATTCCAAACAAAGAAAATTATGAAACAATAATTTTTATGCATGGAAGAGGAGGAAATCTTTTATCATGGTTTCAACAAATTCCATTTTTTGCTAAAGAATATAAATGCATTGTTTACTCTCAAAGAGGTTTTGGGCATTCTTATGACAATGATCATAGTTCAGGATTATTAGAATTTCCAAAAGATTTAGAAGCTGTCATGGATAATTTAGAGATTGAGAAAGCTCATTTAGTTGCTCAATCAATGGGTGGGGTTTCAGCATTAGGATTTGCAGTTGATAACCCTGATAGAGTTTTGAGTATAACTTTTGCTGATACTACAGGAGGAATGGGAGAACCAATATTAGAAACAGAAATGATTAACTGGCAAAAAAATAATCCTAGAACTCGGGGTAGGCTAGAAGCGATATCAGAAATATTTGAAAAAGAAAAACCTGAAATGGCAAATCTTTATATTCAGATAGGACAAACAAACCCAGAACTTACAAATCCCTCTATGGATTTTTCTAAAATAAATTTGTTAGGAGGACCGTCAGGTAATGATTTGAAAGCACTAACTATGCCAGTGTTATATTTGGTTGGAGAGTTTGACACATTAATGCCACCGGAAATTATAAAACTTGCCTCATCTTATATAAATCATTCTAAATATGTATATGTCCCTGGTTGTGGGCATTCTATATATTTTGAAAAACCAGATATTTTTAATTTTGAAGTTTTTAAATTTATCAAATCTGCAACCCAAGGTGATTAATTGTTAATTTAATAACCTACTGAAGGGAAAACTATTTTTTATCATTTGACTTTTAAGACTCATAAAGTTAGAATAATCAATTGAATATAACTAGAAGACGTTAATAATAAATTCAAGGAGAAATAATTATGAAATCTAAGTTATTTTTTCTACTTTTAGCTGTTATGTCTTTAACTTTAGTACTAGCTTGTAGCTCTGAGGAAGTTGAAGAAGTGGCAACAGAAGTGGAAGTAGCAAATGAAGCAAAAGATGATGATCATGATCATGAAGATCACTCAACTTTAGAAGAAGTACTAGAGCGTGGATCTCTTAAATGCGGTGTGAACGACAACCTAACAGGTTTTGGAGTTTTAACCTCAGCAGGTTCATTCGAAGGTTTTGATATAGATTATTGTAAAGCTGTAGCAGCTGCAATACTCGGAGATGCAAGTAAAGTGGAATATGTTCCATTAACAGCATCAGCAAGATTCGAAGCTCTTGGTTCTGAAGAAATCGATTTATTAATCAGAAATACAACTTGGACAGCAAGTAGAGACAGAGATCTAGGTAATGATTTTACTGCAACTACTTTCTATGATGGACAAGGAATGATGGTATATGCTGATAGTGGTTATAAAACAATTGAAGATATGGCTGGAGCTACAATATGTGTACTTCAGGGTACNACTACAGAATTGAATCTTGATGATAGATTTAAATCTGCGGGATTGGATTATACACCATTAACTTTTGAAACAAATGACCCATTACAGGCAGCTTTTGAAGAAAAAAGATGTGATGGCTGGACTACTGATAAATCNGGACTAGCATCAAAAAGAGCTGAATTNCCTGCAGCTGCAGGAGGNCCTGAAGCATTAGTTGTTTTGGCTGAAACTCTTTCNAAAGAACCACTNGGTCCTTTAACAAGAGANAATGANAGCGAATTCTANGATGTTGTACAGTGGGTTGTATTTGGTTTNATTCAAGCTGAAGAAAGCGGTATNACAAGTTCTAATGTTGCTGCTATGGCTGCTGATCCTAAAGATCCTGGAATGGCTAGACTATTAGGNGTTCCTTANGGAGACGGTAAAGTAGCAGATTTTTCATTNGGAGTTGANCCAACATTTATTCAACATGCAATTAAAGCTGTTGGTAACTATGGTGAAATCTATGAAAAACATNTAACTCCTCTTGGATTAACAAGAGAAGGTTCTTTAAATGCTATGTGGACTAATGGTGGATTAATATATGCACCTCCATTCAGGTAGTATTGNAAACAAATAATTGAGTTTGATAAAATGTCGGGTTGNTTNTTAACCCGACATTTTATTTATTATGGTATATTTTTAGTATGNANATTTTTATAGACAAATTATCTNAATTGANTAGATCTCAAAGAAATCGAAATTTGTTTTATCAACTTNTTTTTTTAATTCTAGTAGGTTTTTTTGCAAATTATTTGATATCCAAAGCTATGCAATTAGAATTGACACTTTCACATTTTGAAAGTAGATCAGGATTTGGTATTAGTCACACATTTTTAAAAGATTACACTAGTAATGATAGTAGATGGTCTGCATATTTTACTGGNGTNATAAATACAATAAGAGTAAGTTTGGTTGCAATAATTTTGGCCACACTACTAGGNACAATNATGGGTGTAGCAAGATTGTCTAAAAATNTGTTGTTTTCAACAATNGCGTATCTCTATGTGGAATTAGTAAGAAATACTCCATTACTTATACANATTATTTTTTGGCAAATTATATTTTTAAAATTACCTAGAATNACNGAAGCTCTAACNTTTGGNANTACNGTNGTGGTNTCNAATAGAGGNATATTACTTCCTTANGCCAANCCAANNGAAGACGTTAATTCNAATATTTTTGTNATTGTTCTTTTATTTATNACAATTATTTCTTTTGCTCTTTCTTATTATTTAAANAANAAAGAGGATATTGATGGNAAGAAACTNAAAATACNAAATTATAATATAAACGGNTCNNTGGCAGGAACNNTTGTTTTTCTNATACTTTCNGTATCNNNCTATTTTATTCTTCAAAGACCTTTTGTTTTAGATTTACCTTCTTTGTATCAAAATTCNAAAGGTACTTATCTTCAATCAGGTGGGTTTGAATTNACACCAGAATTNGGAGCTATTTTATTTGCATTGGTAATATATACNGGGACTTTTATTACAGAAATNGTTAGAGGAAGTATACAATCACTTTCNAAAGGGCAAACAGAAGCTGCNCAATCNTTGGGATTAAGTAATTANCAATCTATGACACTNATNATTTTGCCNCAAGCTTTACGNTCTATNATNCCNCCATTAACAAATCAATTTTTAAATTTGACTAAAAATTCAAGCCTATCTGTAGTAATNGCATACCCTGAACTATTTATGGTTTCTAGAACTATAATGAANAATTCAGGAAGAGCATTGCCTGTATTTTTCTTNATTTTATTNACTTANTTGANTTTAAGTTTGATTATTTCTTTATTTATGAATTTCATAAANNGAAGAGTTACAAGGATTGGTGCNTNACGCTATGAATCAACAATTAAAATGGGCATACAATACATTTTCCGGATCGTTTTATAATACNNTTATAACTTTTNTTAGNTTGNTTNTNTTTGGATTTATAGCAAGCAATCTTTTTGGNTTTATTTCAACTTCAGAGTGGGCTGTTGTANCNGCGAATAAAAGNTTACTTCTNGTNGGACGTTTGCCACAGGGTGANGAATGGAGAGCATGGTCTATATTATGGATCTCTTCNTTTTTGATTTTTTCNTCATTNAAAATATTTGTCAAACCATCAATAAAAGAANTGATATTTATTNCNATTATCTTTGCTAGNGTATGTTTNATATTCNTAACTCAANATGCAATATTTAATGTGATTATTTTTTCAACTCTCTCACTAGNTTCTTATTTNTTTGCAAAGTATATTTCACAAACACCTTANATNACCATTTTTAGAAAATTNTTGGCATTTNTGTGGNTAACTATAATTCCATTAATTTTTCTAATTCTNTTAATTGNAGATGGCCCCAANCCAACNCTATGGGGAGGTTTTTTATTAAATATAATTTTAGCNGGTGTTGCTATTTCTNTTGGATTCCCNTTAGGATTGTTNTTTGCTTTAGGAAGAGCAAGTCAATTACCAGCNGTCAAAATTGTATGTACAATATATATAGAAACTATTAGAGGTGCNCCTTTAGTNGGNTGGTTATTATTGGCTTGGTTTGTTCTACCTAAGTTTTTACCNGAATTTTGGAATTTAAATGAAACTAGCGTNGTAATNAGAGCTATGATTATATTATCAGCTTTTACNAGTGCTTANACTGCAGAAGTTATAAGNGGAGGNCTTCAATCNATACCTAAAGGTCAAATTGAAGCTGCAGATAGTTTGAATTTNAATTTATTTACAAAATTAACGTTAATTGTNTTACCTCAAGCTATTCGTGTTGTTATTCCTGCTTTAATTAGTACATTTATTGCNGTATTNAANGANACNTCNTTAGTTTTTGTATTAGCTTTAACAGACTTACTTCAAGTTGGNAGAATTATTCCAGAACANGATCCTGAATTTTTTGGNAAAGCATTAGAAGCGCTTAGNGTAGTTGCATTTTTGTTTTGGATTGTTTCTATGGCTTTATCAAATCTAAGNACAAGAGTTGAAAGATCAATGGGTATAGGAACTCGTTAAAATTAATAAATAGGAGTTATATTATGAAAAANACATCAAAAAAAGAAATAGGTAAAGAAATTATTTCAACGACAGATATAACAAAATCTTTTGGTAAATTTCAGGCTTTAAAAGGAATAACCTCCAAAGTATACGAAAAAGAAGTGGTAGTTGTTTTTGGTCCATCAGGGTCAGGAAAATCAACTTATATTCGCACTCTTAACAGATTAGAACCACATGATTCAGGTCAAATCATTATTGATGGAGTAGAGTTAAATGACGATGTTAAAAATCTCGAACATGTTAGATCTAATGTTGGAATGGTTTTTCAACAATTCAATTTATTTCCACATCTGTCAGTTTTAAGAAATATAACTTTGGCTCCACAAAAAGTAAAAGGATTAAAAAGAGGCGACGCTGATGAAATAGCTATGAATTTATTAAAACGAGTTGGAATTCCTGAGCAGGCTAACAAATTTCCTAGTCAATTATCAGGAGGGCAGCAACAAAGATTAGCAATAGCAAGA
>PAJB01000009.1 GCA_002710905.1 Chloroflexota bacterium | reverse complement strand
TTGTCAGAAGTTATTTGTGATTCATCATTATTAGTTAAATCTTTTATATATAGAGAATTTAAAGTTAATTTGCCACTAATTTTATTTTTTCTAATATATGCTAATTTTTTCCCGTCTGGAGAAATTTTAGGAATCGAATCGTTATCACCGCCTGTTACCTTAGATGATGTGTTGGTATCTAATTCAAGTTTGAATAATTTTGAATGTCTTTTGTTTTTACTTATGTCAACATTGTTTTCTTGGTAATATATTGAGTCTGAATTTTCATCATAAGAAAACCAAGAAACATTTTTAACATCACTTATATATTTACGTATAATACTCATTGTTAGTCCTTTTTTAACTTAAATTTCAAAAATAACTGGTTGCTTACCATCTTCAACAGTACGCCTACCTAATTCAGACAAATTTTGTGGATTTTTGATTGTTGCAAAATGATTTGCTGAATGTAGTCCGGCTTTACTAGCAAAAGCAACGCTGTCATATGGAATCAATAATTCTTTCATTGATTCAAATCCTGGATAGAACATGATTTGCCCCTTTGAAAAATATATTGTATTGTTTTCATACGGAATTTCATCAACTTTTACTTCGCCTAAATCAGCCCAAACTCCAAATCCACTCCATTTGACATGTATCAAGTTTATTTCTAGAGGTAAAATGTCAATTACAGCCTGACAAGTTTTTGGTGCTAAATCCCATAATAAGTCTGCCTCAAAAGTTAAATCTTTACTTGTAATTTTTATAGTATTAATCTTATTCATTATTAATCTCCAACATTTATTTTATAGTATAATAATTGTTATGAATGAGTCTATAATAAAATCCAAATTATCAAAGTCTGCTGTTCGTATAGGTGCTGGATCTCCTACTGATGCAGGATTAGGATTCAGAGGAAATTCAAATCATCCAGATCCTATTCAATTATCTGGCGGGATTCCAGATGAACCAAGTTTACCCATTTTAGATTTTACTGAAATGCTTACAAAAGCATCTAAAGAACAAACTGAAGGCAGCTACAATTATGGCGGATGGTTTGGTTATGATGGGTTAAGAGAAAATTTATCAGTACGACAATCTTTTCTTGATAGAAAAAAATTAACATTCAACAATTTTATAATTCACAATGGTAGCTCAGGAGCACTAGAAAATGTATGCAGAACATTACTAGATCCTGAAGATGTTGTAATTGTTGAAAAACCATCATATTCTGGCACCGTTAGAGCTATAAGAGGATTTAATTGCGATGTCGTAGAAGTTGATATGAATGAAAATGGAATTGATATTACCAAATTAAAAACAGAAATTGATAATCTTAAATCTTCTGGTAAAACAATTAAATTTATTTATACTATTCCAGATTTTCATAATCCAACTGGTTATTTAAGTAGTGTCGATACTAAAAAACAATTATGCGATATTGCTCAACAAGAAGATTTATTAATTGTTGAAGATGCAACGTACTCAGAATTATATTTTGATGAAGAGCAACCAACACCTCTTTATTCTATTGATAACAATGAACGTGTTATAAAAATGGGTACATTTAGTAAAATCATTTCAACAGGAATTAGAGTTGGATGGATCCAAGCCAACGAAGATTTAATTAAAGCATTTTCACAAACTCGTTTTGATATGGGAAATAGTCCTTTAATTCAAAGAGCTTTAAGCTTATATATTTCCGAAGGATTATTAGAGCCTCATGTAAGTGTTGTGAGAAATATCTATAAAGATAAAATGGAAGCATTAACAACCAATTTGATTAAAAATTGTGATCCTTACGTAGAATTTTACAAACCACGAGGAGGGTTTTTCCTTTGGGTTAAAATTAAAGGTGTAACAAATAAAGAATTAACAACTGAAGCTTCTAAAGATGGAGTAATGTTTCCTTCTGGTTCTCTGTTTTACGCTGATCGTGATGAAACAACATGGACTGAGCATGTAAGAATGGCATATAGCAGGGCATCAATAGATAGAATCACAGAAGCTACAGTAAGATTAAAATCAACTTTTTTGAGAATAGTTGATTAGTTTTAATTTGGGAAAATAATAATACCTCTTCCATCTTGCCCATCAATTAAGTCTTGAAAAGCATCATTAATTTGTTCTAAATTATAAGTTCTTTCTACTAAGCCTCGTATATCAATTTCACCTTTCAAATAGTGCTTTACTATTTGATTAAAGCTTTCATGAGGAGAAACTGATCCATAAAAACTTCCAACTAAAGTTTTTTGATTTCTACATAAATCTATCATGTCTGCATTTACTGTATCTCCAGTTGGAGATAATCCAACAATGATAGTAGTTCCTTTACGTTTTGTTGAATTTATAGCCTGATTAGTCACTGTTCCTCTACCAAATGTATCTAAAGCCATATCAGCCCCACCATCAGTTATTTTTTGAATTTCTTTTACAGGGTCTTTTTTTAATGAGTTTATAGTGTGTGTTGCTCCAAATTTCATAGCAAATTCAAGTTTGTGATCCATAATATCGACTGCAATTATTCTGTTACTGTTCAATATTTTTGCTCCCATGATTGCACTTAATCCTACTCCCCCTAAACCATATACTACGATATCTAATCCTGGTTTAGATATTTCTTGATTAACAACTGCACCTATACCTGTAGTTACGCAACATCCGATTAAGGCAGCTACATCCATAGGTACTTCATCTGGTATTTTGTACAAAGATTGTTGAGGGCAGATAAGATATTCTGAAAATAAACCTAATTTTTGCATTTGATGAACTTCCTGTTTTTGTTTTTTCAATCGTAAAGTCCCATCATATTGTTTAGTTCCTAAATTCATGCTTGTTGTGCATAAATTAATATATCCACTTAAGCAATAGGTACAGTTGTTGCATCCAGATATAAATGCACAAATGACTCTATCTCCTGGTTCGAAATTCGTTACACCTGGTCCGACAGATTCTACAATTCCCGAACCTTCGTGCCCCAATACGACAGGCATTGGCATTGGCAAATCTCCAATCATATAATGCAAATCTGAGGCACATATTCCTGCAACAGAAACTTTAACTCTTACCTCCCCATGTTTAGGTCCTTCTTGTTCTAGTGTTTCAATCTTAAGAGGTTCGTTTGAGTTATATAAGACAGCAGCATTTGTTTTGTACATATTAATCTCCTAAAGATATAAATTCATAATTCATATTTTTATCACTATAGTCTACAACATAATATCCTGAAGAATCTTCACCTAAAGGGACGCCAATACTTGATACAGTTATGTTTGTTATATTTTTGTATTTAACAATTCGATTCTTATGAAGATGTCCGGTAAACAAATATATATGTTTATCATGCTTAGTAAGTTTATTTACTATATTTAATCTTACGTTTTTATCAATATTCCACCCATTTAATTTTTCGTTGATATCATCATAAAATAGTGAATGATGCATAAATATAAATAAATCCTTTGAATATGCATTTAATGCGTTATCTAAAAGTTTTAACTGTTCATCATATTCATTATTTAACAACGAAGGATCTCTTAATATAGTTGAGTTTAAAAAAACAAATCTATATTTATTATAAGATTTAATATAATAATCATGTCCAAATCTGTGTCTATATAGATTTAAGCTATCAATATCAGGCGGTTCGTTCAAATCATGATTTCCAGGAATCAAATTTAATTTGCTGTTGATAAAATTATTATTAGCGATATCTTTGAATTTTTGAAATTGCACATCTGAATTGTGATCGTTAATCAAATCTCCAAGAATTGTAATAAATTGATATTTATGATCCTTAATTTCTTCAGACAATTTTTTGAATTTATTAACCTCATACTCTAATGATTGAGTAGGGGATATATTTTTGAAATTAAATTTATCAAATCTTTTACTTCGCCATCTCTTTTCTAAGGAATCATCATTAATTTCACTAAATTTTGAGTACAGACCTAATTGGGTATCTGCTGTAACTATAAATTTCATATAAATGTTGAACTTAATATATATTGCATTTGAATTCCATAGAGTTTAGCATTTGATTAAAATTATAGTAAGGTACTTATGTTAGATTTTGAATTTGATCGACCGAAATACAAAGTTATTGCGATTGGACCAATGTATGACGACGAAGAATTTCCTGAGGAAAGGTTTGACAAAAAACTAGAACACCTTCTTAATTGTGGCGATGATGCTGGATATTCTCTCGACAGACTCATCACAGCAGATTTCCCTGAAGGTCCTTTTGGATATGCTATATTACAAAAAGAATCAGTCTAATATAGTAAATCAATAATTCATTTGTTATATTATTTGTATTAAAATTTTTTAATGCAGTATGAACACAAAATTACTTGAATCTATACAAGATAGAATTTTATGGTTATCAATCCAATTAGTTAATCATGCAAATTCTGTTAGAACCAATCGAAGTGATTTAAAAGTTGGTGGACATCAAACTTCCAGTAGTTCAGTAGTGACAATACTAACTTATTTGTATTTTGAACTTCTTGAAAAATATGATTATGTATCTATAAAACCACATGCATCCCCAGTTTTTCATGCCATTCAATACTTACTAGATAATTTAGACAAAAAATATTTAACAACATTACGCGAACTTCATGGGCTACAATCTTACCCTAGTCGAACAAAAGATCCTGACTTAGTAGATTTCTCTGGAGGTTCAGTAGGTATTGGATCTATTGCCCCAAACTTTGCAGCAATGGCTCATAAATATATGGCTGATCATTCTATGTTTGATAACAACGAAGATTTAAAACAAGCAAGATTCATAAGCTTACTAGGAGATGCCGAACTTGATGAAGGTACAATTTGGGAAGCAATTGCAGATCCTGCCATGCAGGATGTTAATAATTTAATATGGATTGTAGATCTCAATCGTCAAAGTTTAGATCGAATTATTCCTTTTATAAGAGTGAAAACATGGAGACAGATGTTTGAAGCTAACGGCTGGAATGTTATTGATGCTAAATATGGGAAAAAATTAGAAGATGTGTTTGATATGCCAAATGGGCATTTAATGAGAGAAGCAATTGATGACATGCCTAACGAATTGTATCAACGATTATTAAGGAAATCAGAGGCATTAAGAGAATGGTTACCTAAAAGTGTAAAAGATAAAACTAGTATGGAAAAACTGATTTCTGATTTTGACGAACAACAATTGTATGAGATATTTAGTAATCTAGGAGGACATGATTTTTATGCACTTGATAAAGCATTTAAAAGCGCTTTAAATACTGATAAACCAACAGTCATATTTGCATACACATTAAAAGGTTGGAATTTACCGTCAGTTGGCGATCCTCAGAATCACTCAGTTATTCTTTCTGAATCACAAATTAATGAATTATCAAACCAATTAAAAATTGATAAAAACGATGTCTGGGCTAATTTTAAAGATGGTACTTCTGAAAGATTAAAATGTATTGAAACAAAAAAGAAATTAGAAAGAGAAGTCTCAAAGTTTTTGCTTAAAGATACATTACCATTGTCATTTGAATATGAATATAAAAATCAAATGTCATCTCAGCAAATATTTGGCCTTATGATGACAGAAAACTCAAGGATTAAATCAGAATTAAGAGATAGATTTGTTTCGATTAGTCCTGACGTTGCAAGTTCAACTAATTTAGGTGGTTGGATAAATAAAATGGGTATTTGGCAATCTTTAGATTCCACTGAATTACCAGAAGAAGATTTGATCAGAGCATTAAATTGGAAAATTTCTAATACAGGTCAGCATATTGAATTAGGTATATCTGAAAATAATTTATTTATGGCTTTAGGCCAATTAGGATTAACTGAAGAATTGTTTGGAAAAACTTTGATCCCAATAGGAACATTATATGATCCTTTCATTAGAAGAGGACTTGATGCTCTTTTCTATGGAGTGTACTCTGGAGCCAAATTTATAATGATTGGAACACCCTCAGGCGTTTCTTTGAGTCCTGAAGGAGGATTGCATCAAAGTATGATAACTCCATCTATTGGAATGGAGATGCCTGAATTAGATTATTATGAACCTACATTTGGAAAAGAATTAGAATGGATATTCTTATCAGGTATGAAGAACGTTATATCAAGAACGTCATCGATGTACCTAAGATTAACAACTTCTAAATTAGATCAAGATTTATTTACACAATATAACTCGTCAAAAAATCAAGATAAACTAAGAAATGAAGTACTTAATGGGGCTTATGTATTTAACTCTAATATTTCTGATAATGATAATCCTAAAGTAAATATCTTTTCATTAGGAGCCGTGTTTCATGAATCAATCAAAGCACAACAAGAACTCTATGATGAAGGAATATCATCAAATTTAGTTAATATAACTGGTCCTGGTCCTCTATACAGAGACTATCAAAATAATCCTACTGATTTTCACTTGAAACGAATTTTAAATGAACATACAATCTTGCCTTCACTATGCATAATAGATGGACACCCTCATTCGCTTAATTGGATTGGATCAGCACTTGGCACAAAATCAAATACTATTGGTATTTCCGAATTTGGCCAATCAGGTGATCAAATTGATCTATATGAGTACTACGGATTTGATAAGAATTCAATTCAAGATAAAATATATGAATTACTAGGAATTTAAAATGAAAAATTTAATAATAACAAGTTTCGAACAATTTTCTAAATATAAATTTAATCCTACAATTTCTGTAGCAGATCGAGTTACAAATTACTTTAATAATAAATCAAATATTAATGTTCTAAATAAAATTCTACAGTGTAAATATTCTACAATAAAAAGTGAAATTTATGATTTGTACTCTTATGATCCTGATGTGATAATCAGCTTAGGATTAGGCGCCTCTAGAAAGTGCTTGAATCTAGAATATGTGGCTCAAAATGTGTATAGTTCTGTATCACCTGATAATGATGGAATAATTTTAGATGGAGATCATATCATACCTAACGCCAATGATTTGCATAATACATTAGATTTGAATAAGTTAAATGAAATTTCTAATAAAAGTGTTAAATCAGAGATATCTGAAAATGCAGGAAGGTTCATGTGCAACGCTAATTTTTATTGGAATCAACATAAAATATCAACTGAAAAATTAAACACTAAATTTATATTTATTCACATACCATTTACAGATAAATATAAAGATATAGAACCATTGATAAAAAAAGAAAAATTACCAATACTGTCTGAAGACGGTATTGTTGATGCAGTTATAAATATCATTAAAGAATTAACTTATGAAAAATCAATAAAGGAATAATATGAAATTTAACTCTAGAAGATCTAATGTACTATCTAATAAAGGAATTGTTGCTACAAGCCAATCACTAGCTGCTCAATCTGGGATTCAAATATTAAAAAATGGTGGAAATGCTGTTGATGCAGCTGTTGCAGCAGCAGCAGTTTTGAATGTTGTTGAACCTATGTCCACTGGTATTGGCGGAGATGTGTTTGCTCTTTACTATAAAGCAGATGAAAAAAAAGTTTATGCGCTTAATTCAAGTGGAAGATCATCTTCTAATGCCGATCCAGATGAATTAATAAAAAAAGGATATAAATCGATTCCGGCTACATCACCGTATTCAGTTTCAGTGCCTGGCGCAGTTAGAGGATGGGAATCAATTGTTAATAAATTTGGAAAATTATCCCTGTCTGACATAATTGAGCCTGCTTATTTATACGCCAAAAATGGATTCCCTGTCAGTGAAATAATTGCTGAAGGTTGGAATAATTCTGTTTCTAAAATTCAAGAAGACCCCAATTTCCCAGAATATTTGACTCCAAATGCTCCTCAATTTGGTGAATTAAAAAAACTTCCATACCTTGCAAATTCTTTAAAAACTATAATGGATGACGGTCCAAATGCATTTTATAACGGTGATATTTCTAATAGAATATCTAATCATATTAAATCTCTTGGTGGATGGATTAACCAAGATGATATTGCTAATCATGTTGCGGATTGGGTAGAACCAATTAATACTAACTATAAAGGTTATACTGTTTGGCAATGCCCTCCAAATACTCAAGGATTGAATGTTCTAATGTCTCTTAATATTTATGAAGGTTTCACAAATAATGACACAATGAATTTAGATGATGAAATTCATCTCAAAATTGAATCAGTAAAAGCTGCTTTTTCTGACGGATTGTTTAATATTACTGATTTTGATATTACTAAAGATGTTATACCAGAATTATTATCAAAAAATTATTCAGATTCAAAACGTAAATTAATTAATAAAAATAAAGCTAATCATTATGAACCAACAATCAAGATTGATACTAGTAATACTGTTTACATTACAGTTGTAGATGAAGATGGAAACGGTTGCTCATTCATTAACAGTTTATATCAAGGCTTTGGATCGGGTATAGTGGTACCAGAAACAGGAATCTTTTTACAAAATCGAGGATCTAGTTTTAGTTTGGATAAAAATCATCCTAATTATCTTCAACCAAACAAAAGACCTTTTCATACTTTGATACCAGGTATGGTAACCAAGGATAAAGATTTAAAATATTGCTATGGTGTGATGGGAGGAATGCAACAAGCTCAAGGTCATTTTCAGGTACTAACAAATCTGATTGACAAAGGTATGACTCCACAAGAAGCATTAGATTATCCAAGATTTAGTGTTGTTCCATGGGATGATGAAGAAAAAGATATTAAAAAAGATACAGTCTTAATAGAATCGATATTTGAAAACGATCTTATTAATAAATTAAAACAAATTGGTCATAAAATAATAGTTAGCGATCCTACTCCAAACTTTGGTGGTGGTCAGATAATCGAACTAAATGGTAATATAATTATTGGGGGTTCAGAACCTCGTAAAGACGGCCAAGCTATAGGCATATAAAAATTATTAGGAGAAAATCATGAAATCAGATACAAAAAATAAAGTTTTAAATAATATCAAATGGAGAAACATTGGTCCTCCTCGAGGCGGTAGAGTTGTTGCAGTAGCTGGTCACCCAACAAATTTGAATGAATATTACTTTGGTGCTTGTGCTGGAGGAGTATGGAAAACAGATGACGCGGGGACAACTTGGAAAAATATATCTGACGGATTTTTAAACACTTCCTCAATTGGTGCTCTTGCGATTGCTGAATCAGACCCAAATGTCATATATGTTGGAACAGGAGAATCTCAAATCCGAGGTAACGTTTCACCTGGTGACGGAGTTTACAAATCTACCGATGCAGGACGTACATGGAAACATGTTGGTTTATCTGACACTATGCATATTTCAAGAATAAGAATTGATCCTACTGATTCTGAAACAGTTTATGTGGGTGCACTAGGACATGCATTTGGATCAAATAAGGACAGAGGTATATTTAAATCCACTGATGGTGGTGAGACTTGGAAAAAAGTTCTTTATGTTAGTGACAAAGCTGGTGCAGCAGATTTAGCTATGGACACAGGTAATCCTAAAATATTAATTACTGCAATTTGGCAAGCAAAAAGAAGTTTTTGGAACCTTGAAAGTGGTGGCCCTGATTCAGGAATATACATTTCCTTTGATGCTGGTGAAAATTGGGAAAATATAACATATAACCCTGGTTTACCTGCAGGTTTAAAAGGAAGAATGGGTGTTTCAATATCCCCTGCAAAAGAAGGAAGAATGTGGGCTACAATTGAATCAGAAATCGATACAGGAGTGTATCGAACTGAAGATTATGGAAAAAACTGGGAACTTGTATCGGACAACCAAGATCTACAGGGAAGACCTTGGTATTATCAGCATATTATTGCGGACCCATCAGATGAAAATACAGTATGGATAATGAATTATAGTTGTTATAAATCTACTGACGGCGGTAAGAACTTTGAATTGGTGACAACGCCACATGGAGACAATCATGATATATGGATTGACCCGAATGATAGTAACAGATTAATTCAAGGTAATGATGGAGGTGCTAATGTTTCTCTAAACGGTGGAGATACATGGTCAACAATTTACAATCAAAAAACTGCCCAATTCTATCATGTTCACACAGATAATCAATTCCCATATAGAGTTTATGGAACTCAACAAGATAACTCTGCAATAAGTGTTCCATATAGAACAGAAAAAGGCGCTATAACCTGGTCGGATGCTTATGTTACAGGTACATCTGAAAGTGGATATATCGTTACAGATCCTAATAATCCAAACATTGTATATTCCGGTGCTATTGGAAGTTCTCCTGGAGGTGGTGGGAATCTTTTAAGATATGACCACGAAACTGGGCAAGTACGTATTATAACAGTTTGGCCAGTAATGAACACAGGGAAAGGTGCAGATCAAATGAAATATAGATTCCAATGGACTTTCCCAATCCAATTTTCACCTCATGATAGTAAAACTTTGTACGTTGCTGGGAATAAAGTTTTCAAATCAACGAATGAAGGTCAAACTTGGACAGAAATAAGTGGCGATTTGACAACTGATGACAAATCAAAACAAGAAGTTTCTGGAGGCCCAATTACTAAAGATACTTCTGCAGCTGAAACTTATTGCACTATTTATTCATTTATAGAATCACCCTATGTTAAAGGATTAATGTGGGCAGGAAGTGATGATGGTCGAATACATATTTCTACAGACGGAGCTGATTCTAATGAAAATAGCTGGAAAGATGTAACACCTAAAGATTTTCCAAAGTGGGCTAGAATTCATACTATAGAATTATCTCCACATGATAAATCAACTGCGTATGTTGTTGCTACAAAAAATATGTTAGATGATTATACCCCCATCATATACAAAACATCTGATAACGGTAAATCATGGACTAGAATTGATAAATCATTCCCTCAAAATGAAATTACTAGAGTAATTAGAGTGGATAAAAATGATTCTAACATTTTATACGTTGGAACAGAAACTGGTCTTTTTGTATCGTTTAACGACGGAGGTGATTGGACTAAATTAGAATCTTCTACTTTACCTGTAGTTCCTGTATACGATATTGATATTAAAGATAATAATATGGTACTAGCAACTCATGGTAGAGCATTTTGGATACTAGATGATATAACAGTAATATCACAACTTAATAGTACTGATAAAGATTCAAACGTTATATTCAAACCAGCTCCTACTTATAGAATATTACCGCCATTTGGATTCAGATTATTCGGAGGAGGCCCAGACAATGCTAAAGCTTACATGGCATCTCTAGGTACACCTGTTTTAATAGAAAAAACCAAAGATGCCAATGGTGTTGTTCATACTGAATATTTAGATTCAGGAGAAAATCCTCCTATGGGAGTACCTGTTGTTTTTTATCTTAATGATGAATTCGACAGTGCTGAAATTATAATATCCGATTCAAAAGGTAACGAAGTCAGATCAATGTCTACAGAGGATAATGATAAGGATGAAAAACCATTAGTAAAAGGACCAGGTAAAAAGAAGTCTGAGTTAAAAATAAACAAAGGCTTTAATGAATTTATTTGGGATATGTATGCTAATGATCCTTATAAACTTGAAGGCGAACAACTTACAGCTGGGGTATCAGGACCT
Organism: Chloroflexota bacterium; assembly: GCA_002710905.1. Next base: position 39,949 of record PAJB01000009.1, on the reverse strand, counting down.
ATGGTTACTCCTGGTGATTACAAATTAGAATTAATATTAAATAAAGGTAAAAAATCAACAACTCTAAGTACTACAGTTACACTTGTTAAAGACCCTAGAGTAAGTGCTTCTGAGAAAGATCTTAATGATCAATACGAACTTTTGCAAGATATCAATTCAAAATTGTCAGATGTTCATAAAACTGTAGAAATTGTACGAGTAAATCAACAAGAAATCAAAAGTTGGATTTCCAGATCTGAAAATGTTGAAAATTTTGATAAAATTAAAAAAGATGGCGAAAAACTAATAGCTGATCTTAATGATATTGAAAATTCAATGGTATTCAGTGATTACAGAGGAGCTAGAGATCGCCTTAATGTTCCTGTAGTATTAAATGTTAAATTGGCTGGCTTGATTCCAGTTGTCGATAGTGCTGATTTTAAACCAACAGACCAATCTTTTGGTGTGTTTAAAGAAGTAAGTTCTGAAATAGACGAACAATTTGATAAACTTAAAGCAATGCAAGAAACCGGGTTGGCTGATTTTGAAGATTTAATCTATAAAAGTAACATACCAGGATTAAAATCTATTTAGATATTGATTGATTGATTTGATTTAGGTTTGGTATAAATTGCCACTTATCAATTAAGTTTCCTCTATTGTCTAAAAGCATGACATGAGGAACTGATTTGTATTTATATTTATCTATAAAATCGTCAGCTTGTTTAGTGCTAATTTCGTAATCTACAAAAGTAATTGTAGAATCACTTAATGTGTTTTTTAACTTCAGAACCTGAGGTTTATATGCAACACATGCCGCTCAGAAATTGCTATGCAGATAAACTAATGTATATTGATTAGATGTTATCACATCATTAATATATTTTTGATCACCTGAATTATCTTGCAATTTATATGTTGATATAAAAATTATTCCAAGTATTAAAGAAGATATTGTGATAAAAATCAAGGGTTTACTTCTGTACAAAAAAGAAAATAACATTAACGATAATATCAATAAAGATACACAGATAATCAAGCTGTTATAATTTATCAGATGGAAAAATTTCATGTTAAATTTTATATACTACTCCACCACCTCGAGGATCGCTGCCGCCATCATAGGTATTAGTACTTTCATCATATGTAATTAATTGGGCTCTTGCCATCATTGGGTTTAAAGGAAAAGGTTGTTGAACAACATCAAATCCATCGTTAATCAATTTATCTTTGTAATCAGTTCTAAATCTTGATTCTAAAAATATTTTCCCACTTTCAGTATGTATTCTTGGTGCTGATACAGATTCTGTTGCGGTCATGTTGAAATTTATAGAATTCAAAAGCGATTGAAATACGGCACTAACAATTACCGCTCCACCTGGTGCTCCGCATATTTTAATTGGTTTGTTATTTTTAAGTACCATAGTCGGAACCATATTAGAACCTCTTGCTTTCCCTGGAGCAATAGAATTAGGATTCCCTGGCCTGGGATCTGCTAAGTTCATACCATTGTTATACATAAAGCCTAAACCTGGTGTAACAACTCCGGAAGCCCAACCTAATGTGTGCGTGATTCCAACCCAATTGCCTTTAGTATCAACGACATTTATGTGTGTTGTTGATCCATTCTCTGTATTGCCAGATGTTGGAATTACATTATTATTTATATCAGTAATTTTTTGCTTTAAGTATGACTCATTTAGAATTTTTTCATATACGGGGATATCTGCAAATTTTGGATCAGCGTTGTAATCTAATCTGTCTTGGTGAGCTATAGACATAGCATTAGCTAAGACATTTAAATATTCATACGAACCATGAGTCTTAATTTTACTTTGAAAAGGTTCGATTAATTTAAACATTTGTAATACTGACATACCAGTATTTGGGGGTGGGGGAGAAGTAATTTGGTAATCAAGGTAATTTATTTTTAATGGGTCTTCAAAATCAGGTTTATAATTTTTTAAATCATCACTTGTAACAAATCCACCGTTATTACTAATATCATCAACAATAATTTTTGACAACTCTCCTTCATAAAACTCTCGTGCGCCTTTTTCAGATATCAACGCTAGGGTATTAGCGTAATCTGACATATCAATGGTTTCTCCTAATGTATAAACTGAACCATCAGATTTTGTATATTTATTTTTACTTCCTATTGATGCAGTTATTCTTTGGTAAGTATTGGGTTGCAAAGGATTTTGATCTTTGTCGCTACCAGCATATCCTGTTTGAAAATACTGATCTAAATTAGAATTTACAATTAATCCGGATTTCGCAAGTTTAATTGCAGGTTGTAATAAATCATTCCAAGGCATTGAGCAATATTTCGTATAAATTTCGTGAAAAGCAGCTAATACTGTTGGAGTCATTACTGACGTATACCCAATTTCACTCCTGAAATCAGAAAATTGAAATAAATTTGATACTTCACTTCTAGTAACTTCATCTTTCGCCCACATGTTCTCAGTACATTTGCTTCCAGCAGTACCAGCAAAATTTATTGAAACTAATTTTTGTGTCTTACTATCAAATATTTGGGCAATTCCCATACCGCCTAATCCGCACATAAAAGGATCAAGAATCCATTGGCAGAAAGCAGAAGCTAAGGCGGAATCAAAAGCATTCCCTCCATTTTCTAAAATTTTAATCCCTACTTCACCAGCTATTGGTTGAGGACAGGATACAATACCTTTATTCATTACAATGTTTGTTCAATTCGGTAAACTAAATTTCTTGTTTTATCTATACTGTCAGGACTGACTGAAACAGAAGTAATTCCCCATTTAACAAGTTTTTCAGTTAAATCCGGGAAGAACGATGGAGCTTGTCCGCATATCGAAGAAGTAATACCCTGTTTTTTTGAAGCAGTAATCACTCTTTCTAATGCCCACAATACTGCCGGATTTCTTTCATCAAACGATGATTCTAATCTTTCATTGTCTCTATCAACACCTAGTGTTAATTCTGTCAAATCATTTGATCCGATTGATATACCGGTTATTCCTTCATTAATAAATTGGTTTATTAATATAACGTTAGATGGTACTTCAACCATCATCCAAATTTTATGGCCTAAACTAGCTGAAATATTATTTTTTTCTAATATATTCATAACTTGACGCAATTCTTCAGGTGTTCGAACAAAAGGTACCATTATGACCAAATTATCATATTTTTTCATTACATTTTGTATCGCGTTAATTTCTAATTGAAAAACATCAGGGTCATTAATATATCTAATTGCACCTCTGTAACCCATCATTGGATTGTTTTCGTCATCTTCAAATTCTGAGCCACCAACAAGATTCTTGTATTCATTGGTTTTAAAATCAGTTAATCTGTATACAACTGGTCTTTTACCAAAGCTTTCACAAAAAATAGAAATATTATCAGATAATTTTTTTGACCAGTCTTCACCTTGATCATTTTGCATCGCATACTTAGGATGCTCTCCAATGTTTGCGATAATAAATTCAGCTCTTAGTAGTCCTATCCCGTCAACATTTCTATCAGAGACTTTTGGTGCAGAAACGGGGTCTGCTAAATTAACGTACACTTTAGTATTAGTTTCAAATTTAGATTCTTCGTCAACTTCTTTTTCTGGTATATCTATGATGCCTTCGTAGACATAGCCATTTGTTCCATCAATAGTAATTTTATCTGCAGAATTTATTTCAGATGTAGCTGATTTTCCGCTTTTGGCATCATAAGCACCTACTACACAGGGAACCCCTAATTCTCTACTTACAATAGCAGCATGACATGTCCTACCACCTTTATCAGTTATGATCCCAGATACTATTCTCATTATAGGAACAAAGTCAGGTGTAGTCATTTCAGTTATTAGAATATCGCCTTTTTTAACTTTGTCTAATTGTTTAAGATCTTTTACTACAACAGCTTTCCCAGCTCCAAAACCTGGACTTGCACCAGATCCTTTGATAATCATAGTAGCATTTGAAACATCTAGATTAACTTTATCAGTATTTAAAACACCTCTTGCATAATTTGTAACAGGACGACTTTGAAGCAAAAAGATTTCTCCATTTTTTACAGCAAATTCAATGTCTTGAGGATATTTATAATGCTGCTCAATTAACAATCCTTGTTCAGACAATTTCTTTAATTCGTCTAAATTTAATTTAGGTTTAACACTTTCTTCAGGGGTTAGTGGAATATTAATATTTTGATTTTCAATGTCACTAGAGAATATACTTTCGTCATTATTATCTTCGTTCAGTCCAATTTTAAATACTTGTTGTACGTTTTTTTGTCTCAAAACTGTCTGAGTTGATTTGTCTATGACATAGTAATCAGGCGTTACAAGACCTGAAACAACGGCTTCACCTAATCCAAAGGCAGCTTCAATAACTAGTTTTTCATTATCAAGTGTTGTTGGTTCTAATGTAAACATTACACCACTCACATCGGGTTGGACCATTGTTTGTATTACAACTGACATACCGGAATCAAAATGTGGTAGATTTTGGCTGTTTCTGTAGAATATGGCTCTAGCTTCAAATACAGATGCCCAACAAGATTTGATTGCTTCCATTAAAGAGGTAAGACCTTGAATGTTTAAGTACGTATTTTGCTGTCCAGCAAATGATGCTTCCATTGAATCTTCTGATGTAGCAGAAGATCTAACAGCAACTCTAGGTGACCCAAGTTCTTTGTATTGATTAGATATTTCTTGGATTATCGATACATCTAAATCGGATTTGTCAATTAAATTTTTTATTTGTGTGGAAGCTTTTTGAAGCTCAGATATTCCCATTTTCTCAGAATTACTTAGTATTTTTTCTATTGTAGATTGGATATCAGATTTTTGAATAAAATCAAAGTATAAGTCTTTACTTAAGGCAAACCCTGGAGGAACATTTATTCCTGATTTTATAAGCTCTCCTAGATTCGACGCTTTACCACCAAACTTACTAGTTGAATCAGAGTCTAATTCAGAAAGTTTATTAACAAAATTATTTGTATTCATAGAAGTGATTCTATATAAATAATATNAATATGTAAACAAAAAAAATGGATTGATGATGATATTGTGATGAGTTATTATCATATTTATTATCTAATTAAATAAGATCATGAATANACATAATGTGACAATAAATAAGGATATAAAAATCAAAATGCGTGATGGTGTTAATTTATACACTGATATATATTTTCCATCGGATGCAAGTCATAAACCTATTTATGACTTGCCAATTTTACTTGAAAGAACTCCATACGACAAAAAAGCTCTTAATTTAACTCAACGATATAATCATTTTTGTCAAAATGGATATATTGTNATAGCNCAAGATTGCAGAGGATGTTATGCCTCAGAAGGTGAATTGTATTTTTTGACGCAAGAAGCAGAAGATGGTGCAGACACATTAGATTGGATAGGAAATCAAAATTGGTTTAAAGGTCCTNTNGGTACATTTGGAACATCATATCAAGCCTGGACACAAAGTGCTGCTGCTACACAGAATCCAAAATTTTTAAATGCAATGATTGTAAATATGGGCGGAAGTAACGCATTCACATCTACAGTAAGACAAAGCGGAGCTATGGAACTAAGATTTATAGCTTGGGCGTTTTGGCATTCAGCTTTAAATACAAACAAAGATCTTAAAAATATTGATACTGATTTTGCATTAAATAACTATAGTTTTGAAAATTTGTTAAATAATTGGCCTATAAAAAAAGGATTGACACCGCTAAGTTTAGTACCTAGTTATGAAAAATGGGCATTCGATATTTTAACTAAAACAAAATATGATGAATTTTGGAAGCAACCCGGATTTGCAATAGATGAGTTTTGGAATGAACACCCTGATATCCCAATGATTTATGTAGGAGGCTGGTATGATTCATATACAAGAGCCACACTTGAAAACTATGATGGATTAAGTAAACTTAAAAATTCTGAAGTAAAAGTGATTATTGGACCATGGACACACGGAACAACTCAGCCAGAATTAACGTATTCTGGTGATTTGGAATTTGGTAAAGAAGCGTCAATTGGAAGTTTTAGTGACTTTCACTTAGCCTGGTACAATAAATGGTTTAAAAATAATTCTGATTCAGATTACTTNTATAAAAATCCAATAAAACTATTTGTNATGGGCTCTGGTGATGGGCATAAAACTAAAGAAGGAAGAATTTTTCATGGAGGTTTTTGGAGAGAAGAACAAGAATGGCCATTAAAAAGATCTAAATTTACGAAATTTTACCTTGATTCAAAGAATAATTTATCAACCGTACAATCAACTAATAATGAGTCTATAACTTTTACATATGATCCTTCTAATCCAGTTCCAACTATCGGTGCAAATATTTCATCATTAGCAGGTTTGCGACCAGTTGATTCAAGACTCAGATCACCCCATGAAGTTCCTGCAGCGGCTAGAAGATACAACATTGTTGAACCAGGTGGTTTTAATCAGAAACAAGAAAAAAGATTTTATGGAACTAAAGAACCATACAATAATTTGTCAGAAAGATTAGATGTACTTNCTTTTCAATCTGAATTATTANCAGAAGATACTGAAATAACAGGTCCTATCGAAGCAACACTTTATGTGTCTTCAGACTGTATGGATACTGATTTTACTGTAAAACTAATTGACGTATATCCATCTACAAAAGATTTTCCTGACGGTTTTTCTTTAAATCTTACAGATGGAATAATTAGAATGAGATATAGAAATTCGTTTACTAAGGAAGAATTCATGAAAAAAAACGAAGTATACAAAGTTAAAATCATTTTATATCCCACAAGTAATATATTTAAAAAAGGGCATAGGATACGAGTTGATGTCTCAAGTTCAAATTACCCTAAATTTGATTTTAATCCAAATACAGGTGAGCCAATTGGTTTAAATACACAACAAACCATTGCAAATAATTCAGTATATTTTTCTGAAAAATATCCTTCTCATATAACCTTACCAATAGTATGAAAATAAATTAATGAATAAAAAAGAAATAATCGAAAGATATAGAAATCTTGATGCCGCAACAGTTTTTAGTGGCGTAAGAGCAACATTAATTCATAATGCATTAAAAGAATATAACACAGACACTGGATATGAAAAAATTTATATGAAAAATGTAATTAATCAAACTAAAGGAAAAAAAATGGTTGGTTTCGCAAAAACCTTACGAATGTTACCACCTAGATTTGATCTTATTACTAATTTACCAAAACATGAACAATCTCCAGAATTTAAAGCAATGAGTGATTGCACAGAACAAAATGTCCTTGTTATTGATGCTATGAGATTAAAACATGCTAGTGTTGGAGGTGATGTTAAATTTTTAAATTTACATATCAATAATGCAGAAGGTGTTGTTACTGATGGAGCAATCAGAGATTTAAGTGAAGTAAAGAAATATGGATTTAAAATATTTTCTGCTTCAAGGACAGCTTCAGTGGGAATACCTGATGTTTATCCTTATGAATATAATATACCAATTGCCTGTGGCGAAGTATTAGTTCAACCAGATGATCTAATTATAGGCGATGACGAAGGAGTTGTAGTTGTGCCTAATTTTATTATACTTGATGTATTAACTTGGGCTGAAGAACATACAAAGCACGAGGAAATTATTAAATCAAAATCAATTGACGAAAAAGTGTCATCAGGCAAATTTTATAATAAAGAATTTTTTAATAAATTAAATAAAGGAAAATAATATGCCATTTAGATCCAAACAAGTTTTAAGTAAGGAAGAAGCTATTCAACTTCATAACGAATCCTTAGTGATAGACTCGCAACAACCTCCTATTACTTCTGGTGCGTTATTTACAGAAAATATGAGAAAAGCGTTAGATGATTGGTTCAAAGAAGGTATGACAAGAGCAGAAGCAAGAGGATTATTATCTAATATGATGGCCGACGAAATTCAGAATGACCAAGATGCTAGAAATCAATATATTGACATGTGGGACAAATCAGGTGTTAATGTTGCTAGTGGAACTTACGCTGGCCCCTCAAGAATTGAAACTGCCTACGATACATCTGTAACAGGTATTTCTAATGCTATAGGAATCATAAATTCAATTCCTGAAAAATTAATGCTTGTAACAACAGGTGATCATATCAGAGAATCACACCAACTTAACAAATATGGTGTGATTTTTGACTTTCAAGATACTCTCCCATTTGGAACTGATTTATCAAAAGTGGATTTTTTCTATAATTTGGGGTTACGTGTTGTTCAATTAACTTATAATTTAAGAAATTTAGTAGGAGATGGGTGCACTGAATATCATCAAAGTGGATTAACATATTTTGGAAGAGAATTAGTCTCTAAATTGAATGATTCTAAAATATTAGTTGACGTTAGTCATTGTAGTGAACAAGTTGGATGGGATACCATTGAGGTATCAAAAACACCGGTTGTAATAACACATTCTGCTAGCGCATCTGTATTTAAACATGATAGAGGAAAAACAGATAAATTAGCAAAAGCCATTGCTGATAACGGGGGATTTTTTGGGGTTGTTATAATTCCTGGATTCATTCAAGGAACTAATGTAGGTAACTTAGATAATTGGGCAGAACATATTGAACATCTTGTTAATGTAATGGGTATTGATCATGTATGTATTGGGACAGATAAAATGGGTCCAGGACCTGGTACAGAATCGTTGTTTGAATATCCAGTTGAAATGCCATTTTCAAAACCTGGCGAATTTTCTTGGCAAGGTTGGCAAGAAAAACATAGAGTCAACGGGCCAACTGCAACTGATATTAAACTAGAAGGTTATAATGATTTTACAGATTGGCCAAATTTGACAATAAAACTTGCTGAGCGTGGATTTAACGAAGATGAAATTAAAAAAATGTTGGGATTAAATTATTTAAGAGTTTTTGAAGAAGTAGTTGGATAAAATTATAGTTATAGAACTACCTCAGAAGGCATTTTTTTATTAGTAAATACATTTATTATATTCATAGCTGCCATTTCTGCCATTTTATTAAATGTATCTTTACTACCACTTCCTAGATGGGGGGTTATTAATATTTTGGGATGGTTTACTAAATTTGATTTGTAATCTGGTGGCTCGGGATCAGTTACATCTAGAGCTGCTGATTCTATATTACCGTTGTTTATTGCATTAATTAATTCATCTTGATTAATTGTTTGACCTCTAGATGTGTTAATTAATTTAACATTATTCATTAATGTAAATTGTTCTTTGTCTATAATTCTGTAAGTTTCATCTGTTAATGCACAATGAATTGATAAATAATCACATGATTTTACTAACTCATTAACAGAATCAATGTATTGTAAATTTAATTCAGATTCGATTTGAGGTTTTCTATTTCTAGACCAATATGAAACATTCATACCAAATCCATTAACAGCACGTCTTGCAAATGCAGTTGCAATTTGTCCCAACCCAACAATAGCAAGATGTTTGTTATATACATCAGTGCCTAAATATGGTGTTTGATCAAAAGAAATCCATTTTCCATCAGTCACACCTCTGTTAGAAAATGTAATGTTTCTAGCTAAATCAAGCATTAATCCCATAGTAAAATCAGCACATGTTTCAACTAATATGCCTGGTGTGTTGCCAATTTTTATATTATTAGTATTTGCAAATTTTATATTTATATTTTCATATCCTACAGCTCTGTTTGAAATAACTTTTAATGATTTTAATGATTTGATGATTTTGGAATTAATCTTGTCGTCAAACTCAGTAAATATACCAAAACAATCTTTAGCATTTTCTATTATTTCTTCAGTTGTTGGAATTCTTGATTTATCCCAAACTTTAACTTCAAAATATTTGGAAAGTAAATTTACAGCATTCGGATGCCAATTTCTTGTTATAAAAACTTTGTGCATAGCAATGATTTATTTAACAATATTTAAGTAATTCAAATGTAATAATTAATAATTAATATATGTTATCATAACTGACGTAAAATATTTTATTGGAGGACCAACATGCAATATAGTAGTAAATTTGTAAATGACAACAAACCTGAAGTTACATTTCCTGATGGATTACGTGATGATACAAAATATACATTCTCAATAACTTATACTGATCAACATAGCATGAATTATGATCAATTTGCAGAAACTACAAAAGATATTATTCTAAAAGATGGAAATTCATTAGCTCCTTATCCCGATCCTCAAGGTTACCCGGATCTAAGAAATTTAATAGCCGAAAGATTATCAACTCTCAGAGGATTAAATACTGATGCAGACTCAATTGTTTTAAGCGGAGGAGCCGGCGGTGCAATAGAAAATTTGTTAGATATTTTTCTTAACCCGGGTGATACAGTATTAATTGAAGAATTTAGCTATTTAGGCACACTTGCTATGCTTTTATCAAGACAAGCTAATGTAGTTCACATTGACTGTGATGAAGAAGGAATAATACCTGAAAGTTTAGAGGAAAACCTTGCTAATCTCAAGAAACAAAATATTACTCCTAAATTTATGTATCTGATTTCTGTTTACCAAAATCCAACTGGAATCACAATCCCTTTACACAGGCGAAAAGAAATAATACAAATTGCACAAAAATACAATGTTCCTATATTTGAAAATGAAAGCTATGCTGATTTCAGGATTGATGGAGACCCTTTGCCAACCCCAATGTATGAACTTGATGACCAAGATTCTGTTACTTATATTTCTGCATATACAAAATTTCTTGGTTGTGGATTGAGAATTGGTTATTCAGTTGTACCTGATATTGTTAAGGAAGAACTTGAAAAAATACGATTTGGATCTAGCCCAAGTCAACTTGCAACAATGGCTGCATATAGTTTTTTAAATAAATATGGCTACGATCATGGTTTAGAGGTTGAAAAATCTTTGTTACAAAAGCGTGATGCTATGCTTTCAGCTTTAAAAGAAAATTTCCCTGATACATGTGAATGGACTGAACCTAATGGTGGAATGATGTTATGGATGAAATTACCGGAGGGTGCTGATTCATGGAATATATTAAAAACTGCTGCTGATAGAGGTGTTAAATACAATCCTGGTGGTTTGTTCAGAGCAAATAGGGATAGAAATAATTATCTTAGATTAACTTATAGCTATAATACTCCTGAAGAAATCCACGAAGGCATCAAATTATTAGCTGATGTATTTGAAAATGAAAAATTAATATGAAACCTGATCTATGTTCAGTTTCTTTTTCGGGTGACGGGCTGCCTAACTCTCCTAAATTAATAGCAGATAAAATTAACAGCCTTGATAACTTAACCACAATTAAACAAGATGTATATTCTGTTGGTGGCATAGTTGATGAACTTGAAAATAAATTTTCAAAAATTCTAAATAAAGAAAAATCAATATTTTTACCTACTGGTACAATGGCAAATCATTTTGCTATAAGAGAGTTGTCAGGAACAAACTCCAAAGCTCTTGTTCAAGAACAAAGTCATATATACCAGGATTCAGGTGATACATTGCAAACTATTAGTGGGATAAATTTAATTCCGCTAGGATTAGATTCTTCTTTTTTCACAATTGATGAAATCAAAGATATAATCCATAAAAATTCGATATCACGAGTACCCAAGAATATAGGTTGTATTTCAATAGAATCACCTGTACGAAGACAAAAAGGTCAAATTTTAACAATTGAATATTTACAAGAATTGCATGATTTTGCCAAAGAAAACAATATAAAACTTCATTTAGATGCAGCAAGATTGTATATGATGACTTCAGCTTCAAAAATTCCAATCCACGAATACACAAAATATTTTGATACTGTATATTGTTCATTATGGAAATACTTTGGAGCTCCGTGGGGTGCAATTTTAGCAGGTGATTCTAAATTAATTTCAAATATGTTCAATACTAGACGAATGTTTGGAGGAAGCATTCCTAATAGCAGTCTAAATGCAGCGTTGATATTAAGTAATTTAGAAGGTTTTGAAGATAAAATGAATGATTCTTATGATAATGGGTTAAAATTGTTCAATGAATTAAATATGACAGACAAGTTTAATATTTTAATAAGAGACAATCATAGCAATGTGTTTGAAATGGAATACAAATCAACTGATGATTATTCTAAATTAAGAAATCATTTAATAAAGAANGATATATTTCTTCCAGATTTAAATGCTGAAAATTACGGNATAATTAACAATTCAAATTATGTTGATATAAGAATAAATATTTCAATATTAAATAAATCTGTCAAAGAAATTTATAATGCTTTTATAGGAGCTTAATAAATTTATTGACTAGCATGTTTATAAAACTTATAATTTTAATTAGTCAAAATGAAATTACAATGCACACAAGAAAATTTAGATAAAGCTTTGAGTAATATCTCTAGAGCTGTTTCAACTCGTACTACACTTCCAATAACTCAAAATGTATTACTAAAGGCTGCAGAAGGGAAATTACAACTTTCAGCAACCAATCTAGAGCTAGCACTGAATACATGGATTGGAGCAGATATTAGTACTGAAGGTGAAACTACAATCCCAGCACGATTATTAACTGACTTAATTAAAACATTTCCCAACCAAAATATAGACCTTTCTTCNNATANTGAAACAAATAATATAAATATTAAATGNGGACCATTTGATTCAAATTTGATAACNCAATCATCAGATGAATTTCCTCCTATACCNGAATTGAATGATATGACACCTCACCTANCAATAAACTCNAATGACCTATTAAAACTAATAAATAGTGTAATNTTTTCAGCTGCTCAAGATCAGTCAAGACCTGTGCTTACAGGTATTAAATTTTCTATTCAAGACAATACATTAACTATGGCTTCAGCCGATGGATTCAGATTATCTATTATGCATCACAAAATAGAAGATAAAGTAGANGATTTAGATTTTATTGTTCCATCTAAATCATTNGCAGAATTATCNAGAATATTACCCATGATAGAAAANCCTGTTAATATTTTTATCACNTCAGCTGCAAATCAAGTAATNTTTATGATGGATAATTATCAATTAACCACCACATTAACTCAAGGTACTTTTCCAGATTTTAATTCTCTNATNCCTGATAACACAACTACTCAATGCTCAATTCCTAAATCAGACTTTAAGTCAGCGGTTAGAAGTTTAGGAGTTCTTGCAAAAGATGGAAGTGGAATAATAAAAATCGAGATTAATGAAGAATCTAATAATAAATTACTTATGTCAGCAAAAACTGATGAGCTTGGAGAAAATTCAGTAATCATTCCAGTATCTACGAATGGGAAATCATCTAAAATTGCTTTTAATAGTAAATACCTTTCAGATGTTCTAGATGTCATTGATACTGAAAATGTTATTTTAGAAATAAACGGTGATTCAAATCCTGGGTTNATTAAACCAACTGATGATAGCCAATATACTCATATTGTAATGCCAATGTTTGTACAGAATTGGTAACTTAATATGAATCATGAATTAAAAACCATGATTGAATATAAATCTATACAATCCAAAATAAATAATTTTGCCACTCAACTTAATTCCGAATACATTAATAAAGAATTAATCATTATTTGTATATTAAAAGGGGCAGTTCCATTTTTAAAAGATTTATGTAATAACCTTAATATCGAATATGATATTTATTTTATNGATATAAACTCATATAAAGGTATGGAAAGAAATAAAATCACTTCTGAAAATATAACATTCGATGTTAAAAATAAGAATATCTTAGTTATCGATGACATATGTGATACTGGGCATACTTTAAAATATATAACAGAAGAATTGAAAAATAAAAATCCAAAAACTATAATTACTGCTGTTTTGTTAAACAAAGNAATAAANTCTAAGGTNTTTANTGCAAACACATCTCTATTCGAAATACCAGANAAGTTTGTTGTGGGTTATGGCTTAGATTTCAATAATAAATATAGATTTTTAAAAGATATTTACACTATAACTATCTAATACGAATAATATTTCTAATCAAAGTAGTTAAATATTATTTATTTACACTTAACTTAATTGGTTTGATTTAAGAGTAAACAAATTACGATCTAAATTATCATCCCATTTAGCATCAGTAAAGAAATTTGCAGATATATGTCCTATGTAATCAGACGATTTTGCCGCAGAACCATTTCCGCCCACTGATACAAAGAAATTATCTTCTATTTCATCAATGATAGGGTATATTGTTNTAGTCCATGTAGTAACACATGTATCAGAATGATATGAGCTAAATAAATTTTGATCATAAATCATATTCAATTCGTTTGTAACTGCTTCAATTTCATTTGAATTAATTTTACCTTTAAACCAATCAACTGCTTCGTTATACGTATTTATATGAGTGAAATGTTTAGAACCACCAATTTTTATATATGTTTTACCATTGGGATATTTGATAGCTGGTAGGCAATATGTATACTCTCTANNACCATCATCATTATTTGGTTTATGAATAAANCTAGGATAATTTTTCAAATCATTTATATATTGAGATTTTACTTCACCTAAAATTATNGTACGNCCTCTTACTTTNGTAGGTAAGTCATTTGTTAAAATGTTTGTGAAATTTGTAAATCCACCTGTAGCAAGCAATATCTTATTTGCTTTGATCTTATTATTATTATTTGTTTGTATTATGAATATACCATTTGATTTTTTTATATTAATTGAAAAATCATCTATATATGTTCCGCCTCTTAATTTGAATAATTGTTTTTGGGCTTCAACTAATTTTCTTGGACTAATATGACCCGCATTCTTAGATTCGAAAACAAATTGTGAATTTNNTGGAAAGTTTANATAGTTGTAATTATTTTTCAAATCAAAATTTTCATGTGTAGAGTATTCAAAATTAACTTTTTTATATGTNTCCATTAACTCNTCAAAATAATCAGGAGTTCCAATAGATAATGTCCCTACTTCTTCATAGAAATTTATTTCTGATTCTGATGATATGATGTCATAATTTTCAATAGATTTTTTAGCAAGATAAGACCATCCATAATGACTNTCTGATATTCTTGTTATTCTACCTTCATCATAGTGGCTACCATAAATTCCTTCATGATTTTTTTTGTCATTTGGTTCACTAGGTCCAATAAGNACCGTGTTAGTATCTGTTTCACTAATATATTTAGCNGCAGCAGAACCAGTTAATCCTGCACCAATGATTGCAAATTCAAATTTTTTTTCACTCAAGAAAGAATTTCCTTAATTCTATTGCCTATTTGTTTGGCTTGTTCATTGTTGATTTCAGTAACACCTATCATAAAATGAGGATGTTCATCATTTTGTGTTCCGTAACCTGAAGCAGTGATGTCAGATTTTTTTTGATGAGCATTAGGATCTTCAGGAGGTGCTACCATTATTCTNGGAGTGCCATTAGCTAATTCTTCAACAAGTTTATTTACTGAAATCACATNTGGATCAACAGAAACTTTCAATGAATATTTATGGAATGTAGGTATTTCAACTATTTGAGCTGAAATTCCATCTATAGAATCAATCATATTTTTGATTAATTCTTGCTTAGTAACATATTCGTTTATTCTATCTTCATGATTCATGTTTAACCATTGTTCGAGAGCAACAGTTGCCCCTATTACTTCTTGTCTATCAAGCTTCATTGGTCTACCCATAGCATTTCGGCCTTCTAGTTGATATGCAATAAAACTTTGTGCTTTTACTTTATCTATATATTCTTTTTTACCTACTACAAGTCCGCTTGAATGAGGAGCTCCAAAGTATTTAGCTCCAAAACATACTAGATCAGCTGATTGAGCAGTTTCAAGCATATAATCAATAGGGTAGATTTGTGATGCTGCATCAGCAATTAATGGAATGTTATTGCGGTGTGCAATTTCTAAAGCTTTTTTTATCGAAACAGCTCNNCCTTTCCAATCATCAGGTTGAATATAATATGAAATTGCAACAGTATTTTCATTTATAGCATTTTCCAAATCAGATTCAGTGCATAAATCAGCTGTACCAACTTCTACTAATTTTGCACCAGATAATTCAAAACATCTGTCATAAGTGTATCTTTGTGGTTTTTGAATCAAAATTTCATTTTTCATTCCGTCAGTTCGAGGCAATATCGCAATTTTTTGACTATCAGTTCCTGCCATACAACCAGCCACACTTAAAGTAATTGCAGCTGCTGCTCCAGAAGTNACATAACCAGCTTCTGTTCCAAGTAACTTGGCAATATAATCTCCTGTTTTTTCNAATAATTCTTCCATTACAATATAATTTGATTCAGAAGATTCCATAGCTTCTTTTACANTGCCTACAGGAGTCGATCCGCCATACACTGTTTGGTTTCCAACNGCATTGATAATTGTCTTAAGACCTAATTTTGAATAATAATCATTTTGAGCCATGTTATCCTCACAAATATAGTTGTAATTTATATAGTATATTTAATTTTCATCATTTGTCCAATATGCAATAGTTCCTTTGAACAATTTTGTCATTATTGGATTTGAATCTAGATTACTAATTTTAAATACGTTGTATTCTNTAGATTTAGGATTTCCTTCTGATAGTATATTGTCAAATTCTATATCACCAGTTAATAATATTTCTGNAGAGTCGTCAGACCATAGTTTATGAGAATTTGAAAATTGATCAGAAAAAATAAACATTTCTAATTGCTCACTTGTAAATTTCATTGATTGAATTTTTTTTGTTGTAAGATCATTGACGTACACAATATTAACTTGATAATTATCTGAGTCATCAGGTTTTGTTATAAGTAATAATTTCGAAGAGTCTGGAGACCAAAAATATCCAACAGGAGAATTATTTGATTCTAAAAGTATNTTTTGATTTTGAATATCATAAAGATAGAATTTTTTGTAGACTGAGGCAGGGTAGGTATCTGANGATANAATAGATAAATATTGCTTGTTTGGAGAAATATTTATCATTGAATATTCATTAATATTTTCTATTAATGAATTCGATTTGTTTTCTAAGTTAGACTTAACAATTCCTACAATATCAAAATCTTGAAATATTGAAATTATTTCATTACTNTTCAGCCACGCGTCAATTCTGTAATATAAACTTACGTTTTGAGTATCAATTAATTGTGAATTATCTTCAGTAATCTCAAATATGAATCTTTTNTCTCGACGGTGAACTGAAAGTGAGTTGNTATCATTCCAGCTTACCCATAAAGGTCCAAAATCAACGAGTTTTTCTGATNTGTTTGTATTTNTTCGATAAATAAACAATGAAGGATAATTATTAGTAGCAACAGTGTAATTCAAGATATTTTGTTGCGGTGCCCAGCTCATGTAATGAGGAATATTGTTAGAAAGAACATTTTTTGTGGTTGATATGGAATTATATATTTCTATGGTGTTCTTATTAACAAGATTAACTAAATTTATGCCTATTTTATAATCAACCTGTTGCTCAGTAATATAACTATAAGTAATTAATTGATTATCATTAGAAATTGTAGGCCAATAATATTTTGTCTGTTCATCAGATTTAAGTAAATCATGATGATTATTNTTAGTGAAAATTTTAATATCGCTATCCAATGATTTATATAAAATAGAATTAGACAAATCATCTGGCAAATTATTCAAATCATAAATGACGTCATCATCTATTGCTGAAGTACAAGAAATGATGAAATAAAATATAAAAGAGAGTAATAATACTGTTTTTATAGAAGTATTATTAAGTGATTTAAAATTCAACTATAGCTCTACCTGTTATTTTTCCATTNTGTAAATCATCACAAGCAATTGCTATGTCCTCAAGAGTATATCTATCAGTTACTAATTTATCCAAAGGAAACTTGCCTTCTTTATGCCATTGTAAATACATATCAAAATCTCTTTCNGGGTATGTAGCTCCAAGGCTTCCAATATATTGTTTGTGAAAATACATAAAGTTTCCAGGATCAACTGTGATACTGCTTTCNGCNGGAATNCCTATTAAAACTGCTTTACCACCTATNTTTTCTGCTCCTGATCCGCCATTTCTNACAGAAGGNAGTATTTGTTCCATTGTTTGTTTAACTCCTATGGCATCAAAAGCAAAATCTGCTCCTCCATTAGTTATCTCGTGAATTTTTTGAATTGGATCTTCTTCTAANGAATTTATTGTATGCGTAGCACCAAATTCTTTAGCAAATGAAAGCTTAGCATCAACTATATCAACAGCAATAATAGGATAAGCATTTAACATAGAAGCCATTTTTAATGCGGATAACCCTACACCTCCCATTCCATATATAGCTACAGAATCAAAAGGTTTTACTTTTGCTGTATGCAAAACGGCACCTCCACCAGTAAGTACAGCGCATCCTACAATACAGCTTACATCATCAGGGTATTCATCTTTAATTTTAACAACCAAATCTTCGTGCACAATTGTGAATTGACTCCATGTAAAAGTTAATCCAGCAAGTTCGACACCNTTGAATGAAGCTGTAGTTTTTGGNACTTTAAGAGGNCCTGTATAAGAGTTTTTACCAACCCAAGTAACAATNACCTTGTCACCTTCTTTTAGATCTTTTACTTTTTTACCAATTTTTTCAACATAACCTGTTCCTTCGTGGCCAAGAGAAAGAGGTCTTTGCATTTTNTCNAAAGGAGATTTCATATGATGAAGCTGNGAATGACAAACACCTGTTGATTTTAATTTTACTATAACCTGTTCATCAGTAGGATCNGGGATGTCTATCTCTTCAACTTGAACATTCTTCCCAAATTCAGTTTGTATAGCNGCCATTGATTTCATAATAATATCCTTTAAGTATAATGTTACATNATAAAATAATTTACGACATTGTTAGTCCGCCGTCAATAATTAAAGATGTACCAGTAATAAATTTAGATTCATCAGATGCTAGATAAACTGCAGCCATTGCAATTTCATCAGGTTCTCCAAGCCTTCCTAATGGTTGTCNTTGACGCATTAATTCTCTTGCTTCTTCCGGATTATCATAATCTTGTGTAATTCTTTCCACCCATGGAGTATTAACAGTTCCTGGACAAATAGAGTTAGCTCTAATATTTTCATTAACAAAATCTAAAGCTATNGATTTTGTTAATGAAATCANNCCACCTTTGNTAGTACTGTAAGCAAATCTATCTTTAACAGCAACAACTCCGGCTACTGATGCTATATTTACTATTGAANCATTTTTAGANTTNATTAAATATTGCATAGAATTTTTAGTCATCAAATAAGTACCTGTTAAATTTACNTTCATAATACTATCCCAATCTGTTANTGTTGTTGTAACAACATTACCAGCTTTACCAATTCCTGCATTATTAACTAATATTTCAAGNGAATCCATAAATTTAATTGATTCCTTGAGAGATTNTTGTATAGATTTTTCAGATGTTATATCAGTATGAAAATATTTTACATTCTTATTATNTTTATAGTCATCATCANAATTAATATCAAATATAGAAACTACACAATTTTCACGAACAAATGCTTTTACAATTTCTTTGCCTATNCCAGAGTTCCCTCCAGTAACAATAGCATGTTTGTTATTTAATCTTCCTTTAGAAATTTTTATGCCCTTTGNANAAAGATTATTAAAACAGAAATNATTAATATAGAAAAAATNAATATTCTACTTAAATTTTTCATTTTCATATTAAAAAATACCATATTTTTTATAAGCTTCATGTGGATCCATGCCATTTAGTATNGATTCTCTCATATTAGTTTCTTTAGTTGTTTTATTAAGAGCTAGATTTGTCACTTCTTGGAATAATTTTGAGGGTATAATAACTATTCCATCTGAGTCATATACAAATATATCCCCAGTATTTATCTCAACAGTTTGCGGAATAGTATTATTAAGAGAAGCCGAATTAATAGTAATTTTTTTTCCTTCATTGATTATTTTCCAATTACCAACTATATCTTTAGGGGTAGCATATGTACAAAATACAGGCAAGTTNATCTTTTCTAAAAATTCAACGTCTCTAGTACCACCATCAGTTACAAAACCTTTTACATTTTTATTTTTTAATACCTCAGCTGACAATTCTCCCATATGAGATACTTCTGGAAAATTTATTTCATTATTTGATGTATTATTTGACGAACATATAACAACATGATCTGAAGGAGCATTACTCAACATTTTTGACCAACTAGACAAAGATTCATCCATAGAAACATCATTTGAATAACTTCCTTCACATGTCCATATATATCCATATAATTTTTTTACAGGATATACTGGCTTTATAGCATGATTAATAACGCAATTAGTCACACCCATATCTCTTAAAGTGTCGTAAATAACTCCNGTATATAATTTGTCTAATATTTCTAACATATTCTAATTTACCTATATGATTACATTGTATTATATTTTATTTTTTTAATTCTATTAAAATTTTTTTAGCCAAAGACGAATTAATACCATCAATCTTTAGTAATTCTTCATAATGAGTNCCCTTAACTTTTTCTATGGATTTGTATTTAACAAGCAATCTATTAAGTATAACTGGTCCAATTCCGTTAATTTTTTGTAACGGATGATCAAGTGATCTTTTAGATCTAAGTTTACGATGATAACCAATAGCAAATCTATGTGCTTCATCTCTCAATTGCTGTAACAAAATTCCTTCATTAGATAATTTATCTATGTTAAGTGGTTTATTTGAATAAGGAGTGTAAATATATTCATGTTTTTTTGCTATTGATGCAATTGGTATTTTAGGAAATTGAGATTCTAACACAACTTTATGAGTTGCAGACAAATGTCCAATACCACCATCGATCAAAATTAAATCAGGTTTTGATACAGAGTTATTAATATCCAATTTGTTTAATCTTCTAGTTAGCATCTCAGACATCATTGAATAATCATCAACTTGTTTTACAGTTCTGATTTTATATCTTCGATACTCTGATTTATTAGGGATTCCGTTAGTAAATACGACCATACTTCCAACAGGATCAGTACCCTGAATATTACTAATATCGTAGCATTCTATTCTTTTCGGAATTTTATTTAAATTTAATTTATCTTTAAGATTTTCTAAAGTTTTATTTGTATCTGATAATGTTAGTATCTCATGATCAATATTATATTTTGAATTATTGATTGCTAAATTTAATATTCGCTTTTTTTCACCTATGCAAGGTATTTTAAATTTTATACGTTTATTTTGCGATTTTAAGACTTCTAAGTTTAAATTTTGTAAATTTGGTAGGGTAGGGATAATAATGATTTCAGGTTTGTCATGTTTTTGTAAATAATATTGGTTAATAAACGCAGTTAATATTTCTGTATCATTATGATTTTCAGTTCCTTCCATAATAAATTTAAATGAATTGTTTATATTGCTATATCTTGATTCAAATAACTGAAAACTTGCTTTATTGCCAGATTTGCTAAAACCAATGTAATCTATTTTACTGGAGTCATTAAATTTTGATTTAGATAATTTGTAAAACTCATTAATAGAATCTATTTGATCTCTCAGTCTACCTGCTCGTTCATACATCTTATTTAATGAGGCTTTATTCATTTCTTCGTTAAGTTGTTTTAGCACGTATTTTTGATCTCCGTCTAAGAATTTTATAACTTGAGTAATCACATCACGATATTGATCTTTAGATATAGCATTTTCACAATCTGTTACACATCTTCTAACATGAGTTGTACAATAAGGCAATAATTTGTTTAAAACATCTATTGTTTTTCTAACATCTTTAGCTTTAGAAAATGGGCCAAAAATTTTTAGTTTACTTTGATTTTTATAAGTAATATTTCTGGTGTATTGAATCTTGGGATAATCATCATTTAAATTTATTAAAATATACGGGTATGATTTATCATCTTTAAGCCTAATATTGTATTTGGGTTGAAATTTTTTAATTAAAGATGATTCGAGTACCAATGCATCATTTTGATTTTGTGATATATTAATCTCAAAATCATGTATGTTTTTTTTAAGGTGACTTATTCTTGAGTCTGATGATTTGTTTCCAAAATAACTAGAAACTCTTTTTTGAAGATCTATTGCTTTTCCAACATATATAACTTCATTATTTATATCTTTAAAAATATAAACACCGGGTAACTTTGGTACAGATTTCAACCTATAGTTAAACTTTTTTCTAATTGTAGTTATTTTTTCCAAATCAAAATTAGATAAAGAATGCGAATCCCACTAGTAGTAAACTAATTAATGTAAATGTAGAACCAATTTGAAATATTTCTCTTTTAAGATAAGGATATGAAAGAGTTGTTTCACTACTTTGTGTGGCTTGTTCTATAGGATCATTTGATGACAACTCAGATGGTACTTGATTGTCATTATTATCTTGGATTGTCGGAGAATTTTTTGTGTAATTCTTTTTCCTAGATATACCTAAGCTACTTTTAGCTCTTGATTTATTTTTAGATTTTTTTCTTTTTGAACTCATAATTTATTTTAACACTAAACGATCAATTAACTCTAGGACTAAATTTGTCATATTCTTCTTTAACATATTTATCAGATAAGTGCGTATAAATCTGAGTTGTTGATATACTGGTGTGACCGAGCATCTCTTGTAAATGTCTCAAAGGAACACCATTATATAAAAGATGTGTTGCAAATGTATGTCTTAGAGTATGAGGACTAATATTTTTAGAATCAATCCCTAATTTCATTGCTATTTGTTTTAAAATATACCATAGTCCTTGTCNGGNAAGTTTNTTAGAGAAATTATTNACAAAAANATATTCNCTGAGAATNGTTTTATNACNTTTTTTAATTTGNATATTNTGTTTGNTTATTTCAAGTTTCCAATATTNNTTCANTAAANNCAAAGCATTTTGATGAATTGGGANCAAACGTTCTTTAGATCCNTTNCCNTAAACTCTTATAGTCATNGATTTGAAATTTATATCNTTAAANTTNAAATTTATNAA
Organism: Chloroflexota bacterium; assembly: GCA_002710905.1. Next base: position 17,062 of record PAJB01000009.1, on the reverse strand, counting down.
TTCAGAAACTCTNAATCCAGTAGCATACATAAGNTCNATAATAGNTTTTTCTCTNATGTTAAGTTTNTCATTATTATTCANTAAAATNTCTATATCAGAATCGTTAATNGTTTTTGGTATTTTTCTTGGGTTTTTNGGNAGTTTCANATATTTAAGAGGATTAAATTCAATCATTTTTTCTTCTTCNAAAAAATTGACGTAATTTTTTAATGATGAAATTTTTCTATTCATAGTGGAGGTTTTGTATTCTTTAAGTTTAAGATATTTTATATATTTTGTGAAAATTTCTGAATTAATGTGTTCTGAAATTTTGAAATCTGAATTATTTATACTTTTATAAAAATAATTGCAAAATTGGACAATATCNCTTCTATAATTATCTACAGTGTTNGAAGACAAATTTTTTTCAAGAACAATATAATCTATAAATTCATCTATATAAAATTTGATTGATAATTTTTTTAACATATAATATAAAATATTAATAAATACTATTATTTAATATATATAAACATATAAGCTATATATATTGAGTTCTTAATTAAAAAATATGGAAAACATAATTCAAGTAAATATAGATCCTATATTAATCAGTTTTGGCAACTGGGTAGTAAGTTGGCATGGATTTTTTAGCTTTTTAGGAGTTTTATTTGCAGTTGCTTTAGTAGGTGAGTGGGCAAAAGATTATCGAGTTGAAAAAGAAGATATTTTTCATGTTGCAGTATGGGGAATAATAGGCGGAGTAATTGGTGCAAGAGTTGTTCACGTAATAGATTATTGGTGGTTTTACGGAGATCTTCCTCTTGAAATATTTAAAATATGGAAAGGTGGAATAGGTGTTTGGGGTGGTGTACTAGGCGGATTTGTAGGCGGAGTATTATGTGCTCATATAAACAAGTATCCTAAATATATAATGACAGATATTGCAGCTCCTGCGCTTTTATTTGCTATGGTAATAGGCAGACTGGGNGATATTGTTAATGGGGAACATTGCTCCAAAGCTTATGAAGGATTATTTGCTTTCAGTTGGGATCATCCTAATTCTGATGTAGCAAATTGCAAAATGAAAGGATCAGGTATTGGAGTTCCTGTTCAACCAGCAATTATGTACGAAATGATATGGAATTTATTATCTGTTTACGCAATTTGGTATTTAAGGTTTAAATTACACCCTCATGGAATGACATGGGTATTATTTATAATTCTTTACTCATTCGGACGATTTTTCATTTCGTTTTTAAGGTATGACAGAATTTGGGCTATGGGTCTTACAGAAGCTCAGTGGATAGCTGTAGCATGTATTGTAGTATGTCTTCCAATCATTATTATAAATTTAGACTACAATAATTTTAATACTTTCCAATTACTTACAAATAAAGGAAAAACAAGAGCTGAGCGGCGCAGATCTGTCAGGAAATCTAAATCCAAATGACAAACAAATCTGAAATTTCCATAATTAACGACAAAGGCAGCAGATATTATTTGATACCAGGAGTTTCTGAACCTCTTCCTAGTGTCACGTCAATATTATCAATGATAGCAAAACCTGGTTTAATCAAATGGGAGAAAAATGTAGCTTTAGATTATATTAGATCTAAATTAAATAACATAACTGATGATATAAATTCATTAGGTATTGACTCTTTAATAGAAGATGCAAGTAAACATCCCAATTTTATTAAAAACAAAGCTGGAGAATTCGGATCAGAAGCACATCAATATATAGAGGATTTACTTAAGCAAGAAACTGCACCGAAAATTCCTTCAAATATGAAATGGGTTCATACAAATTTCACAAAATGGTTAAATGATTATAAATTCAAAAGCCTAGAATTAGAAATGTCATTACATTCAAATAAGTATGGATACGCAGGNACTGCTGATGCTGTAGGTTATATTAATGATTCTCTTGTTATATTAGATTGGAAAACATCAACTAATTTATACTTAGAAAACTTGCTTCAAGTTTCAGCTTATGCTAATGCATACGAAGAAATGACNGGTAANCCTATAAATAGTGCCGGTGTACTAAGGTTAGAAAAAAGAAAAACAGGATATGAATTCAAACAAATAGATAATATTTCCAAACATTTTGTAACATTCAGAGCAGTTTTATGGTTATGGAGATTTATTAATGATCCAGAATCTGATTACCTGAAAATTAATTAGCTTTTGAAAAAATCAAAGAACAATTATGACCACCAAATCCAAATGAATTACTCATAACATTATTTAATTGTTTATCTAACGATTTGTTGGGTGTGTAATTCAAATCACAATCTGGATCAGGGTTTTTTAAATTAATTGTCGGTGGTATTTTATCAGAATTTAAAGCTTTTACGCATATAGCTGCTTCAATAGCACCACTAGCACCAAGCAAATGTCCTGTCATTGATTTAGTGGAGCTGATTGATAGTTTAGAAGCATACTCTCCGAAAACAGTTTTCATAGCCATTGTTTCAAATTTGTCATTTAGTGGAGTAGAAGTACCGTGTGCATTAACATAATCAATTTGCGATGCAGACAAATTAGCATTAGTAAGAGATTCATTCATTGCTCTTACTCCTCCTTCNCCTCCAGGAGCTGGTTGCGTAATATGATTTGCATCAGCCGAAGAACCATAGCCTTTCATTATTGCTAAAATTTTCGCATTTCTATTAATAGCACTTTCCCTAGATTCTAATACAAGTATTGCTGCTCCTTCTCCTAATACAAACCCATCTCTTCCAGCATCAAAAGGTCTAGACGCTTGTGTTGGATTATCATTGTTTTTTGAGAGAGCATGACATGCATTGAAGCCTGCCACNCCTATAGGGCAAACTGCAGCTTCACTGCCTCCTGCTAAAACAATATCAGCTCTTCCTGATTTAATAAATTCGGATGCGACTCCTATACTGTCNCCTCCGCTTGCACATGCTGAAACAACAGCAAAATTTGGTCCTTTTGCACCAATAGCCATTGAAACTTGTCCTGATGCCATATCTGGCAACATCATTGGAACTAAGAATGGACTGATCCTTGATGGACCTTTTGAATTCATTACATTCATCTGTTCAGATAAAGTGATAATCCCTCCGATTCCACTTGTTATCATTACGGAAATTTTATTTTGGTTTGAATCATCAATTTTAAGGTCNGCACTTTCCATTGCTTCATATGAAGCTGCCATTGCTAGTTGAGAAAAACGATCCATCCGTCTTGATTCTTTTTTTCCAATAATTTCGACAGGATCAAAATTTTTAACCTCACCTGCGATTTGAGTTTCCAGACCCTCAGGGTCGAAAGATTTTATATAATCTATACCAGAATTACCATTTACAAGGTTTTCCCATGAATTATTTATATTATTTCCAACAGGGGAAATCATTCCTATTCCTGTTACTACTACTTCATTTGTCATACAAATCTCCTAATTTCCATATATTAAAACATAAAAGTAAAAAAGAAAAAATTAATTTACAGATATTTTTTTATAAATTAAATAATAATAATTTCAGGTAAGTTTAAATATTTTTCCACATCATTTTTTGACGGTTGACTTTCTATTCCACCACGTGCAGATACTTTAAGACCAGCAGAAATAATTGCATATTTCAAATTCAAATCCAAATCATGTTTAGGGTTTAGATAGGAATAAAGAAAACCTCCCATAAAAGCATCTCCAGCTCCTGTGGTATCTATCAGNCCCTTTGGAGTATACGAATCAGATTTTATTATTTTATTAGATGTACCTATATACGCACCTGATTCCCCGCATTTTACAACAACAATCTTGCAACCTTTTTCAAGTCCGTATTTAATCATTTCAATAGGGGAATCTAATTCAAATACATCATTTACTTCTTCAGGGAAAGAAGGTGCTAGTATGTCAACATATTTAATAATATCGTCGATAGCAGATTTTGCATTTTTAGCTGACCATATATTGGAGCGGAAATTAGTATCAAAAGAGGTAATTAAATTTAAATCTTTTGATTTTTTTAAAAATTTTTCTACAGCTATTCTAGATGTCTCAGAAATACACTGTGTTAATGAGCTTGTATGAAATATTTTACTAGATGCAAGGTATTCATCATTAATCATACTTTCATCAATTTTAGAAGCAGCGCTTCCTTTTCTGTAGTAAACAAATTGCCTATTGTTATCATTTTGCAAAACAGTAAAATGTACTGCATTAAAACCTTCAACAATTTGAGTACAAGTTAAATCAATATTATTTAGTTTCCATTCGTTTTCTAAATAATCTTTAAAAGGGTCATCTCCTAATTTCGTTATATATCCACACTTTGCACCAAGTTTTGACGCCATATTGATAATATTCATAGTATCTCCAGCATAAGATTTATTAAAAGATGCTGACTGAGACAAAGAACCGGTACCATATAATTCAATCATGGTTTCACCTAAGCTAATTATGTCTAAATTAGTATAGTTCAAATTTTCATTTTTCCTTCGAATATTGTTACAGCATTTCCTGAAATATCAACTCGGTTACCATTCATTTTCAGATCAAGAAAACCACCTCTTTCAGAAGCTTGAAATGCTTTGAGGTTTTTTTTCTTTAACACCTCAGACCAATATGGTGTAAGTGTTGAGTGAGCAGATCCTGTAACTGGGTCTTCTAGGATTCCGTCAGTAGCACAAAAAAACCTAGAAACAAAATCATAATTAGGATTTTGAGATTTAGCTGTAGTAATAATAAAGCCATCATAATTTAATAAGGCATTAAAGTCTGGTTTCATATTTAATACGGTATCTTCATTATCGTAAACTAACATTAAATCCCTAGATTTTTTTACAAATACAGGATTTGTGTCAGATAAAGCTCTATAAACAAATTTTGGGATATCTCCGAATCTTTTGATTTTGCCAGGACGGCTAGGGAAATCCATAGTTAAATTATTTTTATTATTTANTACTTTAAGAGGACCTGCGTACTTTGTNTCAAAAGTGACTTCAGAAATAAATGTTTTCAATTCAGAGAAGCAAATATGTGCAGTAGCTAGTGTAGCATGTCCGCACAAATCAATTTCAAACATAGGTGTAAACCATCTTAAATAAGGATTAGCATCAGGCTTAAGTAAAAGAAAAGCTGTTTCAGATAAATTCATCTCTTTTGCTATTTTTAGCATTAATTCATCTTGCAAGTTTTCATTTAAAATAAAAATTGCAGCAGGGTTACCTCTGAATGGTTCATCTGTAAAAGCATCCACTTGCCAAAATTTAAACTCTTTCATATCTAACTCCATATTTGCAAAATCAATTATACTAAATAACAAGTGTTATTGATTTAAATTGTATTAATTTATAATTATATCAACTCAAAACAAGACCTAAAAATATAATACTTACTGTAAAATATATCTTTATTTACATTTAAATAATTTAAGAATGATTTCAGTAAAAATAGATACACATGGATGTAAATTAAATCAAGCTGACAGTATTCAGTTACAAAAAAAATTAACGGAATTTGGATACTACGTTAATTCAACTGCTGAAAATCCTGATGTGTATATATTAAACTCTTGCACTGTAACCCATATAGCTGATAAAAAAGCTCGCCAATCTTTAAGGAAATATAAAAAAGAAAATCCAAAATCACTTGTTGTTTTAACAGGTTGCTATGCTCAAAGAGACAAATCAAATTTAGTAAAAAGTAAGATTGCCGATTTAATATATGACAATACTGAAAAAGACGAAATTGTTAAAAATTTATCATTTTACTTAGACTACCAAGTTCCCCAAATTAATCATGAAAAAATCATGCCTGGCACTCTAATAGACAGAACTAGAGCTTCAGTAAAAATACAAGAAGGTTGTAATCAAATATGCGCTTACTGTATTGTTCCAAAAGTTAGAGGACGAGAGAAAAGTATTGATAAAGAAATAATCAAAAATGAAATAATTTATCTTGTTGAAAGTGGATTTAAAGAAATAATTTTGACCGGAACTCAACTTGGAACATATGGTTATGAAGATAAATATAAATATAACTTAGCTAAATTAATCCAGTATATTTTGGATAACACAAAAGTAGAAAGACTCAGAATATCATCAATTCAAGCGCACGAAATTACCGAAGAATTATTGTATGTATACAAAAATAACAGCCCCAGAATATGCAATCATTTCCATCTAGCATTACAAAGTGGAAGTAATCAAATTTTACAAATGATGAGAAGAAAATACACACAATCAGAATATATAAATTCTGTTAATTTAATACGAGAATCATTATCTAATCCTTCAATCTCTACTGATGTAATTATTGGTTTCCCAGGAGAATCAGAAAATGATTTTAATGAAACAATAAAAATAATAAATTATTCTAATTTTTCAAAGATACATTTATTCCCGTATTCTGACAGGCCTGGCACTTCTTCATTTTATTTTAAAAATAAAGTAGATCCTGATACGAAAAATAAAAGAATGCAGATAGCGTTAGATTTAGTTAAAAATATAGAATTTGAGTACAGATCAAATATGTTAGGTCAAAAAAGAAATGTTCTTTGGGAAAAGTCCAACAAAAACAACAACGAAAAATATTTTGGGTATACAGAAGATTATCTCAAAGTTATGATAAATTCACCAGATGAATTATTTAATAAAATAACTGAAGTCAAATTAAATAAAATAACTGAAGATATTATTGAAGTAAGCCAATAATCAATAATTAATTAAAATCAAATCTGAATTTATTAATTATAGTTCTATTGATTGTATTGCTAAGTTACCTGAATTTGATGTTAAATAACCTGCAGAAGATCCTACTTCATTACCAAAAACTAATAACCATCCTTCGTTAACAGCCATATCAATCAATTTTTGTTTCCACTGCAAAGTTTCATATGGATAGACATCATAAGCGGCAACGTTTTGAGGATAAATATGCAATCTTGTAGGTATAACTGAACCAACATAAACAATTCGTTCACTTCCCCATTCTATAAATACAATTTGATGACCTTTAGAAGGACCACCTGTGACTTCAGTTCTTATACCTGGAATAATTTCAGAAGTTCCATCTAATTCTTCAATTAAATCTTTTTCTATCAACGGTAAAAAATCATCTTCGTTAACAAATGATTTTTCAATTTCTGANGGTGNTTTACTTTCTTCAAGNCATATTTTTTGAACNAGATGTTTAGCTTTNGGGAAAACAGGTACTAATTTGCCNGATCTGTCTAGTTTTGTNCATCCNCCNGCTCTGTCAAACTGTAAATGAGAAAGAATTATNAAATTAATNTCTTTTGGNCTTANGTTTAATTGTTTTAATCCTTTGGCNAGTTTATTACCATTTAAAGAATATGTATCTTTAATAGTTCCNCNAGATTTTGAACCTAATCCTGTATCAACCAAAATGTTAAATTTAGGTGTTTGTACAAGTAAAAGATTTATNCCCATTTTAACNCTGTTTCTNCTNTCAGGTTTTATTGCCTGTTCCCAATCCATTTTGGGNACTCTNCCAAANAAAGCACCTCCNTCTTTAGATAAATATCCNTCACTTACTAAATTTACAGANGCAGAACCTAGTTTCATTATTAGTACTCCTAAATTAATATACTTATTTTAATACAATGTTGAATATTATAAACTGAAANTTCTANTCAAGCAAAATTTAATATATAATTATTACAAATTATATGAAATAAAAGAGGCCAATTATGAAATTAANTTTAATTAATTCAGAAATNACAAAATTAGAAAATGAGTTANTATGTGTCCCNATCTATGAAGAAGGTGANAGNAAAGAAATTGAAATAATCAATGCTGAATTAGATGGTNTGATNTCAGAACTAAATGATAATGGACAAGTTTCAAGTAAATTAGGATCTTTTGCAAATATATANACATTAAAGAAANTAAAATCAAAACAAATNATNACNTNTGGTTTGGGTAAAAAANCAANATTGAATTATGAAAAAATTCGAACAGTAACNGGTGATTTGGTTAGATATATCAATAAAATGAAAATNAAAGATGCAAGTATNGTAATACCAGGAGAAGGNATATCAANCCTANANTTNAATGATACGGNCGATGCNGTATCNCAAGGNTTTTTATTNGGATCTTATAAATATGATAAATATAAATCAACAAAAGCAATAAATACGTTANNTNAACTTAACTTAGTAAATACNTCNNGTANTAAATTTGATCATGATTTTGCAACTGTNNTCAATGANTGTGAATCAATAAATTTAGTTAGAGATNTAATTAACGANCCTCCAAACTATATGAATCCTCCTAAATTAGAAGANATATCTAAATCTATATCAAAAGATTCTGAAATANANTTATCCGTANTAAATGTAAAAGAAATGGAAGAATTAGGAATGGAAGTAATANTAGGAGTAGGTAANGGNAGNATACATGATCCTAAAATGATTATTTTAAATTACGAAGGAGACAAATCAAATCCTGAAAATAATATAGCAGTNATTGGTAAAGGTATTACATTTGACTCNGGAGGATTNAATCTTAAACCGGGAATGAGCATGAGAACTATGAAAACAGACATGTCTGGTTCAGCAGTAGTTCTAGGAGTTATGAATGCAGTTGCACATCAAAAACCCAAAAAGAATGTTATGGGAATACTTGCAGTAGCAGAAAANATGCCAGGAGGTAAAGCCCAAAGACCAGGAGACGTAGTCAAAGCAATGAATGGAAAAACAATTGAAATAGGTAACACCGACGCAGAAGGCCGTCTTGTTTTATCTGATGCTTTAAGTTACGCAGTTGATAAGGGTATTAAAAAAATTATAGATATAGCTACACTTACAGGTGCTATTTCTATTGCTCTAGGAAATGAATANACTGGGTTATTTGGGAATGATCAAGAATTCATAAATGAGTTTAAAAATTCTGCAAAACAAACNGGTGAAAAATTTTGGCAACTACCAGTAGATCAAAATTATTCCAAGCAATATAAGGACTCTATAGCTGATATTGAAAANATTGGTGGGAGTGCAGCAGGTTCTATTACAGGAGCAATGATAATCGGAGAATTTGCAGGTGATACATCATGGATACATTTAGATATCGCTAGCACAATCACATCACCAAAAGATAANGGTTATAATCCAAAAGGTCCAACTGCANTAAGTGTTAGAACTATTTTAAATTTATTAAAAAATTAACATAATAATTCAGAAATTGATAATAATTTAGTTGACTCGACTAATAGGTTTTCTGTTATGATTCAATAACGTTTAACGGTGAGGTGTTAATACTATTTAATTAAAAATTCACTCGCCGGCCCGGAGGCCTTGAAAGAATGGACGAAAAATGGACTTTTATCACAAATCATGGCCTTGTCCTTAGTCACATAGCGCAAAATCCAAGTATTACAGCAAGAGAAATTGCTCTCACGATTGGAATTACCGAAAGAACTACACACAAAATAATAACCGACTTAGAGCAAGCTAATTATATTACAAAAACAAAAGTTGGAAGACGAAATATTTACGATGTAAACTTTAGAAATCATCTAAGACATCATTCTAAAAAAAATATAGAAGTTTCAACAATACTTAAAGCATTAAATGTAACTTTAAATGTTCAACCAANTGAAGATTCTCAATCTGCAACTGCCTGAATTTAATATATAAATAATTGATTTTAATCCATCATTAAAGTTGTGTATTAGTTATAAGAAATGATAAAATCCTATTCTCCGTGGCGGGTATGGTATAGTGGTTATTACACTCGGTTGTGGCCCGGGAGATCTGGGTTCGATTCCCAGTACTCGCCCCAATTTATTTTTATNTTATTATTATTATGGAAACTAGTGAATATATNATTTTATGCATGTCACGAGTAAAAGACATGTTANNAAAATCACTAGACGGNCTAACACTTGATCAAACTCTTATAATGCCTGGNGAGCAATCTAATAATATAGCATGGTTAGCNTGGCATATGAANAGAGGATTTGATAGACGANTTTCATTAGTGAGTGGGGACGANCAACTTTGGATAACNGAAAAATGGTATGAAAGTTATAAACTCCCCAAATCTTATACAACATTAGGAATAGGGCACACAATTGATGATGTAAAGAGTATTAGACACTCAAGTACAAGTGTTCCTGTGGATTATTTTGTATCTGTATATGAAAAAATGATACTAACATTTAATCCTAAACAAAAAATANTGTACGAAAANATAATTCCAGAAACNAATAATACATTTAAATACGAATTGATGAGAATGGTAGCAGGAACATTGCAACATGTTGGTCAGATTAATTATATTCGTGGATTGATAGAAAATAAAATTTGGTATACAGGCAACGTAAACGAAAAAAGATAAATATATTATAATGTAAATATATATTTAGCGCCTGTAGCTCAGTGGATTAGAGCGGCTGACTTCGGATCAGCGGGTCGTAGGTTCGAATCCTACCAGGCGTGCCAAAATCAATTTCGTACACATAATAATGATCGGAAATATTGCACAAATTAGAAATGAGTTAAGTTCAAATGGGATACTTAGAGCTGCAATTAACATGTCTAATTTCTTATTGGTTACAGATGAGAAAAATGATGGTACCCCTATAGGTGTCTCTCCTGACATGGCTCAGGAATTAGCGGACAGGTTAGATTTAAAATTAAAACTTATTCCATACAATACTCCTGGAGAAATAGCAGATGATGCCAGTAACGACAAATGGGATATATGTAATATTGGCGCAGAACCTCAAAGAGCTGAAAAAATAACATTCAGCTTAGCCTACGCAGAAATTCAGGCAACTTATCTAATCCAAAATGATTCTAAAATAAATTCAATAGATGAAGTAGATGTAAAAGGGAATACTATTGCAGTCGCAGGTAAAACTGCATATGGATTGTGGCTTGAAAGAAATATTAAAAATGCTGAATTAATAACAATAGAAGGTGTTGAAGCATCAATGAAAATATTCATTGATAAAAAATCTAATGTTTTAGCAGGATTAAGACCGCAATTAATAGAAACTGTTAAGGAGATAGAAGGGTCTAAATTATTGCCAGGTTATTTTACCTCAATACAACAAGCAATAGGTACTAATAAAACAAATATACACGCTCCATATTTTATACATGATTTTGTAGAAGAAATGAAAAATAACGGATTTGTTAAAAAATTAATTCTAAAACATAATGTTGAAGGAAAATTATCAGTAGCAGATTAAGCTTAGCAGGAACACAGCAGCCAAAAATCCATAGATTTCTGCGTTCCTGCTAATTAAATAAACTTTATCATAGAACATATGTTCTAGTCAACTAGGTTTTTAATGTCTTTAATTTTATCTTTATCCAAATCAATCAATATATGATTAACTAAATTAATACCATTTCTGTAATCTTCTAAATCAATAACACTGTTATGGCAGTGTAGATAACGTGTTGGAATTCCCAAATTTATAGCAGGGATTCCTCCTCTTGATTTTTGAAACATGGAACCGTCTTCTCCATAACCAGCTAAAATTTCATATTGTAATTTTATATTATTATCAGACGCAATTTTTTCTATGTAGGATCGTAATCGTTTATCTGGCAACATTGAGTTGTCATGAAGAAAAATAGAAGGACCAAATCCTAATTTTTCCTGAGCTTCATCTTCAGTCATATAAGAATAATCACCAGCAACACCAACTTCTAGATTAATACAAATATCTGAATTAGTTATATAAGCTGTAGTCATTGCTCCTCTTAATCCTATTTCTTCTTGAGTAGTAAATACAAAATTTAAATTATACTTAAGATCCAAAGTATCAATTTTTTGAGCCAATTCAATTAACATTGCACAACCTATCCGATCATCCCAAGCTTTACCAAGCAATCGTTCATTATTCAATTCAGTAACTTTACTTAACGGCGCAATAGGATCACCAGGATTGATACCCATGGCTACTGCATCTTGCTTATTTTTAGCTCCAACATCAATAAATAATTCATTGTTGGATTTGTAGAAATTCCTTCTCTCTTCAGGTGTCATGACATGAATAGTTTTCATTCCTGATATACCTACTATATCTTTCTCATTTGTTCTGACAATCCATCTTTGGTTAATCATTGACTGTGTTAGCCAACCACCAAGATTTTGAACTTTAATAAATCCTCTTTCATCAATATATTTAACCAAATAACCAATTTCGTCCATATGGGCTACCAATGACAAAGTAGGTTTGTTTTGATCAGATATTTTAGAAAATATAACAGAACCAATTCCATCTTCATGCTTTGTAAATGATTTTAAGTTCTTAAATTCATTTACAATTATCTCTTTAATTTCTTCTTCAAATCCAGAAGGTCCAAATGCTTCTGATAGCTCAATTAACATATTTTTATTATTCATAATTCTCACTTTTTTTATTTACAGATGTTATTAAATTTCCTAGTTTATATTATAATCTTAGAAGTAAAATAAATTTAATTCAAATCCTTATTTGAAAATACCTAAAACAAACACCTTTAAAATTTGGATTTTATAAAGGAAGGAAATACATGAATACTGCAATATTAGCTGCAGGATGTTTTTGGGGAATAGAAGAAGTATTTAGAACAACCAAAGGCGTGATTGACACTAAAGTTGGGTACACTGGAGGTACAAAAATTGATCCTACATACGAAGAAGTCTGTACAGATTTAACTGGGCATGCAGAAGTAGTAAAAGTAGATTTCGATGAAGAAATAATTTCATATAATGACATTTTAAACATATTTTTTGCAAATCATAATCCCACGCAATTAAATCGACAAGGCCCAGATGTTGGAACACAATACAGATCGTCTGTATTTTATTTAAATAGCGATCAAAAAGAAATCGCCGTATCAAAGATAAAATCTTTGCAACCACAATACAATAATTCAATCGTTACAGAAGTTGTCGAAGGTTCAAAATTCTATTTGGCTGAAGAATATCATCAACAATACGTGGCTAAAGGTGGCATATGTCACTTTTAAGTCCAACAGATACTCTACTTGAGATAAATGGAGTAACAAAATCTTTTGGCGGATTAAAAGCTGTCAATAATTGTTCAATGAATGTAAAAAAAGGGTCTATTACAGGTTTGATTGGACCTAATGGCGCAGGGAAAACCACTTTATTTAACGTGATAACAGGCCAATTGCCAGCTGACGAAGGTAATATAATCATTGATGGAGAAAATATCGAAAAACTACCACCTTATATTACTCATTCGAAAGGAATAGTACGCACATTTCAAATCCCAAGAGAAATGAAAAGAATGACAGTATTAGAAAACCTAATGTTAGTTAAAAGGAATCAATCTGGTGAAAACTTGTTCACAACTTGGCTAAATCCATGGAAAGTTAAAGCTGAAGAGAATTTAAACTTACAAAAAGCTGAAGAAACACTAGATTTCCTAAGACTTTCACACCTTGCTGATGAATACGCCGGGAATCTATCAACTGGGCAAAAAAAATTACTTGAAATAGGAAGAACACTTATGTCAGATCCTAAAATTATATTATTGGACGAACCTGCTGCTGGCGTAAATCCAACTTTAATGAACAATATAGTAGACAGAATAAAAGAAATTTCTAATCAATATGAAATTACATTTCTGATAATTGAACATAATATGGAAATTATCATGAATTTATGTGACCCGATCATTGTGATGAGTTATGGAAGCAAACTTGCAGAAGGTAATGCTAAAAGCATTCGAAATAATAAAGATGTAATAGACGCATATTTAGGAAAATAAATGACAAAAGAAAAGAAAATATTAAATGTAAAAAATGTTATCTCTGGATATGGAGAAATAGAAATTTTACATGGTGTATCAATAGAAGTTTACGAAAAAGAAATTGTAACCATAATAGGCCCTAATGGATGTGGTAAATCAACTCTTATGAAAACAATTTTCGGATTGCTTAGACCTTCATCAGGATCGATTGAATTCATGATAGACAACAATATGACTGAAATCCAAAATTATGAAACAGAAAATTTGATTAAAATTGGATTATCTTATGTACCACAGTCAGAAAATGTATTTCCTTCATTAACTATAAAAGAAAATTTAGAAATGGGATCTTTTATAAATGAAGAGGGAATAGAAGAATCCATAAATTCAATGTATGAATTATTTCCTGTATTAAATGAAAAACAAGACGATCCTGCAGATCAACTTTCTGGAGGACAAAGACAAATGCTAGCTTTTGCTAGAGCTTTGATGTTAAAACCTAAATTAATTATTCTAGACGAACCTTCTGCAGGATTAGCTCCAAATTTGGTGGCTTCAGTATTTGATACTATTAAAAAAATTCATCAGTCCGGTGTTTCAATTCTTATGGTGGAACAAAATGCTAAAGCGGCACTTGAAATATCAAATAGAGGATATGTATTAGCTACAGGAGAAAACAAAGCTACTGATTCGGGGAAAAAATTACTGCAAAACAAAGAAATTGCTTCTCTTTATTTAGGTGGTAAATAGCATGAATATCAAAGATAAATTAACCAACATACCAACATTACTAAAAATAATAATCGGATTCGCTATAAGTATATCTATATCATTTATATTGGGAGTCCAGGATCTATATGTTCACGGTATGTTACTAGGAAGTATTTTTGCATTAGGTGCGATTGGAATAACTTTATTATATGCAATAGTAAATTTTGCGCACGTAGCTCACGGTGATTTTATGACTCTTGGAGCATTTATCGCGTTTCCATTAGTGGCATCTGTTATAAACATAGAATATGTATCCTATGCTAATGATTTCTCATTTACAGGGTTATTTCCTTTGCTAGGATTAGACCAAGTTGGAATAGGACCATTTACATTTGGGTATTCTATTCTTCTTGCTATACCCATAACCATGGCACTTTTAGCCATGATTGCTGTAACTTTAGAAATATTTGTATATAGAAGACTAAGAAACAGAGGAAGTAGTGACGTTATGATTGCTATGGCTTCATTTGGTGTAGCAATTTTGCTTAGAGGTGCGTTATCAACTTTATTTGGTACTCAAATAAGAAGTTATGACAGAATATCTAAACCATTTTTAAAAATAGGGTGGGGAATAGATGTTCCTCCTGATTTATTATTTCTAGGCTTTGTTGCTTTAATATTATGCTTAATGACTCACTATATATTGCAGTACACTAAGATAGGAAAATCTATGCGTGCAACTTCAGACAATCCTGATCTTGCTATGGTAACAGGTATAAACGTAAATAAAGTAATCATTAACACATGGATCATTGCTGCAGGATTAGCAGCTTGTGCTGGTATTTTGATTGCTGTTGGGTCAGCACAAATGGTTCCACAGATGGGTTGGAAGTTACTTATACCAATATTTGCTGCTGTTGTTTTAGGCGGAGTAGGAAATGCTTATGGAGCATTTATAGGAGCAATCATCATAGGAATAGCAATGGAAGTTTCAACTGAATATATGAATCCAGCATATAAATTAGGAGTTGCTTTTACAATTATGCTAATAGTCCTTACATTTAAGCCCAGAGGATTATTTGGAGGAAAAAGTTAATGGATTTTATTTTTTCTATATTTAATTATTTATCTACATACGTAGTTATAGCTGGTATTTATGCAATATTTTCATTAGGACTTAACATACATTGGGGATATACAGGCATATTTAATATTGGAATATCAGCATTTTTTGCACTAGGGGCATATACGGCAGCAATATTGACTTCCGCATCTCCTTCTCCTGAAATGTTTGAAGACTTTGCATGGGGAGCAAATTTACCTGAAACACTTGGCATATTTAATCTTGGTATAGACATGTGGTACTTTGTAGGCATGCTCGGTGCAGTAGTTGTTTGCGGGATAGCAGCTACTATTATAGGTTGGATCACTCTAAAACTAAGAGATGATTATTTTGCTATCGCCACGTTGGGTTTAGCAGAAACTGTAAGATTTATTTTTCTAAATGAAAAATGGCTAGCAAATGGATCTCGTGGAATGTATAGAATTCCTAAATTCCTTGGAGATTGGTTTCCTCCAGCATACTATAATTATTTTTATGGATTATTCATCTTAGTATTAATTTTTGTATTATATCTAATAGTTCAAAAAGCAATCAATTCTCCTTGGGGTAGAGTTTTAAAAGCTATAAGAGAAGATGAGATTGCTACATCTGCAAGTGGAAAAAATGTATTCTTGTTTAAATTACAATCATTTGTTTTGGGTGCATGTATTATGGGAATTGGTGGCGTTGTTTATGCGCATGGAATACGATATTTAGACCCTCTTACATTCGATCCTTTAATGGCAACATTTATTATATGGGCTATGTTAATGGTTGGAGGTAGTGGAAATAACAAGGGAGCAATAATCGGAGCATTTATCGTTTGGGCTATTTGGACTTGGACTGACTTTTTACCAGGATTCTTATCTGACCCTAATCTTAAATTCCTTATGATTGGCCTTCTAATTACCTTAGTAATAATTTTTAAACCGGAAGGAATAATAGGTGAAAAAAAAGTTAAACTTGCCTCTAAATCTTCAGATAATGAAGTTTTACCAAGCAAGTAATAATTTAACTACTTAAACTTTTCTTCTTTATACATAGATCTTAATAATTTCAAATATGCTTCTTTAGTCAACATTGGTTTAAATGTGTCTATAATTTCTTTACCTTTTTCCGCATCCCCATGCAAAACATCAACTACAGTAAGCGCCATTGCTTTTGCCGCTGTAGTAACTGCAGAATTGTAATCAGTAACCACATAGTCTATTCCGTGACCATCGCCTGAAGTTGAATGAACAGAAGGATGAATAATAGGCATTAATTGAGACATGTCACCCATGTCTGTAGATCCTCCTCCAATACTCTCTACTTTAGATCTATCTATACCTTCATCTCCAACTAATTGAATAGAGTTTTGTTCATATATATCAGTCAATCCCTTATTTTGAAACATGGGTAAATATCCTGGTATAGTGGTTATCTCTACTTCTGCACCTATAGCCATAGCTCCTGCTCGTAATGCTCTATCTACTTTCTCACTTGCATCAAGAAAACCTGATATTGTGCTACCTCTTACGTATGTTTCCATTCTAACATCAGCAGGAACA
>PAJB01000008.1 GCA_002710905.1 Chloroflexota bacterium | reverse complement strand
CGCCTGTAGCTCAGTGGATAGAGCATCGGTCTTCGGAACCGAGTGTCGTGGGTTCGAATCCCTCCAGGCGTGCCATAAAAATTATAATTTATTTCATGAGGTTTTGAAAATTATGGAAGGTCACGCAGAACATATTATTCAGTTAATGTTACAACTAGCAATTATATTTATTGTAGCAAAATCAGCTGCTGAAATAGCAGTAAGATATATAAAAGTCCCGCCTGTTCTTGGTGAGCTATTTGCAGGAGTTATTATTGGACCCTTTGCCTTAGGAGCAATTGCATTAGGTTCTTTTGGCCCGTTATTTCCTGGAGACCATGGACATGAAATACCTCCAGAAATAAATTTTCTTGGTCAGGTCGCATCGTTGGTCCTCATGTTTGTTGTTGGTATAGAAACAAACCTAGAACAATTTCTCAAATATGCAAGAAAGTCTTTTTTTATTGCAATTGGTGGAGTAGCTGTTCCCTTTACAGTAGGAGCAAGCTTAACTGTATTGTTTGGATTTGCAGAATCATTTATGAGTATTCAAGCTTTATTTATAGGATCGATATTGACTGCAACATCGATTGGAATTACTGCACGTATTCTTAAAGACCTCGGAAAGTTAGATGGTGCTGAAGGGATTACTATCTTAGCTGCTGCTGTATTCGATGACGTTTTCGGAATATTGGTTTTAGCAATAGTTATAAGTTTAAATGAAACCCAAACTATTTCATCGTCAAATATCTTAATCATAGCTGTACAAGCTGTTGGAATTTGGCTAGCAATAACTGCTTTAAGTTTCCTTTTATCAAGTCCTCTTTCAAAGTTTATTTCTGGATTTAATACAGAGGGAGCCTTGGTAGCCATACCATTGGGATTAGCACTTATTTGTGCAGCACTGGCTGAACATTTTGGCCTCGCAATGATTATCGGTGCTTATTCTTTTGGATTAGGAATGTCTAATTCAAAAATTAAACATGAAATAGAACATCAATTACATAATATTTACAACCTATTAGTACCAGTATTTTTTGTTGTAATGGGTATGATGGTAGATCTTTCAGCTATCAGTACTCCAGTTTTAGTGTTTGGTATTGTTTTATCTCTAACTGCTACACTCGACAAATTAATAGGTAGTGGAATTCCTGCCTTTTTCTCTGGTTTCAATAGAATAGGGTCACTCCGAATAGGGGTAGGTATGATACCTAGAGGTGAAATAGCATTAATTATTGCTGGTATAGGTTTATCAAAAGGAATAATTGGTACAGATCTATTCGGTGTTTCAGTAATTATGACAATGTCTACGACGATTATTGCTTCTATCATCCTACCTAGATTATTTAAAAACAACCAAGATGGAATAAAAAAATAATATAAAACAGGAGATAAATTATGGACTATAAATGGATTGATCATATTGTTATTGCGGTCAAAGATTTAAACCAAGGCATTTCAAATTATCAAAATGGAATGGGTATGGAGCTAGAACGTACAGATGTGTCTGAAAAACTTGGTATTAAACAAGCTTTTTTCAATCTTGGAAATGGTACTCATATTGAACTAGTTGAACCACTTGGTCCAGAAACCCCGGTTGGTCGTAAGATTGAAAGATCAGGGGAAGGTGTACATCTAGTTGCTTTGGCTGTTGAAAATATAGAACAATCGATAAAGGAATTGGAGTCTAACGGAGTACAATTAATTGGCGCTGATAATCCTAAAGGACAGGTATTTTTGCATCCTAAATCAACAAATGGTGTTCTTATCCAAATTGTTGAAAAATAATATACAACAGTAAAAGGAGCATTTTATGACTAAAACATTTACCGGTGTACATTGGATGCTTGCAACTCCATTTTTAGATAATGAAGAAGTAGATGTAAATTCAATTTCAAACCTTATGCAAAAAGCATATTCTTCTCGATGTGAAGGCGTCGTAGTACTTGGAGTTACAGGCGAATCAGCTCGTCTAACAGATGAAGAAAGACAAATTATCACAAGCGAAGTTATTAATAATGCTAATGGTTTGTCTGTTACTGTTGGGACAACTGCAGCAAGTACTAAAGCAACAATAAAGTATAGTCAAGAGGCTGAAAAATTGGGGGCATCTGCTGTCATGATTTCTGCTCCACCTATGGGTAAACCAAACTTAGGAGCTTTACTTACCCATTATGAAAAAATTGCAGAATGCATAGATATTCCCATTGTTGTTCAAGATTACCCACAAACCTCTGGGGTTCATATGCCTCCCCAGTTTATATCACAATTAGCTGAAAAAATTCCCCAAGTAATTTACCTTAAACTTGAAGACCCTCCTACCCCAAGCAAAATTACTGCTATAAGAAATTTAACTGGTGATAAGTTATCTATTTTTGGTGGATTAGGTGGAGTATTTTTATTAGACGAATTGAATCGAGGCTCCTCTGGTGCAATGACTGGATTTGCTTACCCAGAAGTTCTGGTCGATATCTATACAAATGTAGCTAATGGTAATTTGCAAGAAGCTGAAAGTATATTTTTTAAATATTTACCAATGCTATTATTTGAGTTTCAAGAAGGAATCGGTATTTCAATAAGGAAATATGCCCTTCATAATCGTGGTTTGATAAGTAGCTATAGAGTTAGACATCCTGGCCCGGAATTAAGCCAAGAAACTAAAGATGAATTTCATGATTTACTTACAAAACTAGAAGTACCGTACTAATAAAACAAGAAAAGTGAACGGAGACACTATGAGTAAAATCAAAATTGTTTTTATTACAAATCTACCAAAACATCTGGCTGAAGTGATAGCAACATACACTCCAGAAGGTTTTGAAACAACTATTATTAACGAGGGTATTGATAGCGAGAACACTCATAAAATTGTTGAAGATACTGAATTTATAATAGGTTATGGTATTGCTCTCCCAGATTCTCTGATTAAATCTGCAAAAAACCTCAAACTTATACAACTTTTGAGTGCTGGGTACGATCGCATGAATTTTGAATTATTAGCAGAATTGAATATTTCCTGTGCAAATAACGGTGGAGCAAATTCTTGGGCAGTTGCAGATCATGCAGTACTACTAATGCTAGCTCTATATAAAAAACTTACACTGAGTGATAAAGGTGTTCGAGAAGGTAACTGGAGAGGTGTTGTTGACGGATTTAATACCTATGAAATGGCAAATAAAAAAGTAGGGATTTTTGGTATTGGTAATATTGGGAAAAAAGTCGCTAAACGTGTTCAGGGATTTGATTGCATTGTTCAATATCATGACAAATATCGTTTATCTGAACAAGAAGAAAAAAATCTAAATTTATCTTACGTAGAACTTGAGGAATTATTNAAAACATCAGATATTATTTCGTTACACACCCCTTTAACGAACGAAACTAAAGGAATAATAAATACGCAGCAATTATCATTAATGAAAAGTTCTGCGATTTTAATTAATACTAGTCGTGGACCAGTTGTAAATGAACCCGATCTGATCAAAGCATTGCAAAATAATATTATTGCAGGAGCAGGGTTAGATGTAATGAATACTGAACCTATAGAAAAAGATAATCCCTTACTAGAATTAGACAATACAATAGTGACACCACATAGTGCAGGAACCACNTGGGATACATGGTTTAGAAGAGCTGANTTTGCTTACAATAATATAAAANGTGTCNATGANGGNAATGCTCCNNTAGGAGTAGCAAAAAGTTATGAAAATTAAATNTAAAGGAAATANTTATGGATTCTGCAGCAGCTACNAAACGAAAACAATATAAAAAATTACTTGAATCGAAAGATATACTTATTGGTCCAGGAGTTTATGATGGATTCAGTGCNAGNTTAGTAGAACATCTNGGATTTGANTCTGGNTTTATNTCAGGAGCAGGTTTAAGTGAAAGTGCGCTAGGAATGTCCGATGTTGGAGTAATGGGNCTTGAAGAAAATCTTTCTCGATCAAGAGCAATGGTAAANTGTACTACCATTCCTTTACAAGCTGATGCTGATACTGGATATGGTAATGCAGTAAATGTTCACTTTACAGTCAAGCAATTTGAACAATCAGGAGTATCGGGAATTATGATTGAAGATCAAGTATGGCCCAAACGATGTGGACATATGAAGGGTAAAAANGTGATAAGTAGAAAAGAAGCTACCCAAAAAATNAGATCTGCTGTTGAAGCTCGCGAGGATCCCAATTTTGTTATCATGTCACGTACAGATTCTTTTGCAACAGATGGTATTGATGAAGTTATCAATCGTCTAAAAGCGTTTGAAAGTGTTGGAGCTGATCTCTTATTTGCAGATGCTTTATTATCTCTAAAAGATATGGAAAAAGTTGTGAATAGTATATCTAAACCATTGGCAATTAATATGGGATTTGGTATCAGATCTAGATCAACTACTCCTTTAATTTCTGCCCAAGAATTAGAAAGCATAGGAATATCAGCAGTGATTTATCCAAGGCTACTTACAGGCGCAGCGCTTACTGGTATGAAAACAGCTTTAGGTATCTTAAAAGAGTCTATAGAAACAAAATCTCTTATTGAACGACCTGATTTAGTATCATCGTTTGAAGAAATTAATAGCCTTACAGGTATAGATATGCTTAATGAACTAGAAGAACGTTATGCCCATAATTAATATTATTATGAATACATGATTCCGCCATTTACTAAAAACATCTGTCCAGTAATATACGAAGCGTCTTCAGATGCTAAAAATGCACATAATGCTCCAAATTCATCTGGATCTCCTAATTTCTTCATAGGAATTTTTGAAATCCAGCCGCCATACCATTCTTGTCCNACTTCTTCCTTNNGTTGAGTATAGTATGGTCGTCTTGGAGGTGTGTCCATATGNCCTGGCGCNACATTNTTGCAAGTAATTCCTTGATCAGCAAATTCAGTAGCTATNGATCTAGTAAAACCAACNGCNCCNCCTTTACCAGCAACAGTATGTGCTGCAAAAGGGCTACCTCGTAAAGATGCATGCCCAGTAATATTAATTATTCTTCCCCATTGATTTTTTACCATATGTCTTATGAAGGTTTGGGTACAATAAAAAAAACTATGTAAATTAATNCCTATTATTTGATGCCAATCTTCATCAGTCATATCTAAAAATGGAACCATCGCACTTGTACCTACATTATTAACTAATATATCTACACCACCNAATTTTTCATGGACTAATTCTGACATGTTTAAAACATCATCTTTTTTTGATACTTCTGCCTGAACTACTAANGACTGAACTCCAAGGTCTTCAATTTCTTTAGCAACCTCGATTGCTTCATCTTCACTATCACGATGATTAATAACAACATTTGCACCATTTTTAGCTAACGCTATTGCAATTGATTTACCTAAACTCCGACTAGAACCTGTTACTAAAGCAGTTTTACCTTTTATAGACATAGATCCCCCTAACTGGTAATTAAATAAACAAAATTATATAAAGATTATGATCATTTTTATACAAAATATCCTTGTAGCTATTCATTTGTTTTACTTTTAATTTTATATATGCAATTATTTNGAAGTACGTACTAGATTATTGAACTGGAAAACGTCAGAATTGCACAACACACAAAAAAATAAAATTACCTCTAAAATCCATACCTTTACTTCTTTAAAATATCATGATTTTAGATATCTCATTACTAGTACATTTTTCACATCAGCAGGAAATTGGATACAACAAGTTACATTAGGATGGTTNGCATATGAATATACTGGTTCTGCTTTTCTGACAGGTGCAGTAACAGGTATCCGAGCATTACCTTTTCTATTTATGGGGCCAATTGCAGGCGTTATTACAGATAGAGTTAATAGAAAAACCCTATTAATCATTGTGCATTTATTACTGTCAGTCCTCGGTTTATCTTTTGCATTGCTTATTGCCTCAGGCCATCTTCAAACATGGCACATCTTTGTATTTTCTATGTTAAGTGGAGCAGGCTGGGCTTCTGGAAACCCAGTTAGACAAGCACTAGTCGCAACATTAGTGCCAAAAAAAGATCTGATGAATGCCATAGCACTGAACTCTGCAGCTTTCAATATAACTAGAATGCTTGGTCCAGCTGTAGGAGGTTTATTGATAGTAATGGTAGGACCTTCTACTAATTTTTTCATTCAAGCAATATCTTTTTTCTTAGTAACACTAATTGTTATTCCTATAAAGATACCTACAGATAATATTGTTGAATCGTCTAAACACACCTTCTCTGAAGATTTTATTGAAGGTGTAAGGTATGTCATTAAAGAAAAAACAACTTTTGCACTCGTTTTATTGGCACTCATCCCATCAATTTTCATGATGCCTTTTACCCAAAGCCTCATGCCTGTTTTTGCTAAGGATATATTGAAAGTAGATGCGAATGGCCTTGGCCTCATTTTATCTGCAATGGGTATCGGAGCATTTGTGGGAACATTAACATTAGCAAGTTTAGGAAATGTAACTAATAAAGGAAAAATGTTGTTTATTATTGGCATTTTTGCTGGATTGTCATTAATTATCTTTTCACAAACAAAATTATTGATTTTTTCAACCTTAGTGATTTCATTACAAGGTGCATTTCAAATGATCTATCATTCAACAAATAATACTATTATTCAAACGATTACCCCTAATGCTATGAGAGGTAGAGTAATGAGTATTTACATGCTTGATCACGGTTTGATGCCCATTGGGGCACTAATTGCTGGAGGAATTGCTCAATTTTATGGTGCTGACATAGCAATATTAATTGGCGGAATAATAACTTTTACTCTATTTATTCTAGGTATATTTATTTTTAAACCTTTATGGAATTTTAAAAGTTAAGATTTCAGTTGCGCTTCTATTACTGATTGCAGTATTTCGTGATTCAAAGAACCAATCAATATGTTGGAACCATCTTTGAAATTAATTAAAACCCCTTCATTACCACTAACATTATATGCTTTCCCTTTAACTCCATATCGTATTCCCCATCCGCCATAATGTTTTATTGGTTTGTAGGTACAAGCTTCTACCGATTCAATATCATCAAATTTAAATTCAACCCAACTTCTATGAAAAAATCTAAATTTAATTGATATTCCATATTCGTTAACTTGTGTATCTAAATGTATACAATATAGAAAAATTGGTAACCAAAAAGTTAAAAGAAAAATGGTTAATAATACGATATAAGATGATCCAGAAAGTATTAATCCTAATAGTGGTAAAAATAACAAAACTGGNCCCAAGAATGCACTACCCCAAACCCACCATTGGTTAAATCTTTGTCGTTCAGAATAATATACTGTCTTATTCATCAATCTAGTTCCCAGTGTTGATAATATTTATTCAGATCACTCATAGATCTAATAATTAACGGAGAAATATTAGAAGATAACAACAAATTAGAGTATCTTTTTCTCAATTTAGGATACGTAAAAAGTATATGGGTAATCATATCAAAATTAAATTCTTTTGTTGCTCCAGCCAAACGCCCAGGACGATTCGAATCACTTTTTATTGCTCGTTTAACATACCTATAAACACAGGAGAAAACTGAAGAATCCAACCAAATAACAGTATCTGAGCAATCAAATCTTCCTTTCATACAGGAACTATAATTACCTTCTATAATCCAACTTTCATAATTCAATAAACTATTATGATCATTTATAAAATCTTCATTAGGACGTCTTACCCAATTGGAATTTGGCCAAAAAGCAAATTGATCAAGATGGTAGAATGGAATACTTAACTTTTTTGATAAAGATTGTGCTAAAGTAGATTTTCCACTATTACTAGTACCAATAATACTTATCTTTTGACCAAGTTTATTTAGTGATTTCATTCTTCTCCAAATTAAAGAGCCAGGTCATACTGGCGGGAGTGCGAGGGTGTCGAACCCACCTCTCAACGGGAAGCCGTCAAGACAACGGAGTTGAAGTCCGCAGAAGCCACCGGGCCCCATCCACTCCCAAATGGCAATTTCAAGAATTATGAATTATAAAGCTTCTTCTAATCTCTTCTTTAAAACAGCCTTTGGTACAGCGCCAACAACTTGATCGATAACTTTTCCGTCTTTAAATACTAATAATGAAGGAATACTACGGATACCAAAACTAAGAGAAGTTTGTGGGTTCGTATCAACATCAACTTTAGCAAACTTAACTTTTCCATCAAATTCTTCCGCAAGTTCATCAACAATTGGTGCAGCCATTTTACATGGTCCACACCAATCAGCCCAAAAGTCGACTAGTACAGGTGTACTTGAATCGATTACTTTTTCTTTAAAATCACTATCGGTAACTGGTTCAGGATGTGCCATCTTGTTTCTCCTAAAAAATTGAATAAATAAACGCTACTTTCTTGTTAGTTTAATATTACTCACTGTAATGGTCAAACAAAATATGAACATAAATAAAAAGAATTAGGTTATAATCAAATATTATGACATCTTAAAGTTATTGTAATAATATTTGATTATTTTAGTTGATGTGGAACAAATAATTATGATAAATCAATCAGTCGATATTAATAATGAAATCAATAAATCCATTTTAGGGGATGTTAAATTCGATGCATATTCAAAATGGATGTATAGCACCGATGCCTCTATATATCAAATGGAACCCTTAGGTATCGCATTACCAAAAAATGCTGAAGATGTAGCAGAAATTATTCGTATATGTTCAGAAAGTAAAACTATTTTTTTACCTCGGGGAGGTGGCACAAGCCTTGCAGGACAAACAGTAAACCATGGAATTGTTATAGATTTTACGAAATATATGAATAAGGTTATTTCTGTAAATTCTGAAGAACGATGGGCAATTGTAGAACCTGGAATAACTATAGATGAGTTGAATGCCTACCTTAAGCCTTATGGATTATACTATACCCCTGATCCTACAACAAAAAGTCGAGCAACTATTGGTGGTTCGTTAGGAAATAATTCTTGTGGTGCGCACTCAATAATTTACGGTAAAACTATTGATAATGTTAAAAGCCTGAAGACAATTTTGTCTAATGGCGAAGACCATGATTTTAAAAAAATT
>PAJB01000007.1 GCA_002710905.1 Chloroflexota bacterium | reverse complement strand
GGCTGAGGCTGAAGCAGCACCTGAGGCTGAGGCTGAAGCAGCACCTGAGGCTGAGGCTGAAGCAGCACCTGAGGCTGAGGAGAAATAACCTTGAAGGACTTCGTTAATTATATTGCAAAATCTTTAGTTGATAACCCTGATGATGTTGAAGTAGAAGAAGAAGTTGTCGGTAATCGTCTAATTATTCACTTAACTGTTTCTGATGATGACAAAGGAAAAGTCATTGGCAGAAATGGTATGATTGCAAACTCTATTCGTTCATTACTAGATATCGCTGGTAAAAAAGCTGGGGTTAGAGTTTCACTGTCTATTGAATAATTGTGAAAAAACAAAATCTCATTGTAGTTGGTAAAATTAATGGTCCTTGGGGAATTAAAGGATTCGTAAAATTTACACCAAGTGTAAATGAACCAGGGTTATACGAAAAAAATAATATATTTTATTTAGACGATCAACAAACAGCATTGAAAGAAATAGCTGTTCAAAACAAGAAAAAATATTTACGATTTGAATCTATAGAAAATCGTAATGATGCGGAAAGTCTTGCAGGTAAAACGCTTGCTATTAATTCTCATGACTTTAAAAATATTAATTTGATTGACAATAAAGAAACTAGAATAGGCATGCAAGTGATTTCAAACAATTCTATTCTAGGGATGATCGAGCAAGTTATTCAAACTGGCGCAAATGATGTTTTTGTGGTGCGTACCCCGTCTGGTGAATTACTTGTCCCAGATATTGCTGATTTCATTGTTTCTGTTGACGAAGAAAATAATTTAATGACAATAAAAAACGAAGATGGATTATAATTTTAATCTATATTGAAATAAACACTTGCGCATAGTAATTAAAACCCATACTTTAGGTCCATGGAACTAGATATAGATAATCTATTTGTAGTGGATACACAAAACAAAAAGCGCTCGCTTGCTTCTATAATTTCTAAAAATACAGTTCTGATATGTATGCTTCGTCATTTTGGCTGAATTTTTTGTAAAGAACAAGCAGCTCAGTTGAGCTCCATAAAAAATGAAATAAAACAAATAGATATTGAACTAATCTTTATTGGCAGTGGTTCACCTGAACAAGCAAGATTCTTTCAAGAAGACTATAAGATAGATGCAAAAGTTTTCAGTGATCAGGAATTAATAATTTATAAAGCTCTAGGTGCAAAAAATAGCTTAATATCAAATATTACACCTGGAGTTTGGATCGCAGGCCTTAGAGCATTTTTAAATGGATTTATGCAATCAAAAACACAAGGTACCTATACGCAACAAGGTGGTGTTGCCTTGCTTACAAAAAATGGTGAAGTAGCATATTTATATCTTAGTAAATATGCAGGCGACCATATAGAACCTAGGATTCTGTTACAAAAAATAAAAAAAATAATGAGTTAAATTATTATTTATTTTTATTTACTAATGATAGGTGTATATTAGAGATGATTAATTAGCAACATGCTGCATTTTAGGAGGGTTTAAATGTTAGAAATAATACCAGTAATCATCATATTAATTGTTGGAATATTTTTATTAACTTTTTTTACCGTTAGCCAACAAACAGTGGTAATCATTGAAAGGTTTGGTAAATATAATAGAATGTGTAATCCAGGATTACATTTTAAAATTCCTCTCATCGAAAGAAAGTCAGGCGCCTTAAATATGCGAATTAGGCAACTTGATGTGCCTGTTGAAACAAAAACTGAAGATAACGTCTTTGTATCTGTAAGTATTTCTGTGCAATATTTTGTTTTGGAATCTAAAGAATATGAAGCATTTTATAAACTTCAAAATGCTGAATCTCAAATCACTTCATACGTATTCGATGTGGTTCGAGCTCGTGTACCAAAAATGATCTTAGATCGTCTTTTTGATAAGAAAGATGAAATCGCTGATGCAGTTGGAGCAGAATTAACAGATATTATG
The DNA here is from genome assembly GCA_002710905.1 of Chloroflexota bacterium. The sequence goes on along the minus strand of PAJB01000007.1, from coordinate 90,698 downwards.
GAACAGTTTGGATATGGTATTGTCAAAGCATTAGTGACAGATATTGACCCTGATGCAAAAGTCAAAGCTGCAATGAACGAGATTAATGAAGCAGAGAGGCTTCGAGTAGCAGCAACTGAACGAGGTGAAGCAGAAAAAATCTTAATTGTTAAAGAAGCAGAAGGTAAGGCACAAAGTAATGCATTGCGTGGTAAAGGAATTGCTGATGAGCGCCAAGCTATCATTGAAGGACTGAAAGAATCTATAGATGATTTTCAAAAAAGTATTTCAGGAACAGGGCCGATGGAAGTAATGAATTTAGTGCTTCTAACACAATATTTCGACAGCTTGAAAGAAATTGGTACTTCAGAAAATAGTAACAGTATTTTTATGCCTCATACTCCAAATGCATTATCTGACATGACCGCACAAATGCGTGATGCTCTTGTGCAAGCAAGTCCAGTTACAAATCAGCCTCAATCAGCTACGCCTACCCAAGAGGTAGAGCCAAAAAATAATGACATAAAGGAAACTGTAGAAGAAAAGATTGAAAAATCAGATGATAAACCGGCTGGTTATTTTAATCCAGAAAATGCGTGATTGCTGAGTATAAATTATGAAAGGGTTCATAGAAGATATTGGCGGTCGTGCAACAATCATTACGATCATTATTATTATACTTCTTGCAATCATGTAAGCGGGGCGTAGCGCAGTCTGGCAGCGCATTCGGCTGGGGGTCGAAAGGTCGCTGGTTCAAATCCAGCCGTCCCGACCACAAATTAAGGAATTATTTTTAATAGTTCATCATTTGGCTGTTGCAGCCATTCATCGAATTCATCAACATATTCTCTGTATGGCTTATCAAAAACATTAACAAATTATTGACAAAATGAAACGTATAGATTAACCCAATATATAGAGGCAAATTATTATGTTAAATAAGATATTTTCTTTTCCGAATCCAGTTAATGAAAATGCAGCTAGAATCGTTGCATGTTGTGTGGTTGTGCTTTCCTTTTTGGGTTTAGTGACTAATTCAATTTATATTTTAACATTTTTATTATATGGGTTTGTTGCAAGAGTACTGACTGGGCCTACTCTAAGTCCAATTGGTCAATTTGCTACAAGAATTGTTGCACCGAATCTACCGAAAAAAAATGTTGCTGGCCCACCAAAACGTTTCGCACAAATGATTGGGTTGGTTTGCTCATCACTAACACTCTATTTTTTTATTATTGATCAATATCTAATTAGCGATTTAATTCTTGGACTATTATTAGTTTTCGCCTGCCTTGAAGCTTTTGTCGGATTTTGTGCAGGTTGCTACATATTCAATAAATTAATGAAAATAGGATTGGTACCTGAATCAATATGTGAGCAATGTCAAATATAAGAATTGCTTATATGTATCCATATCAAAAGCCCTTTTTTCTGAAAAAAAATATTATACAATAAATGAGTTACCCCTGTAGCTCAGTGGATAGAGCATTGGTTTCCTAAACCATGCGCGCAAGTTCGATTCTTGCCAGGGGTACCAGACTTCTAACAGAATAAAAAATAGAGGAATCTATGGAATGGTCTAAATACGAAAGCTATGAATGGACGACATCTAACTATGCAGATGATCATCCGTCAGACAGTGTAGAGCACAACTGGTATATCCGACCGTTTGATGCTCCAACAGTAGGCTTTCATCAAGATCATCCAACAGAACTTATCCATTTTGAGCTGGAAAAAGATACCTTTAATGCAAGTGCAGAACTAGCACGAATCTATGAAATCATATTGGATATTACAGGAAATCCGCCTGAATCATATGCAGTGATGTGTGCTAAAAAAATGTTTATTGCAGGACCTAAAGGTCTCTCAGATGCTAAAAAGATGCATAATGCGATTCATGAGGCAATGAAACAATATTTTAAAGGATGGATTACTCATTGGGGAGAACTAGAAAAAGGCAATGGCCAATTGTATTTACATCATTACTGGCAGCTTGCTCAGAAGTTTTACAAATTCTACGAAGGCATAAAAGAACCAACAGATGAGCAACTAAAAGAGATTAGTGCAGAAGTTCGACTGCATTGTGAAGTTGGATTACAAACAGATGATGATGGTTTTCATCCAATCTTTAATATAACACCTAAAAATTTACGAGGTTTTCTATGGAAATCGCTTGCAGAAGATTATGAAAACCATTGGAACTCTATCCCAATAATTCATTGTGCTAGACGTGACTGCGAACGTATCTTTGGTCTCAAGCTAGGCACTGATCAAAAAACATGTAGCAATACATGTAAAACTGCTTTATCTAGAGAGCCGGATGCTATAGCAAAGTCATCTATCTTTGAGAAGAGAGAAGTATAAGTGGTAAATAGAAGGGATACTGAATTAAGATGAAAAATCCATATCAATGGGCAAGAGAACATAAATTAATCTCGATGATTATAGTGCTAATTATATATAGCATAATATTTAATTAGTCCTTGTTAATTCTTAACATTGCACAAAAATAAAAACCGCAATGTAACCCACAAATGATTCTGATGCAAAATTAGTAAATCATCAAATTATTTTCTTTTAGCTCTTTTTTCTGCTCGTTTTTCTTTTAAGCTTTTACCTTGCTTCTTTACATTTTTTCTTTTATCTAGTCCCTTAGCCATGCTATAACCTTTAATTGATTCAATAATTACCTATTATATAAATATTTTTTATCATAATGCAAATCAAAAAATGCGTACAAATCTTATTCTTGCAACAGATTGAAAAAATAGATAGAATATTATTTATGTCACTCATATACTGTCCAGATTGTAATACTAAAATGCCAGATGCCTCTGAAGAATGTTTAATATGTGGCCATCAAGATCAAATTAATGAATCTGTTGGTGCATCTGCAATAATTTCAATGTTCATTTTTCTAACAATAATTATTATTGCTGCTGCCAGAACTTCTTAGGATTAATTATATTTTCTTAAAAAATTTGAACTTAGATATGTAAAAAAATTCATTGTATATTTATTTCACTATATGTTTTAATTGAACGAAAAGAGGGATATGTATTTAATTTGTACAATTATGTCCTTTAAAGAAAGGAAATAAAATGACAACAATGGATGTCAAAAAAATGGGGGGCTACTGTATGATAATTGGCCCAATAATAGCACTAACCAGCTATTTTATTCAACCTGGAGGCGTGCTTGGAATTGGAGGTACGATTGACGGATATGATGCTGCAGGTGTTATTAGTATTTTAGCTGCAAATTCTGGGTTAGGAATTATTACGGCACTATTAATTCCTGTGGGATTATTGTTGATTTTAGCTGGACTAATCATTTGGGTACAGAGTTGGAATGGTTCAAATGGATATGCACTAGGAACAATAGCTATCCCTATGGCAACTGCAGCAATGGTTGTATGGACAGTAGGAAGTGGTTTAGGTATTGTGCTTGCATCTGGAATCGCATCAGATACTGCTGTAGCTGAGATATTTTTTGGATTAAATATTATTGGCACATTTGTATTTGGAGCAGGGGCCGCCTTGCTTGCAATAGGCGCAGCTTCAAGAAGTGAAGTGAATAGCAATTTTGCTAATGTAGCAGCATTAGCTGGTGCAGTCGTCGCGATAGCTTCAGCAATAGCTCCATTTGCCACAGAAGCAGCAACTACAGTCCAAATGGTCTCTGGACTATGTTTTGTTGTATATTCAATCTGGTTTATTTCATTAGGCAGAGGATTAACTAAGTAATCACAAAAATAAAAGAGTTCTTGCAATGATTGCAAGAACTCTTTTATTAAATTGATAAAACATATGAATAAGAAACCACTGACAATTAATACGTTTACAAAATCTTATGGTTCTCTAATTGCAGTTGATCAATTATCATTAGAGATCAATTCTGGAGAAGTATTTGGCTTCCTTGGACCTAATGGTGCTGGGAAAAGTACAACTATCCGTACTATGATGAATTTTATTGCCCCCAGTGCTGGTGAAATTAAAATTTTTGGATTAGACAGTGTTCGAGACAGAGTCAAATTAAAGGAACATGTTGGATATCTTGCGGGTGACATAGCATTATATGGCAACATGACCGGACATCAGATCCTCAATTATCTTGCTAATTTAAGAAAAGATAGTGACTGGGCATACGTCAAGGATCTTATACGCAGGTTAGATGCACCTATGGATAGATCTATTAGTACGCTATCAAAAGGAAACAAACAAAAAATAGGATTATTGCAAGCATTCATGAACAAGCCTGACTTACTCATTCTCGATGAGCCCACTAGTGGGCTTGATCCGTTAATGAAGCAAGTGTTTTATGACATGGTTTTAGAGATGAAAGATGCAGGCAAAGCAGCATTTATTTCATCTCATGATTTAACAGAAGTACAAAAAATCTGTGATAGGGCTGGTTTTATTCGAGATGGCAAACTCATTGCAATTGAAAACTTGCATGATAAAAATGCTATGAGTTATAAAAAATATCAGGTTCGATTTGAAAAGACCCCAGCGATAGAGGAGCTTGCTGTAAGTAGCAATATTAAGATAGTCGCTAATGATAATAACATCGTAACCTTCGCAGTCACTGGTAATATAGATTCTTTCATAAAGGCAATTGCACAATTCGAGGTGCTTGATCTTGATGAGCAAGAGACAAGCCTTGAAGATGTCTTTATGCAATATTACGAAAGAGACAAAAACAATGTTGAATAAAAACTCTATTTATTTTCGCAATATTTGGGATAGAAGAAAAAGTTTAACTATCTGGACCATCGTATTGAGTTTACTCGCAATGCTAATTATTTCTATGTATGATTCTGTAGGCAGAGAAGCTGCGAAGCTATTTGAAAATAGTAATAACTTTACTGCATTTTTTGGTGGAGATGTAGATACTAGCTCTCCAGCAGGCTGGCTTGGTTTTGAGCTATATGCAATATTTTTACCTATATGTTTGGCAATTATCACCATTGGCATAGGGGCTAGCACTATTGGTTCTGAAGAAGAATCAGGCACATTAGAGTTACTGCTTGCAAGTCCAATTAATCGATCTCGTATAATTATTGAGAAAGCAATGATGCTTATCACCGTTGCTGTAATTATCCCTGTGATTATATTTTTAACAGTTTGTTTGTCAAACTCATTATTCATTTTCGGCATTGATCTCATAAATGTTTTTTTCTGCACAATCGCATTGTCTCTTTTTGGAATATATTTTGGTTTTTTTGCTTTAGCAATGCAATCGCTAACAAAAAGAAGAGGTTTAGGTATGAGCATAACAGGATTTTACGTTGGTGCATCATATTTTATGAATACACTATATACAATATGGGATTCGATTGAGCCAATGAAATTTCTCTCACCATTCTACTATTATGATGGTAATATGCTTCTGCAAGGTTCAGTAGATCCAATCAATTTAATTGTCTTGACAGGAGGAGTAATATTATTTTCTCTTGTTGCATATTTTAGTTTTATGAATAGAGATACTGGAATATAATTCCATGCCAAATGATCAAATTCTCAATAATGAAACCTGGGCAATTGGAGTAAATCAACTAATCGAAAAAGATCCTGTACTTGACAGCATTATTGCAAAATTTCCACATGAAAAATTTTCTCGTAATCCTAATAGCTTTTTAACTTTAGCGCAATCAATAGTTGGACAACAAATATCAGTTAAAGCAGCTGCTGCAATTTGGCAGCGCCTAGAAAAATTATGTAGGAATAAGATTACAATTAATGCACTAGCTAAAATTTCTGAACAAGAATTAAAAAAAATCGGTCTTTCGCGACAAAAGATTGCTTATTTACAAGGATTATGTGTTTTTAATCCAAGTAAAATAAGTTGGTCAAAATTGTCAAATGATGAGGTTATTAGTGAAGTCACAGCCATTAAAGGCATTGGTATGTGGACTGCAGAAATGTTTTTAATTTTTCATTTAGGTCGAAGAGATATATTACCAAAAACCGATATAGGTTTATTGAAAGCAATCGAACTCAATTACAAAGTAAGTGTAAGACAAGACCCTGAATTAATCATAGACATTGCAGAAAAATGGAAACCATGGCGAACAATCGCAACGTGGTATCTATGGAAAAGCATTGATCCTATAGCAGTTGCATATTAAGCAAGAACATATTTAATATATTATTGCAAAAATAAAGCATGAAAAAACCAAAAGCTAACTTACAATTAATTTCAATGATCCATATACTAAATGACTATACTTTGGGTGAAGAGGTGCAATATGTTGAATTTACTAAAACGATTTGTCATTAGAAAAATGTTTTTAATTCCAATGAGTATTATTGTAATAATTTATGTCGGCTTGTCATTTTATGTTACAGTGCTTTCATTTCAATCAATAGTGAATATTCATGAAGAAACTCCCGCAGATTACAATTTAGAATTTGAAAAAGTTCAATTTCAAGCTTCAGATAATCCAGAAATAACATTGAAAGCATGGTGGCTACCAAATAAAAATGAAAAGCAAGCAATTATTTTTGCTCATGGCATTGATGCAAACCGTGCAGTTAGACTAGAGATGTTTTCAAAGATACATGATCTTGGTTATCCTGCATTATTATTTGACATTAGAGGGCATGGCGAATCAACAAAAACAAAAGTTGGACTCACTGTGAAAGATATAGGTGATATTAACGGAGCAATTACATACCTTGCAGCAGAAAAAAATATTAATGAAATTTTATTATTTGGTACAAGTTATGGTGCATCACTTGTATTGCAATCTGCCCATACAGATCAAAGTGTACGTGGCGTAGTTGCAGATGCTCCATTCAATAATTTAGTTGAGCTGCTTGCAGGAGAAGTAGCTAGAAGGACGCCAATTCCTGCATTTTTTGCTAACCAATTAAGACATGGCATTATCTGGGCAGCAGAATTATATGAAGGAATTGATCTAAGGGATATTAATCCTGAAGAAAATGCAAGTAAGTTAAACTATCCAATCATGTTAATACAATGCTCAGATGATGATAGAATACCAGTTAGTCATGTAGATGAGATCTACGCAAAAGCACCAGCACAATCAACATACCTGAGATATGACAATTGTGGCGGTCATGATTTAGCGTATACAGAATATACAGATAATTACATTAGTGAAATAAAAACATATATCTCAGCTAGTTTTAATTAATAAAAATCTATTATTTTTTTTAGAAATTTTCTAACATGATTATATTTGATCCATTCATGCAGCTTCACGTTACCATAAATTGGATCATCAATAGTAGTTAATTCTAATTTACCAAAAGTGAGTAATTCTTCATTCAGGCAATGTACAATGTTCATTAAAACATCTTTGTAAGTGCGAAATGTCATTACATGGAAATTTTTTTTATACTCTTTTCTATAATCTAGCATCACAGCTAATGCTTCATTGCTAGATTGGAAATCAAGTTGTCTAGTTGCATAGGAAAATGTGTTCCATTCTTTCAATAAATTGACATTTACCTGGTCAGCTTTGTCCCTGTTTTGAAGATCCACTGACCAATCAGACCAATATTCATTCAAAGGAATGAATTGTTGAATACCCTGGACAGTATGCGTCTCACCAGTTGTTAAAGAAATATGACTATCTAATATTTTTTTAATATTTAAGCATATGTCACATATTTGTAAAGTAAAATTTATAGTATTCAGAAGAGATAAATCCCTGGGAATCGCTGGTTCAGTTATTATGGTTGTTTTACTTTTGCAAAGTAAACAATTTTCAATTTGACCCATATTTATTCCCCTTCAATAGATCAGTAAACATACCTGTAGTATTGTTTGCATATATTGTATAACATAATAGTTAATATAAATTCTGTTCGATAAAAATTGAATTGAGGCAAAAATTGAATATATCAGTTCAACAATCAATGTCATGTGCTTGTGAAGAGACTGGAAGTTGTTCTTGTGGAGAATCATGTACTTGTGGACAGCCAGATACAGTGTCATGGACTGATGCAAATACATGGCGTAAAGCGAGCATTAATACTCTTTGGTGTCTATTAGGTTGTTCTATTGGAGATTTTGGTACTATATTTTTCTTCCAACTGACAGAGATTGCTTTCCCCATGCTCGGAATAATGACTTTGGCTATCATTAACGGATTAACCACTTCCGTGATGCTCGAAACTTACATTTTATCTAGGCAAATGGATCTCAAAAATGCCTTTAAGACTGCAATGGGTATGTCATTTATTTCAATGGTTGCTATGGAAATTGCTATGAATACAGTTGATGTAGTTTTTGCTGGTGGAATTTTAATGTGGTCTGTCATACCTTTTATGTTACTCGCTGGATTTCTCACGCCCTTACCTTACAATTACTTTAGGCTCAAAAAATATGACGAGTCATGTCACTAGTTAATGCATATAATGAAATCTTGAGATGTTTGCAGAAAATAGAAAACAATTTATCAAGTCATTGAATGGTCGTGCTGCAATAATAATTGGAGGGCAACAGATTATTAGAAATGGCGATGTCCATTATAATTTTCGTCAATTATCAAATTTTTACTATCTTACTGGTTTTGATATCCCAAATGCTATTATTGTCTTATTGCCAAAAAGCTCTAAGCCGTTTGTAATATTTACAGAAGTAAAAAGTAGTAATCAGGCTCTATGGGATGGACCATCGCCAAGCCCAAAAGCAATTATGAAAAAATATGGAGCAAATGCAGTTTATGACATAAGTCAATTTCAAAATAAAATAAAACAATTGCTCAAAGCTGAACAGGTGATTTATTGTAACAAAGACCAACTACTTCCTGAAAATAAAACTATTAGAAGTGTATTTAATAACATAAATTTTAAGAAAATTAAAATCATAGATCCTAGTAAAATATTCACAAGATTACGAACATACAAATCAAAAAAAGAAATTGATTCTCTACAAAAAGCCACATCAATTACCAGTCGAGCATTATTAAAAACGGTTCGATCTATGCAGGCAGGGATGAACGAATTTCAATTACAAGCAATTTATGAAGGGGAATCAAAGTTTTTAGGAGCCCAGCGACAAGGATTCCCTCCAATCATTGCAAGCGGTGCTAATGCATGTACCTTACATTACATTGCTAATAATGCGAATATAAAAAAGAGTGATTTAATCCTTTTTGATATTGGTGCTGAACATGAATATTACACAGCAGATATTAGTAGAACAATTCCAGTTAATGGAAAATTTACTAAAACCCAAGCACAAATTTATCAAATTGTTCTTGATGCCCAAAACAAAGCAATTGATGCTGCACAACCTGGAAATACGTTAGGCGATGTGCATCTAGCTGCTGTGTCTGAAATATATAATGGCCTTAAAAAATTAAAAATTATTAAAAGGCACTTCAACGATGTATCAAAACAATACGATGCTATAAAAAAGTTTTTTCCGCATGCAACATCACATTGGTTGGGCTTAGATGTACATGATGATGGCTTGTATAGCAAAAACAAACATGAAACTATCTTGATGCCAGGTATGGTAATTACGGTTGAGCCTGGCCTATATTTTCAAACAAACTTCAATATAGAAAAAAAATATAAAGGTATTGGAGTACGCATTGAAGATGACATTTTTATCACGCAAACAGGGAACAAGAATTTATCTGCACAATTCCCTAGAGAAATAGAAGAAATAGAAAAAATTTTACAAAAATAAGCAAGAAAATAAAATTGCCTAACCTGTTAAGACAAAAAAACAATTGATAAAGTGAATTAGCCCTTAATTACTTTACGATAACTAGTTGCATATTCAAAAAGTCGATATATATTAGATATTACCCTCTAAAAACTGAATAAATGATTATTCTCAAAAAAAATAATTAATAAAGATAATCTTTTACTCATCAAACAACTAAAAAGGGTAATTCGAGGTTGGAGAAAAATATGAAAATTAAAAGACATTTTACAAATCAAAACAATGATCCATATAGCAGTATAAAATTTGATAAAAGGCAATCAAAAATTGTCAATCCAGATGGATCGGTTGTTTTTGAAGCAAATGACGTGATGGTCCCTGAAGGTTGGTCGCAAGTAGCAACAGATATCATTGCGCAAAAGTATTTTCGTAAAGCAGGCGTGCCTACTAAAAAGACTAAAGTAAAGGAAAGTGGCGTGCCTTCTTGGCTACAAAAATCTAAACCATCAAAAAATGCGAAAATGTCGGGTGAAAACGACTCTAGACAAACCTTCGATCGCTTAGCAGGAACATGGACGTATTGGGGATGGAAAAATAATTATTTTAATTCTGAGAAGGACGCAAAAGCATTCTATGATGAAATGCGTTATATGCTTGCAAATCAAATAGCAGCTCCAAATTCGCCACAATGGTTTAATACTGGTCTTCATTGGGCATATGGTATTACTGGGCCTCCTCAAGGTCACCATTACGTTGATCAAGATTCAGAAAAATTATCTAAATCAACAAGTGCATATGAGCGACCTCAGCCACATGCCTGCTTCATTCAGTCTGTAAAAGACGACCTGGTAAATGAAGGCGGTATTATGAATTTGTGGACACGAGAAGCACGTATATTTAAATATGGTTCAGGAACAGGCTCTAACTTTTCTAACCTTCGAGGTGCAGATGAACCACTATCAGGTGGTGGTAAATCATCAGGCTTAATGTCATTCTTGCAAATAGGTGATCGTGCAGCTGGAGCAGTAAAATCAGGCGGCACAACGAGACGTGCAGCAAAGATGGTAATTGTAAATGACGATCATCCTGATGTTGAGCAATTCATTGAATGGAAAGTTAGAGAAGAACAGAAAGTCGCTGCATTAGTCGCAGGTTCTGCAGCACTGAAAAGACATGTCGCACGAATCTATGATGCAATTAATTTATCTGTAGAAAAAAATGAGTTAAATACGCTCATTAAAAGAGCACGAAGAGACAGTGTTCCTGAAATATTAATTCAACGTGCAATTAATCTTGCTGAATCAGGAAAAGCGTTAGACATTCAAGAATTTGACACAGACTGGCAAGGTGAAGCTTATCAAACTGTTTCTGGGCAAAATTCTAATAACTCAGTAAGAGTTACTGAGAAATTTTTATCAGCAGTACGAAATGATAAGGAGTGGGATTTAATCAGGCGCACAGATGGTAGCGTGCATAACACAATTCAAGCAAAAGACTTATGGGAAAAAATAGCTGTTGCATCATGGCAGAGTGCAGATCCAGGCCTACAATTTGATACAACGATAAATGAGTGGCATACTTCACCGCAGGGCGGTCGTATTAATGGATCAAACCCGTGCTCAGAATACATGTTTTTAGATGACACTGCTTGCAACCTTGCTTCAATTAACTTAATGAAATTTTTTGTGGAAGCAGACAATTCATTTGATATTGAAGGATATGAACATGCAATTATGCTGTGGACTGTAGTATTAGAAATATCTGTTTTGATGGCTCAATTCCCGAGTAAAGATATTGCGCAATTGTCATATGACTATCGAACTTTAGGGCTTGGCTATGCAAACCTTGGTGCACTATTGATGCGCTTTGGTATACCATACGATTCTGAAGAGGCATTCAGTTGGACTGCATGTCTAACAGCATTAATGACAGGTAAATCATATGAAGTATCAGCAGAAATGGCAAAAGAACTTGGTGCATTCCCTTCTTATGAAGCAAATAGAGAAGATATGTTGCGAGTTATGCGTAATCATAATAGAGCAATCAATTCTGCAAAGAATGCTGAGTATGAAGGATTGTCTGTCTTCCCTATGCAAGTTGACTATAGTTTGTCACCAGATGCATTGCACATTGCTGCAAAGAATGCTTTTCAAAATGCTCTATCAATTGGAGAACAATATGGCTATCGTAATGCCCAAACAACGCTCATTGCTCCGACAGGAACAATAGGCTTGGTTATGGATTGTGATACAACTGGCGTAGAGCCTGATTTTGCACTTGTAAAATTTAAAAAATTAGCTGGTGGTGGATACTTTAGGATTATTAATGAGTCAATTCCTGATGCACTTCAAAACTTAGGTTATTCATTAGAGCAAACTAAAGATATAACCGATTACTGTGCAGGCATTGGTTCATTAAGTAATTCGACAGGGATTAATGTAGATACCTTATCAGAAAAAGGATTCAATGATGCAACGATTGATAAAATCAACGATTCCTTAAAAACAGCGTTTCATATTTCTTTTGCATTTAATCAATATGTAATAGGTAAAGAATTTTGTATAAATGAGCTAGGATTTTCAGAAGATCAGTTAAATGATCCGCTTTTTAATATGCTTAATGAATTAGGTTTTTCAAATGAGGAAATTGAAGTTGCAAATGATGCTATTTTAGGCAAAATGACAATTGAAGGAGCACCTCATCTTTTGGAAGAACACTATAATGTTTTTGACTGTGCAAACAAGTGCGGTCAATATGGTACAAGATATATTGCACCAATGGCACACATAAAAATAATGGGTGCTGCACAACCATTCCTATCAGGAGCAATTAGTAAAACAATCAATATGCCAAGTGATGCTACTATTGATAATGTTGAAGAAGTGCATATGGAAGCTGCGAATCATATGATTAAAGCTGTCGCTCTTTATAGAGATGGTTCAAAATTATCACAGCCACTTTCCGCTGCACTAATTGATGATTTTGATGAAGATGAAGCTGAGGATATAGTAAGTGAAACAGTTAACGGTAGTCAAGCTGAAAAAATTGCTGCCGCTGCTGCACATATGGCTCATGAAGCAACTAATGGCCAGCTTTCTGGACGTGGTAGCAGAGAAAAATTACCATCCAGAAGGCAAGGTTATGCTCAAAAAGCTCGTGTTGGTGGGCACTCGATATACATACATACTGGTGAATTTGAACAACGAGATGAAAATGGCAACCCAAGACTAGGTGAAATATTTGTTGATATGGCAAAAGACGGTGCGGCATTTAGATCACTAATGAACTGCTTTGCAATTGCAGTATCAATTGGCTTACAACATGGCGTGCCACTAGATGCATATGTTGATTCATTCGTATTTACAAAATTTGAGCCAAATGGTATTGTGAGCGGTCATGATAGAATACAAATGGCAACATCAATTATTGATTATCTTTTTAGAGAATTAGGTGTATCATACTTAGGCAGAGATGATCTAGCACATGTGAGCAGTATAGATGATGCAACTGAAACTGCAGATATAGAAGCTGAAAATCAGCAACTAAAAGCAGGCGTCCCTGCTGAAAACGTTACAGTTCAAAAAGAACCTTCTGTTACTACTGAAGAACAAGCACCACAAATTATTAATATTTCAGATATTAATACAAATAATGCTCAAGCAACTAGTACTGTAACTGCAACAATTACAAAAGATGACGTAGCAATTGCAAAATCTAGAGGGTTTGAAGGTGATCCATGTGATGAATGCGGACAAATGATGATGGTAAGAAACGGGACTTGCTTAAAATGTGTTGCATGTGGCACAACAACCGGATGTAGTTAAAAATAAGGCTTACTAATGCAGATTTATAACTTGTTAAAAACACGAGATGTTTCAGAATATACATTAATCGACTTGCGTGATGATAATGAGAAAAATATTTGTATTTTAAAAATTAAGGAAATAAATAATAAACTCCCATTAGCAGAATTTAAAAAAGACGACGGTTTATTTTGGGCATCAGGAAAACCTGATGCATTTAGTAATATAATTGGCGCCACATTTTCCTTGCAAGATGGTAGAAAATATAAAGTTGCATGGGTAAAACCACTTATTGATGAAATTACTTTTGCACCTGCAATGGATTTGTTCACGGCAATGTTACTTGTACGGCGCATGTCTTAATTATCATTCAATCAATAATTTTTCTTTAGACAAATATTCTACTTAATTCCTTCCATCTAATTTGAAATAGGTTTATGCTCATTGCGTAATAAAAACCTGGGAGCAAAAAAATGAATACGCCAATTGTACAAGCGCAAAACCTTGAAATGACTTACAGAAGTGGCGGAGTAGAAACACATGCATTACGCGGTGTTAATATAGATATCCCAAAGGGCGAAATGGTTGCTGTTATGGGTCCTTCAGGATGTGGCAAAACCACTCTGTTGAATTGTTTATCAGGGATTGATCAAGCGACAGGTGGCCAAATTACAATTGAAGGTACAAATCTCATTGATATGAGCGATAACCAAAAGACAAAATATCGAGCAGAGAACATGGGTTTTATTTTTCAAACCTTCAATTTATTACCTGTTTTAACAAGCATTGAGAACGTTGAGCTCCCTCTTTTAGTATCAGGAACAGGTACAAAAGAGGCTCGCCAAAAAGCTCAAAAAGCCCTAGAATCAGTGGGTCTTGGTGAATATGGCCACCACAAACCAGCTCAATTATCAGGAGGACAACGACAACGTGTCACAGTTGCGCGATCACTAGTGAATGAACCGTACATTGTATGGGCAGATGAACCAACTGGTTCATTAGACTCTGAAACAGCAAACGAAGTGATGGAACTGCTGACGAACCTAAATCGTAATGACGGATTAACTATACTACTTGTAACGCACAATAGAGAGGTAGCAGAATTAAGTAATCGAATTATTCATATGAAAGATGGAGTTATCAGCTCTGAAGAAAAGATAAATTAATGGACGAGCTATTTGGTGTATCAATTAACACAATCGCTCTTTACCTAAGTATTGCTTTTGGATTCGTAATCTTGACAAGTGTAGTCATATTTCTGAGAAATCGCATTATTGCAATGATGGGCATCAGAAATATTGGCAGACGGAAATCGCAGACTGTACTTATTTTATTAGGACTGATGCTCTCGACGCTAATTATTTCAGCTGCACTCGGGACAGGCGATACAGTTGCTCATTCCATTACAAATATCTCTTATAATCAATTTCGTGATGTTGATGTTATTACAAGCAAAGTGAATAAAGAAGATATTCAAGATATTGAAAAAATTGATGGTATAGCAAATATTGCATCGTATTATGTACCAGTTGTTCACCAAGCAAAACAACTCTCTGAACCTATTGTTGCACTTTCAATTACTGAAACTGATAGCAACCAATTCCCTACAATCAAAACAATTGATCAAGAAATAATTACAGCTAATGATTTGCAGCCGCTTGAAGCCATTGTTACAGCAAAACTTATTGAAGCATTAGACGCTAATATCGGTGACGAATTAACATTTACCTTTAATGAAAATATCTACAATATTACTATCGCTTATATCACGACAGAAAGTGTTTTGGCATCATCTTCGTCAGAGGACAATGAATACCTCCAAGGAAGGGTCATTCAAATAGGCGGCGGTATTATTTTAAGTGATAATAGTTATGCATTATTTGATCCTGAAGATGCAAAGCAGTTTCAACTAGGCACATTCGGCATTATATCAGTAGATGGAGGAGTCAATAATAATCTTGAGGATATAAAAGAAGTTGGCAAACAACTTGAAGAAAAAGATGTGACTGTTTTATTTACAAAATCTGAACTTATAGAAATTGCTAATACAGTTGGATCTATATTTGTAACTTTTTTCCTAGCATTTGGTTTGTTTTCTATAGGTGCAGGACTAATGCTTATATTCTTAACATTCATCATGCTTGCAGCTGAACGTAACTCAGAAATGGGCATGGCTCGTGCAATAGGTATGAAACGAATTAATTTAACTGAATCGTTCATTGCTGAAGGTATTGGATACGATCTAGGTTCAGCTTTGATTGGAGCATTTTTAGGTCTCGGAGTTTCATATGGTTTAATCCAAGCTTTATCGCAAGCGTTTTCCGATTTTGGTGTAACGTTGGCATTTAATATGCAACCGCAAAGCTTAATTATCGCTTATACCGCCGGAGCAGTATTAACGTTTATTACTGTGGTTTTTGCTTCTTGGCGTGCTGCAAACTTAAACATTGTGCGTGCAATTCGTAATATCCCTGAGCCACAATTATTTAGTGAATCTGCAAGTTCATTCAAGCACCTTTTGTTTGCAACAATTGCAAGCTGCATTAGTATACTTCGTTTTATTCCACCAATCATTGGCTATTTCTTAGTCAGATTGCTGCGCATTGATGAATTTCGTAAACGATACAGTAGTTCAGTCGGATGGGCTGTATTAGGGATTATATTTGGCTTATATCTTATATATTGGGGAGGCTGGAGTAATAATCAATTGTTTGCTTATACATCAGGTGCTTCTATAGTCTTGCTTGCATTACCCATTATTGGTGTATATTTTGGTCAGAGTCCTGCCCGATTATATACCTTGAGCAGTATAGTCTTACTGTGGTTTTGGTTATTGCCGTTGCCATTTAATATTTTTATTGAAGAAGCAAATACATGGAATGATCCAATTAATGCATTTTTTAATTTATTTGGTCTTGGGCATGAGCAACTTGATGGCAGCATAGAAATGTTTTTTGTTAGCGGTATTTTCATGACAGCAGCTAGTACGATGTTTATCATTTTTAATGCTGATAAAATTGTTGGTCTTATTGGACTAGGCGGCAGATGGTTCAAAGAGCTAGTGCCTGCACTAAAAATTGCTGTTTCTTTCCCACTTGCATCTAAATTCCGAACTGGCATGACAATTGCAATGTTTACGCTTGTTGTATTTGGCATCGTTGTCACAACAATATTAAATGCAAACTTTACAAGATTGTTTTTAGGGGGAGAAACATCAACGGGTGGATTTCAAGTACTTGTTGAAACACCTCCAGGCATTAAGCCAATCAATAATCTAGCTTCTACGTTACAAGCTTCAGGTGGAGTAGATCTTAGTAGTATTACTCAATTTAGTCGGCTCGATACCTGGGGAATAAATGTTGAAGCACAAGACCATCCTGATATCGAACAAGTTGATGGAATGATTGAAGGTAAACTTAACATCTCAGGAGCGAATACATCATTTCTAACATCTAATGCATTGAACATCAAGGGCATGGCTGAAGGATATGAATCAGCTAAAGACATATTTACAGCTTTAGCAGTAAACACAAACTATGCAGTTATTGGCGAGAGAGTTATTGAGCCAAGAGGACCTTTTGGTGACCCCAGCGCTGACAATATAGCGTTACCGGCATATGAAGAATTAAGAAATACAAGTGGGTGGAAGCCGTTCACATTGATTATAGAGCCTCGGCTTCCCGAATATCTAGACTCCACTGAAGAGTTAGAAGGTCCTGGGTTAGAGCTAACATGGCCTGAGCAAGTTGAGAAAACACAAATCACGGTCATAGGAATCATAGATGCTGCAAGTGAAAGTTTCATTGCAGACTTTGGCAATATGATTGTCAGCGATCAAACATTAAGGCAAATATTTGATAACAAGTTCGATGATGGAAAACAATTTTTTATGAAATCAACACATTATTTACAATTGGAAAATTCTTCTGATAAAAATGCACTATCTGTAGCAGCTGATATCGAATCATCATTATTTGGAACGGGCATACAAGCAACCTCAATTGCAAAAGTGCAAAAAGATGAAACAAGTCAGTCACAAAGCTTCCAAATTTTATTTGAAGCGTTTATGGGTCTTGGCTTACTTGTTGGCATAGCCGCATTAGGTGTTATTTCATTCAGAGCTGTAGTAGAACGCAGGCAACAAATAGGTATGTTGCGAGCCATAGGGTTTACAAGAAAAATGACAGCAATTGCATTTTTTGTTGAAGCATCATTTATTGCATTTATTGGCATTAGTCTAGGTATTGTGCTAGGAGTTGGTTTGTCATATAACCTAATCAATTCTCCAGATGCCCTAGGAGGCGGTGCAAATGAATTTGAATTTTATGTACCTTGGTTGAGAGTTATATGGTTTCTAGCTCTTGCATATGTAGCAGTAATGCTTATGACCCTAATACCTGCTCGAAAAGCATCCAAGGTTGCGGTTGCCGAAGCGTTAAGATACGAATAACTAGTGATAAACATGTTCAGCAGAGATTACCAACTCAAATCAAATGATAATCCAAATGGAACCTGCATCGTTTATCTTATGAGTAGAGATCAAAGAATCAAAGATAATCATGCATTAATCTTTGCACAAAATATCGCTAAACAAGAAAAATTACCATTAGCTGTATTATTTAATATTAAGTTTAATGTTGGCTATCGCTCTCAAGAACATTACAGATTCATGATTGATGGTTTAAAGCAAATTGAGAGTGCCTGTCAGAAAAAAAATATTAAATTTATTCTTACAGTTGGTAATCCAAAAAATGAATTACTAACTACATTGAAGAAATTAGAGCCAAGAAATCTTATTCTAGATTTCAATCCATTAAATGGTCCAAAAAAAATTCGAAAAATGCTGAAATCTAATCTCGATTGTGGAATTACAATAGTTGACACACATAACATAATTCCTGCATGGGTCTTGTCAGATAAGGAAGAATATGCGGCGCATACAATCAGAAATAAGGTACACAAACAATTGCAGAATTGGCTCATTGAGCCAGAAAAAATAACTAAGCATCCATATGCATGGAGTAAAAAGACTCGTGTTAATAATTGGGAAATAGTACAATCTGCATTCCTAAAGATTGCAAGTAATGGAAGTATTATTAAACAAAAATCTGGTGAAGTTTATGCAATAGAAGCACTGAAAGATTTTGTAGATAATAGGTTGAATAATTACGCAATATCTAGAAATGATCCTACGATAGATGGGCAGAGTAATTTGAGTCTTTATCTACACTATGGACAAATTTCATCATTAAGAATCATACTAGAGGTTTTAAAAATTTGTGATACTGAACCCTTATTATTTCAGAAAGGCAAGCTAGCTTCTTTCGAAGGCAAGCATACACAATTAGACAGTATTAATGCATTTTTTGAAGAACTAATAGTGAGAAAAGAACTTGCAGATAATTTTTGCTTCTATAACAAAAATTATCGTTCAAAAAATGGTTTAAAGAAATGGGCTTATGATTCTTTAGAAGCTCACAAAAAAGATACTAGAGAATTTATTTATTCAATAGATGAACTAGTTGCAAAGAAAACACATGATAGAGCCTGGAATGCTGCTCAGTCCGAAATGATGCAAACAGGTAAAATGCACGGATATATGCGAATGTACTGGGCAAAAAAAATTCTTGAATGGTCAATAACCGTTGATGAAGCATTAGAGAAGGCTATTTATTTAAATGACCATTATTCTATAGATGGTGGAGATCCAAACGGTTATACCGGTATTATGTGGTCAATTGGTGGGGTGCATGATAGGCCTTGGTTTGAGAGGCCTATTTTTGGTAAAATTCGATATATGAATGATCAGGGATTGAATCGAAGGTTTAATGTTGAAAAATATATTTCACATTGGCTAAACTAAATCATAATTAATGCATACGATGTAGTTTTTTTAGATGCTTCCTGGCAATCACCATTGCGCCATCCTCAGATGCTGCAAATTTAGGAGCAACTTTCCAAAATTTTGGTAAGTATGCCTGCCAATCAGATAGTATATTTTTTGCAATATCAGAGTCTGTAAATTCTGCATGTCTTTGGATAAGCTCTTTTAATAATTCAATATCTTCCTCCGTGTTGATTTGCTCTAAGCCAACTAATTCTTCATTGATTCGTGTTCTAAAGTCGCCTTTTTCGTCTAGAACAAATGCCATTCCATTTGACATACCAGCACCAAAATTTCTACCGGTTTCACCAAGAATTACTATCACTCCATCTGTCATATATTCGCAGCCATGATCACCAATCCCTTCAACAACTGCCCGAGCACCAGAATTTCTCACTGCAAATCGTTCTCCTACTAAGCCTCGAACAAAAAGGTTGCCTCCAGTTGCACCATACAAAATCGTATTACCAGCCAGCACTGGTGGATACAAATCATTCTTATTCTCTACAGGAACAATGACAATCTCCCCACCACGCATTCCTTTTCCAACATAGTCATTTGCTTCTCCAATTAAAGTTAATCGCATACCTATAGAAGCAAAAGCACCAAAGGACTGTCCAGCTGAACCTTTAAAAGTAAGATCAACAGTTCCATATGGTAAGCCTGCATCACCATATTGCTTAGCAATATATCCTGAAATTCGTGCACCTACAGTTCTATTTGTATTATTTATTTCATAAGTTTCTTCAGACTTCTTTGATGAATCGATATTATTTTTAATCGAATCCAAAATTTGATCATCTAAGACAATATTATTTGGTCGCTCATTCCTTTCCAATTGTACTGAATGTGGAAGGGTATTTTCAGGATCAACTGCTGTAATCATTTTTGACAAATTAACATTTCTATATCTATCTGCCTCATACTCATTAATTTGTTGTAGTAAATCAGCTCTACCAATAATATCGTCTATTGATTCATAGCCCAATGAGGCTAGAATTTCACGGACCTCCATAGCAATATAATTTAGATAATTTACTAACATTTCTGGTGTACCAATATACTTTTCACGTAAATCATCGCGTTGAGTGGCAATACCAACGGGGCAAGTGTTTAAATGACATTGACGAGCCATTTTACATCCTAAAGCAATTAGTGCAGATGTACCAAATCCATACTGATCAGCACCTAACATAGCAGCGACTATAATGTCTCTACCTGTATGAATACCACCATCAGTTCTTAAAGTGACCCGCCCTCTTAAATCATTCATTACCAAAACCTGCTGTGTTTCTGCCAAGCCTAACTCAAATGGACTCCCTGCATATTTTATAGATGACAAAGGAGACGCTCCTGTTCCTCCATCAGCGCCAGAAATTTGAATGACATCCGCATAACCTTTTGCAACTCCGGCAGCAATTGTGCCTACTCCATCTGCAGCAACTAATTTAACACAAACTTTAGCCTCAGGATTAATCATTTTCAAGTCATAAATTAATTGAGCAATATCTTCAATTGAATAAATATCATGATGTGGAGGAGGTGATATTAATGGTGTTCCTGGCATTACATGTCGCAATTCTGCAATATATTTATCAACTTTAAAGCCAGGTAATTGCCCTCCTTCTCCAGGTTTAGAACCCTGAGAAATTTTAATTTCTAGTTCGTTTGCTGCAACCAAATATGAAGGGGTTACACCAAATCTACCACTTGCTACTTGTTTGACTTGTGAATTAGCATCTTTTTTTGTTCCATCAGGAAGATATCTTTGTGCATCTTCTCCTCCCTCACCCGTATTTGAACGACCGCCTAAAATATTCATACCTCTTGCTAAGTCTTCATGTGCTTCAGGACTTAACGCACCTAATGACATAGCTCCTGTTTGGAAACGTCTGACAATATCAGATATCGGTTCAACATTTTTAATATCAATAGATTTTTTATCAGAACTAAATGCAAGTAAATCTCGTAATTTAGTTGGTGGTCTCGAATATGCTAACTCAGTAAACTCTTTGTATTCCGCATAACTATTTTGAGCAGCACGTTGCAACGCACGCCAAACTTTTGGATTATAAGCATGATAATCACCATCTCTTCTGAATTTATACCAACCACCTGCATTAATCTTAGCATCCTCTAAAAAAGCGTTTGCAGATTTGTGTGTTATATCATTGGCTATATTATCAAAACTTATTCCATCAATATTTGAATGTGACGTCCCGCCAAGTATTTTATCAGTAACTTCATTCGACAATCCAATAATTTCAAAAATTTGTCCACCATGATAAGCTGCAACAGTAGAAATTCCCATTTTTGACATTATTTTTAAAATACCTGTATCAACTGCCTGATTATAATTTCTGAGAACAGTGGCTAAATCAATATCTTCAAATCCATCATTAGTGACTAAATCTTCTAAAATTGTAAATACTAAATATGGATTTACTGCACTAGCACCAAAGCCAATTAGCGCACTAAAGTGATGTACGTCTCTTGCGTCACCAGCTTCGGCAATAAGACTAACATTCATCCGTAAATTCATTTTAATTAAATGATGATGTACTGCTGCAATAGCCAAGATCATTGGAATAGGAGCTTCATTTTTTTCATATATTTTATCGCTGATGATTAGCACAGACGCACCCTCATTAACCGCGTCTTTAGCTTTATTGCATAGTTCATCAATAGATTGTATTAAGGTCTTTTTATCAACATCCGCAGAAGTAATAGCCCTAAGTCTATTAATTCTAAAATTATTTTTATTTAAACTTTCTAATTGTAGCAGCTCATCATTTGTCAAAAGAGGACTATTTAAATGTATGAGCTTAGCTGCCTCAGGATTAGATTCCAAAATTGATCTTCGAGGACCAAGATACGTATCCAAAGACATGACTATTTCTTCTCTGATAGAATCGATAGCTGGATTGGTAACTTGCGCAAATTTTTGTTTAAAGTATGAATACAAAAATCTTGGATCATCTTGCAAGGTAGATAAAGGAGTATCATCACCCATAGACCCAACGGCTTCCTTTGCAGACTCTGACATTGGCTTGATGACAGTATCGATTTCTTCTCTAGAGTAACCAAAAATAATTTTTAACTGTTCTAGGGACAATTCAGATGAATCTTCATTTTTATCTGGAGTTTGATTTAAATCTGCAAGATGAATAAGATTTTCTTTTATCCAGTTTTCATAAGGTTTTCTACTCGCAACTTCTGATTTAATTTCATCATTATACAAAAATTTTTTCCTAATGTTGTCGACGGCAATCATTTGACCGGGACCAAGTCTCCCAGATTCGACAACATTTTCTAATCCAATATTTATTAAACCAACCTCTGAAGCAACTATAACAATTCCATCATTGGTAACTTGATATCTAGCTGGACGTAATCCATTTCTATCCATAATTGCAGCTGTTACTGTGCCATTTGTTGCAACAACAGCGGCAGGACCATCCCATGGTTCAGTTAAACAAGCGTGATATTCATAGAATGAATGTAAGGCTGGATCTAGATTTGGCATGTTTTCCCAAGCTTCAGGAATCAACATCATTAGCGAATGCATCAGGCTTCTTCCAGAATATGCTAGTAATTCAAAGGCTTCGTCAAAAGAGGCAGTGTCTGATCCTATTGGTTGAATAATTGGCAAAAGATCTTTTATATTATCCTTCCAAACAGCAGATGTAATTGTTGATTCTCTTGCATTCATCCAATTCCTATTTCCTAATAAAGTATTAAATTCCCCATTATGAGCAACTACTCGAAAAGGCTGAGCCAATTCCCAATTAGGTAGTGTGTTAGTAGCAAATCTCTGATGAAGCAGTGCAGTTGAAGATTGAGTATTTTTATTTTTTAAATCTAAATAAAATTCTTGGAGTTGATCTGCAACCATTAATCCTTTATAAACAACGGTTCTTGCAGACATCGAAACAATGTAAGCATCGATCCCTTCATTTTGATACATTGATTCAACTCGTTTTCGTGCTAGATATAAAGCACGATCAAAAGCTGCGCCTTGACTAACTGATAAGTCTTTAGTTATTATTGCTTGCAAAATTTTTGGCGCAGATTCCTTGGCGGTCCCACCAAGTATCTGTTGATTTATTGGAACAACTCGCCAATCAATGAATGTAAGTGAAGTGTCACGGATGGCATGCTCAAATATCTTTTTTGCCTTTTTTAATTCAGATTCATTATTTGGCATAAAACACATGGCTAGACCAATGTCACCATCTTCGATATTTTTTAAAGATGCAATTTCATTCTTTAAAAGTAGATTTGGTATTTGAATTGTTATACCGGCTCCATCTCCAGATTTAGAATCAGCAGAAACAGCACCTCGGTGAGTAAGATTAACTACACCCTCAATAGCTAACTGAACAATTTTATGGCTTTTTTTTCCATCAATAGATGCGACAAAGCCCATGCCACAAGCATCATGCTCATGAGCTTGTTTGTAAAGAAGCTTCTCATTTCTAACATCATTAATTGATGCAGTTCTTCTCACTGGCATCTATAGCCCTTCAATAAATATAATGCATTTCTTTAAGTGTTTGTGTATTAAGTACACAAAGTACTTTATTAGTATCAAATAATATTGATTATCGTGCAAGTCTCACAAAAAAAACATCTTGTGAGTTTAATATTATACTATTCTAAATCAGGTTCTGCTCGTTTATCCCAAACAATATTTTTGTCGATTAACTCATTAATTGCTTCTTGGCTTAGACCTAAAAGTGATTCAAGTACTTCATTAGTATGCTGACCCATATCTGGTGCTGTTCCTTGAATTTTTGCAGGTGTTCGAGAAAGTTTAATTGGGCTATTTACTAATCTGACATTGCCTAATGTTTTGTGTTCAACTTCTACAAACATCTCTCGTGCATTTGCCTGATCGGATTCACTGACTTGCTTAATTGAATTTACCGGACCACATGGTATATGCATTGGTAACAACATTTCTATCCATTCGTCTGTTGTTTTCATTTTGAATGCTTCATTCAGTATAGGCTCCAATTCAGCATGATTATCAGTTCTTTTTTCAGCAGTTGTAAATCGATCATCCAAAATCATCGAATCTAGCCCAAGCACTGAACAGAGTAAATTCCATTGTTCTGGAACACCCCAAGATAACGCAACAACTATCCAGCCATCTGAAGTGGGAAATGCTTGAAATGGGACTGCGGTAGGATGACGAGTGCCAAGTTTTTTTGGCTCTTCATTTGTTAAATGCCAACGCATAAAAGCGTTCTCTTGAATTGCAATTTGACAATCCATCATAGAAATATCAATATATTGACCTTTACCAGATTGATTTCTTTCAATAACTGCAGAAAGCACTCCGATTACACAATATATTCCTCCACCTATATCCCCTAATGAAGTCCCCGGTCTAATTGGCGGGCCTCCATCCACTCCGGTCACAGAGAGTATCCCGCCTGAGCCTTGAGCAATAACATCCAAGGCTGGACGATCTTTCCAGGGGCCAGTTTGACCATATCCAGAAATAGCAGCATATATAATTTTTTCATTTACAGCACTTATCTCTTGATAAGATAAGCCTATTTTATCCATCACACCTGGAGTAAAATTTTCTACAATGACATCAAATTCTTTTACTAAATCAAGAAAGATTTGTTTACCTTCTATGGTTTTTAAATCTATTGATATAGATTTTTTCCCTCTATTAACAGAAAAGAAATAGCCTGATTCTCCATCAATAATTGGCCGAGTAGTTCTACCTAAGTCGCCATATGGTGGCCGCTCAACTTTCACAACAGTTGCGCCTAAATCAGATAGCGTCATAGTTGCAAATGGCCCAGATAAAATCCAACTTAAGTCTAAAACTTTAATACCATCTAATGGTCCTTTAGTCGCCATAAATACCTCTCATTGCATAACACCGCTTTCTTCCAGTAATACAATCTGATCCCTTACCCTTTTCGGGCTTATAGGCCCGGTCCATTTGTAATACACCTTATCATTATAAATCAAAAATGTAACAGGAATACCTCTTACATTGTATTTTGAAGAGAAAGAACTATCTTGATCTAAAACAATTTCAAAAGTCGAACTTACTCCTTCAACAAATTTTTCTACTTCATTTATTTCTTCGGCTACATTAACTCCAACTATGACTAAATTATCCTCATTCCACAACAATTCTAGTTCATCGAATTCAGCTCTACAAGGGCCACACCAAGTAGCCCAAAAATTTAATAAATATGGTTTGTTTATTAAATCATTGGATGATAATAATTTTTTTTGATCATTAAATAAAGTTCCTGCACTTAATCGAGGTAAGTTAAATTGATGAAATTCAATTCCAATATCATCTGATAAATATCCTTGAGATCTTAAATTCTCTATATCATTAGAAGTATTTTCTTCACTTAAAAAAAACAATAGCCCGAAAAGAAGCGTTAAAATTAGGCATATCACGATTGATATTTTTACAAAAAAATTTGATTTAATATAAGAAAATATTTTATTCATTTTTTCAGTTCTTATTATGCTCTGGTCTATACTACTAAACATGTTTACAATATGTATTCTAATAATAAAATGATTTCGGATAAAAAATGAATGGACTATTTGTAGGGACAAATCATGGCCTTTACTTTGTTGAACCAGAGAAAGCTCCGATTTGTGAGATTGAATTAGAATCAATAGAATATATAGACAGTAATGAAAGTGGCTCAGCGGCTGCAATTGTTAAAAATAAAGGCCTATTTGTTCGCTCAGACGACGGAAAATGGACATTGAAATGGCCAGGCAACATAGTTTCGCTAAAAATTACTCAAAATAGTGAAATTATTGCTGGTGTTATGCCAACAAAACTAATCATTTCTAAAGACAATGGAAATTCTTGGCAAGAATCTAAGGGAATCCAAAGTTACATTGGCAGCAGCTCTATAGAAACTTTTACATCTAAAAAAAATACTCAAAAAATTCAATCGATCAAAGAAATAGGTGGCAGTATACTGATTGCTATTGACCAAGTAGGGATTTTAGTGTCCCATAATCTTGGGAGTAGTTGGGTCAGAAGTTCAGATGGCATAGATGAAAATATTAGCCTCATCTTAAATCTAAATAATGAGAACGAAATAATTTATGCAATGTGCAAAAATGCACTTTATAAAACTGAAGATTTTGCTTTAAGCTGGAGAAAACTGATTAATAAAAGTGATCAATATAACATAATTGATGCTATTGTTTTTAACAATGAAACTGCTGATACATTGTTCCTTGGAATAACAAATCAAAATAATCAACCAGATAACAAGCTAACAACTTTAACAGAATCAAACTCTTTAGATTATGATTTAAAGATTAAGTCTGAAAAAGAATATGATAGTCAAATTTGTATTATCAAACTACCCAATAGTGAAGATACTGCTTTTCTTGGATATGATAAAAAGATTTGGGCATCACATAATCAAGGGCAAGATTGGTTGCAGATTAAGGAATTACAATACAATATACTATCTATGGCAGTTTGTTTTTAATCATGATAAGATTCGATTCAATATTGTCTTAGACATAGGAACTGAGAAGTGCTAGCATAAGCATTGTGTTTATATAAGTTTTAATTGATTGATATTAAAATAAGCAATTGAAGGTAGGTAGCTAATGGTTGTAACAGATAAAGCAAAAGAGGAATTATTGGACATAAATGGTCTAAGTATTAATTGCAGGAGCTGGGGCAATAGAAAAGCAAAATCTGCAATAATCATGCTTCATGGTTATGTCGAAACTTCACGAATCTGGGATGATGCTGCGCAAGATTTATCCAGAGATTACCATGTTATCGCCATTGATCAAAGAGGCTATGGAGGAAGTAGTTATTCAAAAGACTTAGACTATGGTAGGGCTGCTCAAGTTGACGATTTAAATAAGTTAATTCAAGAAAAAAAACTGACAAGTATTTCTCTAGTTGGTCATGATATGGGTGCTGCAAATGCAATTACATATGCAGCTGACAATCCTGAGATTATTACGGCGATGGTTCTTGTTGAAGCTGCCCCAGATGTACTGCGAAAAGGTGTTGAAAATATAAGAAAATTAGTCTCTATTGGTGATAAATTTGCCTCAGTAGAAAGTGCTATGGCCCTTTTTAAAGATTATTTCCCTTATGCAAATAACGACCAACTGCGTAGACGAGTTCAGTCAATATTGAAAATGGATGATAAAGATCAATTTTTTTATTGGGATTTTGATCCTGAATTCAAAAATCCTACTGCTAGGCCACTAGATGGAGCAATTCAAAAAAAAGGATCTGATCTATGGGAAATGATTGATAGAATTCAATGTCCAACCATGTTCGTTAGAGGAACTCATTCAGATCTAATTACACCACAAGTTATGCAAAGGATGCATCGTAGAATGCCTGGCTCCAGGATATCTCTTATTGAAGAGGCTGGACATGCTGTGCCAACTGATCAACCTGGACAGTTAGCATTGAATGTCAGAGAATTCTTACAAAACCTTTCAAATAACGTATTTTAGGCAACGCATGGTTATAAGTAATAATTCTAATGATAAAGTATTAATCACTGGAATAGGTACAGTTAATCCTATTGGCAATAATCCAAATGAATTTTGGAACAATCTTTCAAATGGCACTAATGGAATTGACAAAGTTAAATCACTTGAAGTTGATGATTTACCAGTTAGAATTGCCGGTGAAGTTAAAGAGTTTTCCCCAGAAAAATATTTAGATAAGAAAGTAGCAAGACGAACTGGCAGATTTGCACAGTTAGGTTTTGCTGCTGCTGCTCAAGCAATAGAAGATAGTAATATGATCATCAATGAAAGTAATAGAGATAATATTGGTGTAATCATAGCTACATCTGGTGATGCATTTAATATGGGTCCAGAATGGGACAAATTAACATTACAGGGAGCAAACCGTGTTGATCCATTTATTATAACTAGAATGGGTCAACATATGGCTGCAGCCAGAATTGGTAGGGAATTTGGTATCAGAGGGCCAAACACAACCATCAATACTGCATGTGCATCGGGGACTGATGTTTTTGGTCATGCATACAATATCATTAAAAATGGTCAAGCATCTGCAATGCTCGTAGGAGGTGCTGAGGCAATGATTTCACGATTATCTTTGGCATCAATGGGTCGATTAGGTGCATTATCGAAAAATTATCAAAATCCAACAAAGGCTTCAAGGCCATTTGATATAAATCGAGATGGCTTCATTTTGGGTGAAGGTGCAGGGATTGTCCTTCTTGAGTCAGAATCATCTGCAAAGAATAGAGATGCTAAAGTTTATGCTGAACTTTTAGGTATGGGTTGGTCATTTGATGCAGTCGATGATACAGCCCCAGATGCAAATGGCCAAGCGCTCGCAATAACTAGAGCCTTACAACATTCCAACTTAAATCCAAATGATATTGATTATATCAATGCTCATGGCACAAGTACTCAATTTAATGATAAGACAGAAACACAAGCAATCAAAATTGCTCTTGGAGAAAAAAAAGCATACTCAACGCCAATATCCTCAACAAAGTCAATGATTGGTCATTTAGCTGCTGGTGCAGGAGGAGTTGAAATTATTGCAACTATTTTATCTATGCAAAATAACTTCATGCCTCCAACAATAAACTATGAAAATCCAGATCCAGAATGCGATCTCGATGTTGTACCAGTTAATGGTCGTGAAAAAGAAATAAATATAGCATTGTCAAATTCATTTGGTTTAGGTGGACAAAATGCATGCTTAGCGTTACAAAAAGTAAAGTAAGTTAATTACAGTTTGAGAAAAGAATGACTAAAGAAGATAATTTAACACAAGAACAATTGGATGAGATTACTGAGCTTAGAGAGAAAAAAAGTTCTACCTTACGAGCTGTTTCTCCAGAAGTTGAAAAAATTTTATACACTCCTTTTGACGTTTTAGATCATGGCTTTGTGAGAGTTATTGATTATATGGGAGATGATGCAGCAATTGTTCAGGCTGCACGAGTATCTTATGGAAAAGGAACAAAGAAAGTTTCTGAAGATTCAGGTTTAATCAAATATCTTATGCGACATTCTCATTCAACACCTTTTGAAATGTGTGAGATCAAATTACATGTCAAGCTACCAATTTTTATAGCAAGGCAATGGGTCAGGCATCGTACAGCAAATATAAATGAATATTCTGCAAGGTATTCAATACTAGATAATGAATTTTATGTACCAGATATTAATAATCTAGGCGCACAATCACAAAGTAACAGGCAAGGGCGTGATGAAGTATTAACTGGAGATGAAGCCAATGAAGTTTTAGAGATATTAAAAAATGATGCTTTAAATCTATACGGTAACTATGAAAAAATGATGAATGTAGATAGTCAAGGAGATCAAATAGATCCTGAACGTCAAGGACTTGCTAGAGAGCTTGCACGAATGAATCTGTCACTGAATTATTACACGCAATGGTATTGGAAAATTGACTTACATAACCTGCTTCATTTTTTACGACTGCGCGCAGATTCACATGCCCAATTAGAGATTAGAGAATATGCGGATGTAATATTAAATGTTGTTGAGAAATGGGTGCCTGAAACATATAAAGCTTTTGTTGAATACCAAATGAATGGTGTTAAGCTATCAGCAACTGCATGGTCAGCAGTAAAAAACATGATTAATGGTGAATTGCCTAGTCATAAAGAGTTAAATATGTCAAAAAGAGAGTGGGATGAGTTAAAGGATATGATAAGTGGAGAATAATGCACCATTAAATGATATCAATGTCTTAGATGCCTCAGGCGCAATTGGACATTATGCAGGTAAACTCCTGGCTGATCTAGGAGCAAATGTAATTAAAATTGAACCAATTCAAGGAGATTCTACAAGAAATTTTGCTCCATATTTACCAAATGTTGAAAGCCCAGAAAATAGCCTGCAATTCATACTATTAAATGCAAATAAACAAAGTATTGCTTTAAATATAGAATCAGAAGAAGGCTTAAAGATATTTCATAAATTAATTGAAAATGCAGACATACTGATAGAATCCTGGTCTAATGAAGAGAAGGCAAAAATAGGTATCACCCACAAAAAATTAATTGAGATAAATCCAGAATTAATTCATACATCCATAACTGGATGGGGCACGCATGGCGATAAAGCTGATTGGGCATATGCTGACATAACAGGCGTAGCGATGTCAGGAGTAATGAATTTAGCTGGCTTTCTAGATGGTCCTCCAGAAAATCTTCCAGATCAACAAGGTTATCATTGTGCTTCAATGCATGGTGCGGCTGGAGCATTAACTGCGATATATAGTAAGGAATTTAATAATTCAGGCGGACAACTTGTTGAAGTTTCAATGCAAGAGTCACTTTCAATAGCACAAGAAATTGCAATGCAAAATTGGGATATTAGAGAATTTATCCCACAAAGAACTGGTGAAAGCAGTCAAGTAAATCCAATGAACCTCCCTGGATTTGGTTTGTATGAATGTAAAGAGGGTATGGTTTATATGATGACAACAGGGACTGCCGGAGCAGGTTTTGCAGGCTTAGTTGAAATGATGGACAAACATGACATGGCAGGCGACTTAAAGGAAGAGCCTCACTGGACATTTATACAAACTCAAATGAATGGTGCAAATCTTAGAAATTTATTGACCGATGAAGAGACAAAAGATAAAACAAGAGAGTTTTTGGATCATATAGAAAACATAGTAACAAGTTTCATGAATTCTTACTCTGCTAGATACATCTATGAATATGGTCAATCAAATCGAGTATTAGTCGGCATCATTAGCACTCCCGAAGATATCTCAAATGATGAGCACTTAAAAGAACGTAACTGGTTCCAAGAAATTAATGATACAAATCGCAATGTATCATTAAGATATCCTGGATTTCCTTATCATTTAAGCAATAATCCACCTTCATTAAGAACACCTGCGCCACTATTGGGTGAGCACACTGACAAAATATTAAATCAATTAAACTATACAAATGAAAAAATCACTGAACTGAGAAAAAAGGAAATAATAAAATGACAAACAAACCTCTTGCTGGCCTCAATGTTTTAGATATGTCTTGGTTTGGTGCAGGACCAATTGCTGGAAGGGCACTAGCAAATGCCGGCGCAAGAGTCATCAAACTTGAAACAGAAAAAAGAATAGATGGATTAAGAGCAATGGCGCCACGACCAAAAGGAGCACGAGGATATAACTTATCTGGATATTTTAATAATTATAATTCAGATAAAGAATCAGTCACAATTGACCTGACAACTGAAAAAGGATATGCGCTAGGATTAAAGCTTATTCAATGGTCTGACGTCATGCTTACCAATATGACAAATCGAGCAACTAATCAAATAAAAGTAGACTGGGAAACAATTAAGAAAGTTAATCCAAAAATTGTAGCAGCATACATGCCTATGATGGGTGCAACTGGACCTTATAAAGATTTTCAAGGATTTGGTGCTATGTTAACAGCAATTTGTGGAATGAATTATTTGTCGGGATTCGAAAAAAATAGACCAGTTGGCGTAGGAACAAACTATCCAGACTATGTTGTTAATCCTATGCATGCATATATTGCTATTCTAAGTGCTCTACGAATTGCAAAAAAAACAAATAAGGGGCAAAAAGTTGAACTGTCTCAAAATGAATCATCTATTGCATCTATGTCCTTGCCTTTATTTGCATATGATAACGCAAAAATTAAACATCAGCGACTAGGAAACAGAGTAGCCTTTGCTGCTCCCCATGGAGTATATCGTTGTAAAGATGATGAGAATGGAAATGAAAAATGGATTACAATTGCTTGTATTGATGAAAGTCATTGGCAAGCATTAATAAAAATCATTGACAATGAACAATTAAATAAACAAGAATTCAATGATTTTGACTCTAGAAAAAAAGCAGAAGATCAAATTGATAAAATAATTTCTGCATGGACATCTGGGCTAGATCATTTACAAGCACAAACTACCTTACAAGATGCTAGAATACCTGCAGGTGTAGTGCAAAATGCACAAGAAGTAGTAGAAGATTCACATTTAAGTCAAAGAGGATATTTTGTCAGCTTAGATCATGTAGAGGCTGGTGCAAGAATATATGATGGTACTGGTTGGAAAATGTCACAAACTCCAATTGGTATGGAAAAAGCAGCACCATTATTAGGTGAGCATACTTTCGATGTATGTACAACAATTCTTGAACTGCCTCCTGAAGAAATTGCTGAACTTGTTGCAGAACAAGTATTGTTTTAAGTAATGGTGTCATATGGACGATAAAATTATTGAAGAATGTGCTAATTGGATTGCTGAACAAGCAAGCGATCAATTAGGAGGATTTATTCCTGCTGAACTTCTAGATCTTATGTTTGAACTAGAAAATAAAATTCGAGAAGAAAATAATGATCCAACTATGGGACATAAAGAAATGTCAACTTTTTTACTTGAAGAATTACGAAAAGAAGAAGTGCCAGTTGAAAAAACAGGACTAAATGAAAATATTCTTGAAGAATTGTTACATTGGGAAGATGAGTGCTTAAGCTTATCAGGTCATCCTAGAGAAATTCGTAATTAAATTAACTCATAATAATTTCTTTAACCTTTGTACGTTTTCTAAGTCAGGGCCTTTACTTTTCTTGTCTTCACTAGGAAACCCTGGAACCTCTAAAATAAAGCTTAAATTTTTAAAATTTTTATTATTCAATAAATGTTTAAATCCTTTAACTCCAATATGCCCTTCACCAATATTATCATGTCTGTCTTTTTGGCTACCAAGCTCCATTAAAGAATCATTTGCATGGAAAACAAATAACTTATCCATAGAAACTGACTTTGAAAAATCTTGAACAATTTTGTCAATTATATCTTTTTTTCTCAGATCATATCCAGCAGCAAATGCATGACAAGTGTCTAAGCAGATACCTAATCTTTGATCATTGATACGATCAATTAAATAAAAAAGTTCCTCAAAATCACTGCCTATTGCGCCTCCTTGACCTGCAGAGTTTTCTAAAGCCAATTTTGTATCTTTAGGAGCATCTTTTAAAACGCTCTTGATTGAACTAATCACCTTGCGCTGTACCTTATTAAAACCTTTGCCTTTATGCGAGCCAGTATGTAAAACTACTCCTTCTGCGCCAATCTTACTTGCTAAAATAAGTGCATCTTTTACTGAATGTATTGATTTTTCTAAATGCTCATCGCCATCTGCAGCCATATTTGCTAAGTATATATTATGAATCCAAATTTCATTTATTGCACTCTGTTCTCTTAGTTCAATAAAATCATCAATTGCTTCATCGGTGTATTGTGTATGACGCCACATTTGCGGTGGTCCAGGAAAAATTTGAAATGATTCCGCTTCGATTAATTTTGCATTCTTTATTGCATTAATTAAACCACCACTTGATGAAACATGAGCACCTATTGAGGGCTGATTTGACAATTAAAACTCCGTTCATAAAAAAATAATTTCTAACTTTATTTAATAATCAATTTTAATTTATAATTAATTTAAGGTTAAGCTATTTATGATTATACTCATATAAGATAATTTTAACATAAATAGTACTCTTCTTTGAGAGGGAAAAATGGCTTATACAATCGTAGAAAACTGTATTGGTTGTACTGCATGTACAAAGAAATGCCCAGTTGAAGCCATAACTGGCTTGAGAAACGAAGTGCATATTATTGATGCAGAGTTATGTATTGATTGTGGTGCATGTGGCGCTGTATGCCCTCCAGAAGCTATCTTAGATGAGTTTGGNGATCTTGCAAGAACTTTTCCNAGAAAAGAATTGCCATTAGCACATGTNATTTCTGATAANTGNATCGGTTCTGGNTGTGAATTATGNATGAANATATGNCCNTTTGAAGCACTNACCTTGACTGATACACCNAACAGCACCAAAGACTATTTTGGAATNGCTGAAGTNGAGCCNAAAAAATGTGTTGGNTGNAGATTATGTGAGCANGTNTGNGGATGGGGNGCAATATATATTGANCCNCCTCGNGAAATGTTNAANANGGANATTTATCCTATAGAGGTTTTNACCCCAAANTCAGGNAAAGGGTTGGAAAAAACTTCCTCATAATNNAAAGCCTNNAATAATATAAAAAAAGTATNNNNAATATGCAAAACAAAATTGACATAGTAAAAATACGTGAAAATGCATCAATTCCTGTTCGGCAATCTNATNTTGCNACAGGATATGATTTATGTGCNTGTTTAGAGTCACAATCCATCTTAGTTGATGAGACCCCNCAATTAATCCCNACAGGCATNAGCCTGTCAATACCTGAAGGTCTCGATGTNCAAATTCGACCACGCTCAGGATTAACTCTGAAGGGGCTTATTGCTGGATTTGGAACTATTGATGCTGANTATAGAGGTGAAATATTTGTAACGCTATTTTGCTTATCTACATTAGGAAGTTATGAAATAAAACATGGTGAAAGAATAGCACAATTAGTTGTTTCAAANAATCAACCATTTACCTGGAATGAAGTTACTAAGCTGGATAATACAAAGCGNGGTANCGATGGACANGGNTCAACGGGCAAAAGATAAATNNAAAAANCGAGAGGATGGCCTANNCCATCCTCTCTAACTAATATCTACCATGCGGCGGGGGTTTCAAATGCAGCAGACATTAGTTTCTAAATGTACCCCCAGTTATTTCTTATCAAGCACATATTTATGTGCTAAAGCAGCAACAACTGCTCCTAGGATTGGGCCAACCCAATAAACAANATGATTATCCCAATTCCCTTCCAATAAAGCTGGACCGAANGCACGAGCNGGATTCATTGCAGCTCCAGTTAATGCACCGCCAGCAAAAATATCCATTGCGATAACAAGACCAATAATTAAGCCTGCAATCTGAGATGGCCCATTCTCATCAATAACAGAAAGAATCACAATCATTAGAAAGAAAGTTAANATTGCTTCNATAAATACTCCTTCAACCATAGAAAGAGCATCATTAAGTGCAGGAACTGCTAAGTTTGCCATGGAAGCCTCTCTTAAAAGCAACATTTTCACTGCCAAAAAACCAACAATTGCACCACTTAATTGNGAAANAATATATTTAATTGACTTTAANCCATCAANTTTTCCTATGGACCATAATGCAATCGTTAGCGCAGGATTAAATACTGCTCCAGAAATATAGCCAAAAGCTGCAACCATTGTNGCGATAGCAAGNCCATGTGCTAATGCTACTCCAACAATATTTGCACCACCTGACACAACNACAAAACCAGCACCGACAAATAACAAAGTGAAAGCNCCTAAAAATTCAGCGAGTGATTCAGAGTCANAATATTTNTNCACTAATNATCCAATCAATNAAAATTACCTTATTTGGGAATATAATCAAATAATTGCTAAAGTGTCAATACATTTAAGCATTTATTAATATTTTTATATATTTCGTGAATAATAAGAGATTCAATCTATCTTTTTGGATATCGTGCTAAACCAAAAGAAATNGCAGCAACTATGAATAAGATTGAATATAAAGTAAATGGATCAGTAAAAGAAGATGNTNGGTCNTACCAAAGNCCTCCTAAAAATGGTCCNAAAGCATTCATAGATAATTGNACAGGNCTGCTCCACCCNTGAATNGCGCCAATTTCTCTTCTGCCAAAATAATCTGCATAAATAGACTGAAGCATAGTAAAATTAGANCCAAAAAATGTACCATACACTAATCCATAAATAATGCCGTCTAAAAAACTATTTGCATTAATCAACAGTAAAATTCCAAAACTCATCCCTAACATNGAAAAAGCTTGGACCCAACGCATTCTAATCTTGCTACTTAACACTCCAGCAAAAATACCTCCAACAGAAGCAGTTATTGAAAAAACACTGACCACTACAGTCGATTGNGTTAGTGATAAGCCNCGATCTATTAAATGAGGTATTTGTAAAAAATTTACAGAACCTTGGCCAAATAAACCTAGNCCAACTCCTAANCCAATAAACCAAAANGCTCGTGTTCGTAAAGCTTGCTTAACNGAAAAATCCATCTCTAATGAAAACTCTTCATTATGATTTTCAGATTGATCATTGCTATCTAATCCATCAGGTAGNAACCCCATGTCTTCAGGTCGTTTTCGTATAAATAATANTGATGGGACAATACCTAAAAAAACAACTAACACAGCAAGGCTGTACCAGCCTANCCTCCAAGATCCGCTAATACCAATAATTAGTGCAAGNAGTATTGGTATAGTCCCCATTGCNACTCTCGTTCCAGCAGCAACAATACCCACNGTAAGGCCACGTTTTTTTATAAACCAATTATTTACGGCAATATACGCACCAGATGTCATGCCAAATGTAAGAGAACGACCGATAGCATAAAAAACATAAAGTTGCCATAAGTGATTTAATGAGGCAAGAAANANTAAACAAAAAAACATGATTATTGATGAACCAGCAATTACCCAGCGTCCGCCCCACTTGTCTAATGCAATCCCAGTTATTGGAGCAAGGATAGCTGCTCCAATACTNCCAATAGTAATTGCTAAAGCAATTTCTGACATTTTCCATTGGAATTCNTCTTGAAAAATATTTACAAAAACTCCAAGAATAGGATTATAAAAAACAACTGCAGAGTATGCAGCTGTNGTACATGCAGCTACTATTANCCAACCATAAAAATTAAANNGTTGAGTNATGNGACCAAGGATTTTCATGAGAAAAACTTAATTTATTTGATATGTCAAACATANTATTATTATTTAGTAATATGATGCTACAATAAAATTACCACNTAAAGGGGAATTATGGATTTATTGTTGATATTGGCAATCTGTTTTTTTCTGGGTTCATTCCCAACAGCTTATATACTAGTAAAAAGAATATTTCAAAAAGATATTCGAAGAATTGGTAGTGGCAATCCAGGCATGATGAATGTCTTNGATAATTTTGGNAAACGNTATGCNTATTTTGTAGGNACNNTTGATATATTAAAAGGAATTATNGCNGTNTCAATAGCTAANTTATACTCNCCTAANGAAACNNTNGCAGTNNTNGCTGGCTTAACNGCTATAGCTGGNCATGATTTNACTCCATTTTTAAAATTTAAAGGNGGNAANGGNGTAGCAACTGNNGGNGGNGCAGTGNTNGCNCTNATGCCANTNGCTTCNGGNATTGCATGCATGACAGGNTTNATTACNGCAATNGTAGTAAAATCANGACGATTTGGTGGNAANATNGCAGTAATATTAGTNCCAATAATGGGCTTNTATATGNANGAATCANANATATTTGTNTTTGGNAGNGCTTTNATTATGCTATCAATNGTNTTAAAAGTNATATTCTTTGAAGGTTTTTCTTTATATCATCAAAAAAATAAAAAAGTAAATNTGGATTAGATANATGTCACAACTTNCNTTTGANACNCCAANAACAAANNTTATTAAAAAGCTTATTGANTCNAATAAAGGAANAATCAATTTTNCTAATTTTATGTCAACTTGNATGACAAATGAANATTTTGGATANTANTCTTCNAANNATCTTTCTTGGGATNAAAANGGNGANTANCAAACTTCNCCAGANNTNCANCCTGTTTTTGGTTATTTNTGGGCAAANCAAATNAATGAATGTTGGNNNAAAATGAANAAACCAAAANAAATTCANATCATCGAAATTGGTGCAGGATCTGCTATATTTATGGCAAATATATGCACTTGGCTAAAAAATCAAAATAACGAACTTTATGATGCCTCTGAAATAATACTTTTAGATATAAGTCAAAAAAGACTAGATGAACAAAAAAAAATATTAGATATATATGAAATAGATGCTAATTACTCAACATTAAGTGAATTTTTAAACAAAAAAATAAAAAGTGATGCAATAGTTATTTCTAATGAATTTTTTGACTGCCTGCCCTTCCATTTAATTAAAAAACGTAACAAAAATATTTATGAAATCTTTGTATCATTGTCAGAAAAAAATGAGTTAATTTTCAAAGAAGAAATTTTAAGTGATAAAAAAATAATTGATTTTATAAGGAGCATGGAAATTACTTTATTTGAAGATTGCATCATTGAGATAGCACCAAAAACCTTTGAGACTTCCCAGCAAATTGCAGAAATGTTAAATGCTGGATACATTATAACTATTGATTATGGTGATCTAACTGAAAATCTAATGAAAGAATGGAATAAAAAAGGCACATTCAAGGCAATTTCAAATCATATGCTAACTGATCCACTCGACGACCCAGGAAACGTTGATATTACGGCAGATGTAAATTTTTCAATACTAAAGAAAGCCTTTGAAGAAAAACAATTTCAGGTTAATGAATTGACTTCACAATGGCAAAGTTTAATTAATTTAGGTATTTTTGACTTGATAAAAAAAGAAAATGAAATTGATTTTAACAATTCAGCGCGTTATTTCAAAACTAATCAAGCACTTGCAAAATTACTAGAACCTGAACAATTAGGCAGGATTAAAGTTCAAGTTGCAGGTAAAAATGTGCCCACTAATAATCTGCTTTATATGAAAGGTTAGCTAAAAATGAACCTTGGCAACCTGATAACTTTAAACGGCACTATTGCTTTAGAAGAGCTTACAGAAAAAAACAATATTTTGTTAATTTATTTTTCTGAACACAACACGCCAATGTGCACTAAACAGCTTTTGTCATTCAATGAAGAGTTTGAAACTATCAAAAAGTTTGATATCGTTGGATATGCAGTTTCAACAGACTCCTTACATGATATTGATGCTTTTACGAAACAATTTAAAGAATTTCCATTCACAATTGCTAGTGATAAGGATGGCTCAATAGCAAAAAAATTGAATATTTACGACTATGAGCAAAAAAAAGCAAATAGAAGCATTATTATCTTAAATAAAAAGTGTGAAATCGTTTATTCAAATCTTTTTTATCAACCAGATAATATCAATGATTTTATTAATGTCTTTGAATATATAAATAATAATTTAAAATTAAGGTAAGTGCTTATGAATGAGACTTATAATAAAACATTCATGAAATATTTTCATCAAAGAACACAATCTGGAATCATTGAATCTGCTGATTTAAAATCTGAAGTTACAAATCCAATCTGCGGAGACGAATTACAGTTATTTATTAATATTAAAAAGAATAATACAGTTATTGATGCAAAATTTTTAACAAGTGGATGCGCCTCCACTATTGCAATTGCTGCATATGGCACTGAATATATAATTGGGAAATCAATGAATGAAATTAAAACCATAAGCACATCAGAATTAAAAGAAGGAATTGGCGGCTTGCCGGCTAATAAAAATCATGCAGCAGCTTTATTCATAGAAGCAATAAAAAAGCTCCAAATTGCGAAGATGAAATGAAAACTGCAGGATTAATTTTAGCTGCCGGCCAATCTTCAAGGATGAAACAACAAAAAGCTCTGTTGCCCTGGAAAGAAAAAACGCTTATTGAATGGGAAATTGAATGTCTAAATATTGTTGGTATTGAGAAAATTTTTGTCGTCGTTGGAAGCCAATATGCTAATATTGCAGAAAAAATTAAAGACCTGAATGTCAATGTCATTATTAATCATGACTGGGAAAAAGGTAGAAGTTCATCTATATTATGTGGAATTCAGGCAATTTTATCTGAAAATAAAAAAACACCAATAGATAACTTTTTAATACAAAATGTCGACCAACCCATTACTGAAAAAATTCTTACCGATATAATCAGTTTTGTTAATACACAAAAAAACTATGAAGTTATACAGCCATTTTTTGAAAATAAAAAACGCCATCCCATAATTTTGCATATTGACCAAGCGAGTAAATTTCTTGATATACAAGATGATAATACAAGTCTTAGGGATATAATTGAAAATCTTGATGTGAAAACTATTGAAGTGAATTCCCCTTTACTAAATATTAATTTAAATAAAATGTCAGATTATCGGAATGCTATGAAGCAATTTAAAAGTTGAAAGAAAAAAATTTATTATTATAATTTAAATTTTTCAACACAATTATATGCTAGAATTTTTTTAGTCATTGATTAGGAAATTATATGATTTATGGCACCGGTGTACTAAGATCAATGTTAGTTACTCTTAAGCACTTGTTCAGACCTCCTATTACAGTTGAATATCCTGAGCAAAACAGAAATGTACCTACTAGAGCGCGCACAAATTTACTATGGTTTGAAGAAAGATGTACTGGTTGTTCAACATGTGCACAGGCATGTCCAGATGGCTGTATTTTAGTTGAAACTTCACCTCGAGATGATGGCACATTAAACATAGATAGATATGAAATAGATTTTAGAATTTGTATGTATTGTGGGTTATGTACAGAAGCATGTCCTTATCAAGCAATACAATCAGGCGGCAGATATAATGATGCCGTTTTCACATTTGAAGAAATGTACAGAAATAAGGAGTCTCTTGCAAAGGAGTCTAGAGAATATTTGGTGGAAACAAATGGACTTTATCCTAATGGGCAAGATCAAGAAAGTATTGACCCGCCTATCACGAATATTCCCACTGCTCGATCAAGAGTCAATCCTGCTGGTAAAAATGGACCTATAGGTCCTCACCACTTACCTATCAAAAAAAGTTAGTGGAGTAAATTCATTGGTAAATATAATTGTTAATGGTAAAAATATTGATGCTGAGGCAGGAAAACCTCTTGTTGAAGTATTAAAAGAAAATGGTTTTCCAATCACGAATTTATGTTATATCGATGGCCTAGAGCCCTATGCCGGATGCAGAACTTGTGTAGTCGAAATTAAAGA
The DNA here is from genome assembly GCA_002710905.1 of Chloroflexota bacterium. Next base: position 49,611 of record PAJB01000007.1, on the reverse strand, counting down.
CGCTAAACCAACCTCAATGCAGTTATCCTGCACAACGTCAATTGCTGAAGGGATGGTAATTAATACAGAATCATCGCAAGCAAAAGAAATTAGACAATCAGTTATGTCTTTCATTACAACTAATCATCCAGATAGATGTTTAACGTGTCATAGAAGAGTTCACTGTCAACCAGGAGAAATTTGTCTTCGAGATGATGTAGTAACACATAGATGCTTAACCTGTGCAAAAAACTATAGATGTGAATTGCAAACAGCTACAGAACTTGTTGATTTAGGTGAATGGCAAGAACCATGGGTTGGAGAAGATCGATCTTATTATGAAACGCCCCCGCCAAAACCTGACAGGGCTAACCCATTTTTAGAATTTGATCCTCAAATGTGTATTCTTTGTACAAGATGTGTAAGGGCTTGCGCAGATATAAGGCACACTGGAGCAATTTCTTTAGCAGGAAAAGGTTTTGAGACACAAATAGCATTTGGTGCAGGTGGTGCAGTTCACGAATCTAATTGTGATTTTTGTGGTGCGTGTATAGATGTCTGCCCTACTGCAACGTTAATGGAAAAGCCTAATAAATGGAGCGGGCTAGCAACTGATTGGTCAAATTCAGTTTGTAATGGCTGCGCAATGAATTGTACTATTTCTTATGGTATTTCTAACAAAGGAGAACCTGTCATAGTTAGGCCTGTACCAATAAATAAAACAAGTCAAAATCAAATTTGCGTTAGAGGTAGATTTGGCTACTCAGAAATAAATATAAAAGATAGATTAGTAAATCCCATGAAAAAGCAAAAAGGTACTTTTAATACTCTTAATTTTGAGGAAATAATTGATGAGGTATCAAGAGATTTATCTTCAACTATAACCAATTATGGAACTAACTCTATTGGGGTAGTTGCATCACCATTCTCAACAAATGAAGATGCGGCACTATTAAGTTTTCTTTCTAATGAAATAATAGGTACAAAAAATTTAGATTACATTGATGGAGAAAATTATAGAGCTGTCATAGAAACATGGGAGAATATATCAAAAGTTCGAAAACTGAGCTCTGATACAAAAAATATTACAAATGCAAAATTAATTATTGCAATAGCTACTGATCTTGAAGAATCTCATCAAATTACATCATTGCGAATTAAAGACGCAGTAGTTGATAGCAATGCAAAATTAATTGTAATCTCTCCCAAATGGAATGAATTAGTACCGTTTGCAAAAAGCTGGATACAAGTTAAAGCAGGGGAAGAATCAACATTAATTGAAAAAATCAACGATGCAATTAAAATGCAAAATGAAATTAACCATTTAGATGATTTAAGCCATGTTGATAAAGAAGAATTTGATAAAGCTATAGACTTGATTAAATTATATATATCAGATCAAAAAGGCTCAGATGAAGTAGCTATTATTTTTGCGCATCCAAATTATTACATGAGCAATACAAGAAATATTCTTATTGATCAAGCAAAAAAGATTGGTAACTTAGCAAGCATAATTTGCGACGAACAAGCTTCACGATCATTATATTATCTTCCGAATGAAGCTAATATTGTCGGGCTTGATGACATGAAAATAAAACCAAAAAAGGGAGGAAAGACTTTTTATGAAATGATTGATGCGATTATTAATCAAGAGATAAAATGTTTAATTATTCATGCAGATAATCCATTAATACGAGCAGCTGATCAACGAAAGTTAAAAAAAGCATTAACAATGTTAGAAAATCTTATAGTAATAGATTCCGTACAATCAAGTTTAAGTGAATATGCAACATACTTGATTCCTGACAAGCCCTTCTATTTGAAGTCTGGGTCAACAACAAATGTCAGTAGTTATTTTTTTAAACATAATTTTAATCAGGAAGATTTATTCGAAACAAAAAATACAGAGAAGAATTTGTATGATTTTATCAATAGTTTAAATAATAAGTTTGCTGACAAAGAACAAACAATTAATCTAGAAGGATATATAAGAAGTTTAAATAAAAATTATGCAAAATATCCAAATATGATTTCAGGTGTATCAAGGACGATTGAAGAACAAGATTCAACTACTCAACTTCATTCAAAAGAAACTAGGAAAGAAGCTGTTCCATCAGGGATGACTATATTAGCTGGCAAAACTTTATTTACATCACGTGAATTAACATCAATGAACGCGTTAAATGCTGACCCAATGGAGCGTGAACAGAAAGCAATGATTAATTTCCAAGATGCAGAAAGAATTGGATTAAGCAATGAATCGCAAATTACAATTAATAAAAATGATGCACAGATAAAAATTGAAATAGATCTTACAGATAGAATTGCTCCTGGCACAATTTTTATTCCTCAATATTATGACCAAGCTGCTGTTTTAGAATTTTTAAATCAAAATCATGACGAAAAAAATGAGCTGCAACTAAATTCTAGTAGCTGAAAACTGTAAGGCTGTAAATGACCACTTTAAGGCTTTTCCCATTATCGACAGTTTTGTTTCCAAGAATGACTCTTCCATTACAAATCTTTGAAGAAAGATATATGCAGTTGATAAATGAATGTATAGATAATAATGAATCTTTTGGGGTTGTATCAATAAAGTCTGGCAATGAAGTAGGTGAAGTATTGCCAGAAATATATAAAGTTGGAACCACTGCAAAAATAAATAAAACTCTTTTTGATAGAACAGGAATGATTTTGATAGAGACAATTGGCATTCAAAGATTTGAAATATTAGATATCATTTCTGAAGAACCTTATCTTACCGCGAATATTAAATTATTGAATGAGGTAGATTCTTTAGATGAAAGTATTTTTTTAGACATTTCCAAAGCATATAAAGANTTTNTANANTTTAGCGAAATTGCTAGTGGNAGTTTTGCTATTGATAAAACGATACCNACGCAACCTGGAGAGCTAGCTGATAGTATTGCAGTTAAAGCCATTACGTTTTGGGACAAAAANAAANTACAAAAAATNCTTGAGGAGNTAGATTCAATGAATCGATTAAATGCAGTGAANCCAATNATGAAAACTATANTNTCNTATGCAGAAAAAGAAGCTAANGAAAAAATTAGAAAACTAAAANCAGAGTCTTCGAATNTAAATTAANATTAGCTNANNGGNTANCCAGATTCTTCCCAAGCATCATGGCCNCCATCGACATTATATAANTCATTTGTAAGNCCTGCCGCAAAAGCAAACTCTGCAGCTACNGCAGAACGTTGNCCNGCNTTNCAAATGAATAAAACAGGCTTATCAGTANCAATCTCTGNAATNCTATTGAANGTTTCCATGTGTGGAATATTTATNGAATCAGGAACATGNCCTGATTCATGTTCATCGACTTCCCTGCTATCAATAATTTGTACATCNTGAGTATCAATCATAGACTTTGCTTCATGTACNTCAATNACTTNAAATNCATTATTTTCTTGATCTGTCATAANTATGATCCCTTAATNTAATTAGTATGTTGAAATTCTAGGATATTTAAATAAAAATAAAAAGTAAAGAAAAAGGAATTATTTTTTTATGAACAAAATTTTTGTTACAAGNCANCTTCCTAATGAAGAGTTAGTCAAAAAACTTGAAAAGTTTTTTATTGTTGATNTTTGGAAAGGNNAAAATCCTCCTTCAAAGAAAATTTTAAAAGCNCGNNCTNAAGGTTGCTGGGGTTTATTNACTATGCTTACAGAAANAATAGACTNAGATATAATNTCTGATAATCCTTCTCTTAAAATTATTGCAAATATGGCAGTNGGATATGACAATATTGANATTCAAGCAGCAAATAGATNCTCANTCAANGTTACAAATACTCCTGATGTTTTAACAAAATCTACTGCAGAACTAACAATAGCATTAATTTTTATGATGGCTAANNGATTACAAGAAGGAAATCTGGCGATTAGAAATAACGAATGGGGNCCATGGCATCCTAGCTGGATGCTAGGAAAAGATTTAGATAATTCAANGCTTGGNATNATTGGNCCAGGNAAAATAGGACNNGAAGTNGCAAAAATTGCNAAGAGTTTAAATATGCAAGTTATNTATTATGGCAAAAAAACTAAAAAAAATTTTCCTGGAAATTTTGTTAATTTAGAAAATTTATTAANAAATGCAGACTTTATTTCAATTCATTTGTCACTNAATAAAGAAACAANAAAANTTTTAAATATGGATCANTTTACGATGATGAAAAATGATGCTGTNTTNATNAATACATCAAGAGGGCAAATAATNAANCAATNGGANCTTGAGAATGCANTTAAAANNAAAATCATCGGTGGAGCNGCATTAGATGTAACAGATCCAGAACCTCTGCCTGCTACATCANAATTANTAAAAATGCAAAATGTTTTCATTTCACCGCATCTTGGTAGCGCTACCAAAAAAACTAGATTAGCAATGGCTTCACTAGCNATAAAAAATCTTATTGAATTGAACGCAGGNCGCAAACCNCCCAATATGGTTAATGAATAAAGGAAATAATCATGAAGCAAGTAAGCGATCAAGGNAAGTTATGGTTAGTAGATTTNTTATGGGACTTAGGNGCAATTGAATTAGGTNTATTTAATTTGGGAAATACNGNAGTTAATTCACCNATATANATAAATNCAAAAATACCACTATTNCGCCCNGGGCCNTTNAAGAAAATNGTNAATCTTTTAAATAANGAAATNGANCTTATTAAGTCACGNAGAGANGANAGNATAGATAATTTTGANATTATTGCTGGTGTNCCAGTAGGAGGACTTATTCTNGCTACTGCACTAGGTCTAGAAAAAGGACAATCTACAATTTATGTAAGAAAAAATCTTAATNCANGNGTTGAAGNTGTNCAACAAATAGAAGGAAGTTACTTGCCTGGGCAAACTGTTCTAATAATTGACGATCTAGCAACAGGAGGAAATTCAGTNAATAATTGTATTGAAACTTTAAGATATAATGGCCTATATGTTAAAAATGCTATTACTCTTATTGANAGNGCNGAAGGNTCTTCNAANCTATTAAGTTCAAGTGGNGTCAAAATGCATTCNATTATTAANCTAGAAACGATTGCTATGTATTTAAAGGAAACTCAAAAAATATCTAATAAAGAATACGNACAATTGCANGATTACATTNAAAAAAGCAAGCAAGAATAANGAANTATAATAAAGTTCCTANNTGTTTNCNGCCAGGCCTNGGATCATAATTAGATTTAAANATTGCTAACTTATCACGCTTAATTAAATATTTNCCTGCAAACATAGTTGCTGGAATACGATTTTTTTTAATTAAACGTCGAAGACTTTGCGGATGAATNCCAATTTCTCGNGAAGCTTGCACAAGATCAAGGTAGTCATCAAAAGCTTGTTCTGCCATAATNTTCGTCNATCTAGTANTAAAACTATGTTTAGGATATACAAAAANATTTTTACAGGAAAGGCAATTGCTTATACAATATAACAATTATTTNTTGAAAAAANTTATATATTAATGNGAGNNNGAAAGCCTCATTGCTCTTGCTGCAGCATTGAANCTAGTAAAAACCGGTAAGCCCCTNTCAACAGCAAGNTGAGTNACTTCTCGAGAAACAGCTTCACGAGTAATATTTTCATTATCNGTCATCATAATAGTACTGGTTAAAGCATGTATGACAATTATAACTGGCATTTTATAAGTNGCTTTAAATTGATTTANTGCATCGAGAAATTGAATATATCGTTTTTTAGATTCTGTATATATTCTTGTGTTCATGTCTATAACTAAAGAACCAGTAATATTCTTATCTTGCCCAATAATCCTGAGAATTTTTTTCAAATTATCTACATCATTGCCAATGGTAGAACCTGCATCAAATGGATTCCGATATGACCCACCAATAACATTAAAAAAATCAGACAATTTTTTGTAAGATTGTCGCGTAAGCTGAGGAATAACAAATCCTTGATCTTCAAAAGCATCTGTAATTGCAACTGACTGTCCACCAGTCATTGTAATGAGTGCTAAAGATTCTCCAATCTTATATTTTTTATAATTTAATAACATTGCCACATTTGTTAATTCGTCTAAAGAAGTTACGTTAACGCCTCCAGCATCTTCTATCAATTTTTGCCAAATAACATAGTTAGATGCCATAGAAGCAGTATGAGATGCCACAGCTCTTGCACCTGCATTATTTCTCCCGCCCTTCCATACTAAAACTGGCTTATTAGATTTTTTAATTAGATTAATAAATCTTGCACCATCTTTAACACCTTCTAAATAAAAGGCAATTATATCTGTTTGTTTATCTGTTATTAAATACTCTAGTAAATCACATTCATTAACAAATAATGCATTACCAAATGATATTGCTCGAGCAACATTAATGCCATTTCTTTGAGCACCAACTGTTACATTCACTCCATGCGTACCACTTTGAGACAAAAAAGATAGATTATGATTTGTGACATTTGGTTTATTTTCAGCTATATTTTGTGCCGGATGAAATCTTAATGAAATATTCTTATTATATATACCCATACAATTTGGCCCAATTACAGGAATATCAGTCTGATCCATAAGAGCAATTAGTTGTTTTTGTAAATCAATGCCAATTTTTTCTTTTGTTTCTTCGAAACCAGCAGTGAAAAAATGAATACCTTGCACGTTTCTTTTTATTGCTTCTTGAGCAATAAATGGAGCAACCTGCCGCGGTACAGCTACTATCAATAAATCAATTTGACCAGGAATATCATCCAATGATGCAAAATTTTTAACTCCTAATTTTTTTATTCCTGGAATTTCATTTTTATCAATTTGAACAGAATATAAATTGCCTTTAAAATCTAACTGAGAAGATAAAAATTGATAGTTAGGACCTTTTTCACCTACTACAACAACTGTTTTTGGGTTGAGCATTCTTTTTAATTTTTTAGGATTAATTTTCACTTTATAACCTACTGCTTTAAAACAATACGAGCATCAACTGCAAGCATTTCTTTGCTATTAGCAATGACTGGATTAAGATCAACTTCTTCAATTTCTGGATTATCTTGAACAAATTTTGATACATTCAAAATTAAAGTCTGTAATTTAATTAAATCAATCTTTGGAAAACCCCTAGCCCCCATAAGTATTTCTTTTGATTTAATCTCAGACAAAATATTTTTTGCATCAATTTTTCTCAAAGGAATTAATTTAAATGATACATCCTTCATGAATTCTACAAAGACCCCACCTAATCCAAACATTAATACTGGGCCAAATTGTTTATCTGTAGTGACTCCAATTACTAATTCAATGCCATCATTGACCATTGGTTGAATTGCAATGCCTTGTATGACTGCATGTTTATTTGTTTTTTTTACTGCCTTCATCATGGACTTATAATGATTATCTACTTCTTTCAAGCTGCCTACATCTAAAACTACTCCTCCGACATCGGATTTGTGAGAAATATCATTGGAAACAATTTTCATTACCAATGGAAATTTTAATTTAGACGCAATATTTCTTGCTTCTTTTGCGCTAGTAGCTAATTTTGTTGATACGACAGGAATCTTATATGATTTGACCAAGTTCTTTGATTCAATTTCATTTAATAAATATCTTTTTTCCTGCAGTGCTGTGTTGATAATTTTGTGCAATTTATTTGTCCTTAATAAAAACAATATTATGATACCAAGTAAATTAAACTATGCATATCGAATTATTGGAAAAAGGTTTTTAATATGAAATGTCATCTCTTTATTGAATTAACTTATAATCTTATTAATGAAAAATAATAAAGACACGTATGTATTAATTGGTTTAGGTAACCCTGGGTCTTCTTATAGTGATTCAAGGCATAATATCGGCCAAAAAATTGTCAGCATGTATATTGATAAATATCATGCAAAATTTAAAAAACAAAACAACCTTCTAATTGCATCAATGAAAATACACGAGAAGCAAATATTTTGTTTGCAATCTACGGAATTTCTTAACAATAGTGGAAAGAGCTATTATAATCTCATCAATAAAGAAGGCGTACAAAATGATAAAATCATTTTGATCGCAGATGACATTGATATTAATGTAGGCAAATTATTAATTCAGAAAAGTAAAAGTCATGGCGGCAATAATGGAATCAAATCATTATTTACTTACATAAACGATGAGCCATTGTTAAGAATTAGAATTGGAGTTGGTAGACCAAATATTGATGGCAAAGCAAGTTTTGATCCAGAAGAAGTATCAAAATGGGTTTTAAGCAATCCTTCAAAAGAAGAAAAAGAAAATTTGAATAAAATTCTAGTTCAAGCGATTTTATCAATTGATACAATTATTGAATTCGGAATTGATTTTGCAATGAATAAATATAACGGATTAAATCAATAGAATTACAAGGTTATTATTTTGAAACTATATAGCTTAGTAAAATTACTAGCAAAACAAAAATATTTCAAAACAATGAATCTGGATAGGTCTAGGTACACTATTGGTTCTCCAGATACAGGAAAACATATCCTTTATCCTTTACTAAATTTACATTACAAAAAAAATATTGTAGTTATTGTAAGCAACCAGAATATTGCGCAAGAAACTTATGAAACAATCAAATATTACACTAATAAAGAGGTTATTTTATGTTCAGAAAATACAAATTTAAATTATGAACCAAATCAATTGTCAAATGAATTAGCTTCTGAGAAATTAAAATCTATTGCTGAAATTAACAAAAAGAGTAAATCAGAAAAAATTATTATTTTATCTTGTCAAAGTGCAGTACAAAAAACAATCAACAAGAAAGAGCTTTCTAACCATACCATTGATTTATCAGTCAATTTAGATATTGATATTATAGAACTAATTGAAAAATTAATTCAGACTGGTTACACTTCAACGAACATTGTCAATAATATTGGGCAGTTTACTAAAAGAGGTGGTGTTGTTGATGTATTTCCAATAAATTATGGAGAAGCTCTTCGGATCGAATTTGATGCCAATCAAATTCAGTCATTAAGAACTTTTGATATCACAACGCAGAGAACAGTTAAACCAATTAATGAAATAAGTCTTTATCCTGCTAAGGAATGGATTTTTTCAGAAGATACAATACAGGCTAATAAAAAGCACCTATATAAAAAATTATTAAATGAGATGCCAGAAATATTAGGGCCATCTTTTTCTACAAGTACAATTCTAGATCATATTAATAATGATTTCTTACTAGTAATTGATGAACCTGCAGAAATTATTAATCAAATTAATGAAAATGAAGTCAATACAATCCATGCCATGCAACAATCAAATTTTTTAAAGAAGCATAAAATTAAAATTGCTAGCCCTAACATTTCATTAAAAGAATATAACAAAATAACTTCGCAATTTAAGAACCAAATATATCTAGATAGATGGGCATTGGAAGGAAAAAATAAAAAAAGAATTCCCATTCATGAACAAGATATTTTTTTTGAAAGCATGGATGAATTTGTACAAAAGATGTTGGCAAAAAGTTTTTCAAATGAAACTACTATCATTATTAGTCAGCAGGCTCAAAGGCTCGCTGAAATTTTCCATGAACACGATTACGAATTAAAAGTTCGCACTACATTAGAATCAGAATTAAGCATAGAAAAAATAAATCTCATTCAAGGTGCCTTAAACGAAGGGTATCTCATTGAAACAGAAAAAGAAATAATCAATGTTTTCACAGATAAAGAAATATTTGGTGTAAAGAAAGTACGCAGATTATCCCAAAAAAAACTCATCAATATTATTGAGACATTCAAAGAAGGCGACTTTGTTGTACATGAAGATTATGGCATTGCAAGATATCAAGGCTTAGTAAAAAGGAGGGTTGATAATAAAAATGAAGAATATATATATCTGCAATTTGCAGAAAACGATAAATTATATTTACCTACCATAAACACAAAAAAAATAACAAAATATATAGCATCATCATCCTTTGCACCTAAGCTTAGCTTACTCAATTCAAATAGATGGATTAAGATAAAGAAAAAAGCATACAACTCAATTGATGTACTGGCAAATCAATTAATTTACATCTACTCTTCGAGAAAAAAAGTTAAGGGTCATAAATTTTCTAAAGATAATGAATGGCAAAAGAATCTTGAATCATCCTTTGAATATGAAGAAACTGATGATCAAAAAAAAGCTATCTCTGATGTCAAAAAAGACATGGAGTCAATAGTACCTATGGATCGATTAATTTGTGGGGATGTTGGTTTTGGTAAAACAGAAGTCGCGCTTCGAGCTGCGTTTAAAGCAATCCAAGATGGATTTCAAGTAGCTATATTAGTTCCAACGACTGTGTTAGCAGAACAACATTTAAGAACTTTTAGTCAAAGATTAGCTGCTTTTCCAGTAACAATTGAATCATTATCAAGACTAAAAAAAATACAAGAAGTAAAAGATGTTATTGAAAAAGTAAAAAACAATCAAATCGACATTCTAATTGGTACGCATAAAATGCTTTCTTCAGATCTAGATTTTAATAATTTGGGATTAATTATTATCGATGAAGAACAAAAATTTGGAGTTATACACAAAGAAAAACTTAAAAAATTTAAATTATCAGTTGATTGCTTGACTATGAGTGCAACCCCTATTCCTAGAACAATGTACATGGGTATTGGTGGAATTAAAGATTTATCATTAATTGAAACTGCCCCACTGGGCAGACGTGGAATTCAAACATTTGTTAGCGAATATTCAGAAATACAAATTGAAAGAGCAATAACAAATGAGCTCATAAGAAATGGACAAATTTATTTTGTCCACAATAAAGTAAATAGTATTGAACAAAAAAAAGAAGAGTTGCACAAAATAATCCCTAAAGCAAAAATTACTGTAGCTCATGGGCAAATGCCTGAAAATCATCTCAGTGAAGTTATGAATCAATTTTATAATAAGGAATTTGATATATTATTATGTACGACAATTATTGAGTCTGGAATTGATAATCCAAATGTAAACACCATCATCGTAGATGATGCAGATAACTTTGGTCTAAGTCAGCTATATCAATTAAGGGGTAGAATTGGGCGAGGAGTCAATCAGGGATATGCATACTTATTTCATAAAAAAAATAAACAACTGACTGCAGATGCAAGAAAAAGATTGTCTACAATTTTTGATGCAAATAATCTAGGTGCGGGATTTCAAATTGCACTCAAAGATTTAGAAATTAGGGGAGCAGGTAATATCTTAGGTGCTACGCAGAGTGGTCATATCGCTGCTATAGGATTAGAGCTCTATACACAAATGTTATCTGAAGCCATATCAAAAAAACAAAAACAAGAAGTAGAAAATAATGTGATTTTCACACAAATTAAACTAGATTTTGAATTTAACGCTTTTATTCCTGATAATTATATACAAAGAAATGAAATCAAAATTGACATATATAAAAAACTCAACTTATGTAACAACAATGAAGATCTGAATCATTTAAGTGATGAAATAAAAGATAGATATGGCAAGCCACCTGTAGAAATGATTAATTTACTTACAAAACAATCAATAATAATAAATGCGCGTCACAATAAAATCGAATACATTGAGGTGTCAAACAACACATTGATAATTAGAGGACTAGAAAAAATTAACCATAGGAATTTGGCTATGCGTATAAAAGATAAAGTTATTTTGCAGGGTAACAAGAAAATTGTATTTGAATTTATATATGACAACAACAAAAAATTGAGTAAGATGAAAGAAATCGTAACAAACTTTAAATGAAATGAAGAGCTAAAAGATGAACAGAGCAATTCTATTTGATTTTGATGGCACTTTAGCATATATGCAGCCAAGTCACAGGCAACTTTATGAACAGGCAATTAATGAATATGCTGAATCAACAAAATTAATTCCTGTTAATGAAATCAGTGTTCAAGATGCTTGGGTGAAATGGACTACGAATGATGGTGTAGAGCATTTAGAATATTCTAATTCGAAGGAAAATTATAATGAGTTAAGACGACAAATCCACATTGATAGATTAGAGGCATTAAGTGTACAAAAAAATATTAAAATAATTGCTGATCGCATTGTTGAATTAGAATCAAATGCCAATTTTTATATGCTTTATGAAGAAGTTAAAGAAACTTTGAGTGCGCTCTCTCAAGAAAATATTCAAATGGGAATAGTTTCTAATCATCTTTGGAATTTAAATGATATCATTAAGCACTTAGGCATTAGTAAATATTTTGATTGCATTATATCAAGTGCACAAATTGGTTATCGTAAACCACATCCAAAGATTTATGAATTAGCATTGTCAAAGATAGATGTTCCATCAGAAAATGTACTTTTTGTTGGCGATAATTTTGAGAATGATTATCTCGGACCAAAAAAAATTGGATTAAATGCTATTTTATTAGATCGAAATAGTACGGGGCATATAAATGAATCAATTAAGTCTCTAAATGAAATAGGTAAGCAATTATGATTGATCAACAAGTAAATCCAATTTCAATGAAATCAAATGTTGTCAATTTAATATCTTGGAACAAACTCATTGCTTATTTATCCACTCTTTTCATACTATTTAGTATCATCATGTATAATTTTCCTGCAACTAGTTGGACTCTTCCATTCTTTGCCTTGATAAGCAGCCTTGGTTTTGCAATGTTATGTAGCAACTTATCAAAAAATCTAATTTACAAAAATTTAACCTTATTGCCATTTTCATTAGTTATAGCATTATATATTTTATTTGCTCCATTTTTATTTTTTTCATTTTTTAAAAATATTAATTTTTTACAAATATTTCTTTTATATTCACCATGTTTAATTTATGTTCTCTCATTTAAAATTTTTAACTTTATAAATCTTCAAAATAAAAAAGAATCGGATTTCATTAACTCTCTTTTTATTTATTGTATTTTAGTAATGTTATTGACTATAATTCAACAATTTACAATAGACCAAATAGACAGACTAATTATTTTAGGATTATGTATATTTATGCTTGCTACAAGCTATTTATTCAATTTTACAAGAAGACCAATTGTAAATTTATTAGCTGCTATTTCTGTCAGCGCAATTTTTCTTGAGTTCTGGATAATAGTAGAATATTTTATACTAAGCATGCCTGCTACAATTCTTGGTGGACTTATTTTTTTCCACTTCATTGCTGGATTAATGGATGCAGAACTCAATAAAAAACTCAGTTTCAATGTATTCTTAGAATATTGCATTCTATTGGCAGGCAGCACAACAATTATAATTTATTTAGAAAATATAAGTTTTTTTCAATAAAAAAGATTAACTGACATATTTCGCTTGATTTTTTTTTGAATCTTGTAAAATCTCTGAGTTAATACATAGTTTATTTGTATTATAATTTTCATGTATTTTTTCTGATATTTTTGACATTAGGCTCGTGAAATCAATGGTGTTGTTATAATCATTAAGCGCTCCAGCAGTCTGAGGTTGCCACTTAATCCCTAGTTCTTTATAAATTGGAATTAGCATTTCCTTTATTAAGTTGCTATTTTCTACAGCTATAAAACCTCCAATATAAACTGCATTATTTACAATCCGCTGTGCTATTCCTGCAATTTTTATTTTATGATCCAAATTTAAACTGTATTGTCCTGAGCAATATTCCCCTTCAATTTCACCAATAAAGCAATTGAGTCCAAAATCATTTATGACGCTTCTAAAAAAATTACTAACATAATCAAAATAGTAATGCATTTTAGACCTAGCTTGTAAGTCATGAAACATCCAGCCAAAAATTAAAGTCCCTGAATGAAAAGTAACTGCATGTCCTCCTGTTAATCTATTTACAGCAGAAAAATTTTTTTTCTTTACAAAGGATACTGCAGAATCATAGCCTATATTTCTAGCATCAGAAGGACCAAAGGCAATTTGCTCTGTGCCTTTATAAGCACGTAATATTATAGGGTATTTTTTACGAGAAGTTTGTTCGAGCAAAGTTCGTGACAGAGCAATATCTAAACCTGGTTCATGCTTTGAAGCAAAACTTTCATCAGAAAAATATATTTCATTATTCTGCATTAATGTCCAATTACCTTGCTAAATCTAATATAATCTAACACTAGCACGATTAACAAAAAAGTAATAAATAAATTATCACTATAAAATAGATTGAAAGGAGAAGCATGACTAAAAATATATTACGCTCAAATGAAATACCTATTGGCCTAGGCCCATACAGTAATGCAATACATATTAACGATTTTCTATTTGTCTCAGGCACATTAGGATTTAATCGCAAAGACAAAGAGGTAGTAGGGAATAATGCAGGTAAGCCATCTCTAAAACCACAAGTAGATCAAATTTTTAACAACATAAATGGTATAAATAAAGTCCTTCAAATCGATTCCGTCGATTTACTTAAAATGAATTCCTATCTATCGTCTTGGGATCAATTTACACAGTTAGAAGAAGCATTAGCAAAAAACTGCATTAACTTACCTGCAATTTCAATTGCTGGTCAAGGGTTATTAAATAATGGCTTTTTAATTGAAATTGATTGTATAGGAACTACAAAAAAAAATGTTAAACGAATAAACATTCCTAATTTATCTAGCTTTGGAAATATGCCCGCTATTACACAAATTGATGATTATGTCTTTCTATCTGGATTTGCTGGAATCGATATCAATGGCAAGGTAATAAAAAAAGGTGACATTCGAGCACAAACTCAGCAGGCATTAGAATGGGTGCGCATCGGATTAGAGCAAGTTGGCGCTACTCCAAGAGACGTGATTAAAAATCATACAACAATTGTTGACTGGAGAGATTTTGATAAATACAACGAGATTTATGCAGAATTTTATGGCCAACCATATCCAACACGAGCCTCTATTCAAGGAACATTATCAGATCCAGATAGATTGATTGAATTTGATGTTATGGCAATAGTCAATCAAGAAAAAAAGTATGTAGATACTGCAATTACAGGACAATATCAAACAAAAGCTGATAGACCAAATGTTACTTTAGATGATCGATTAACGCCTGGGGTAGCACCTCATTGTGCAGGAATTCGCACTGACGAATTCATTGCAATTTCAGGTATGGTCGCAACGGATCTAGAGGGCAAGTTAGTCGGTCCGGGTGATATTAAAGCACAAACTAAAGCAATCATGGATGGCATCAGTAATGCCCTAGAAACACTAGGTTCAAGTACAGATGATATCGTGAAATCAATAGTTACGTTGGTAGACTGGAGACACTATGATGAATTTAACACAGTTTATNAATCGTATTTTACTCCTNCNTTTCCTACACGAACNACGTTTCAAGGTGGNCTAGCACAATATGGNNTATTGATNGAAATTGAAGTTTTTGCAGTACCAAATGCAAAAGAAAATGGAACNTATATTATTGGAGAATAAANTATGCANGCAATAACAATTCATGAATGTGGNNCNCCTTCTGTATTNCAGATAGAAGAAAAACCAGATCCTCAATGNCACCCAAAGGGACTGATCATCGANAATAAAGCGATNAGTATTGAAGGTGGNGATCTTAGAGCNCGCGCATTAGGTCCTATTGGAAATNCTCCATATGTTATAGGTTATCAGTCTGCTGGTATNATNACTGAANTAGGNGNTGAAGTGAACGATTTTTCAATTGGAGAGCATGTTGTNGCAATGAGTGGCAATGGCTCTCATGCTNAACTNCGATCTGTNCCTGCCAAAGCAGCATGGCNCATACCAGANAAACTTAGCTTTGAAGAAGCTGCTAGNATACCAGTAACATTTGCAACAGCCCATGATTGTTTATTTGAATTTGGTCANTTAGATAAGGGGCAAANNATTCTAGTGAATGGCATATCTGGAGGTCTTGGNATTGCTATTACTCAATTTGCTCATCAGCATAAAGCACNCATAATNGGAACAGTGTCAGATGAAAAAAAAGTCTCTAAATTAAAAGAAATTGGAGTCAATGATATTATTGTTCATACAAAAANTAATGTTGTTGATGAGGTAAAAAAAATAACNAATGGTGCAGGNGTTGATTTAGCAATTGATCCAGTTGGNGGNCAAGCTTTAGAGCAAGCAATTGATGCTACAAAGTATCGTGGAAAAGTTATTGCTGTTGGTAATGCCAGNAGAAGTGATAATAAGGTTGATATTGGATTGTTNATGAANAAAAATATATCTTTTAATGGNATGCTATTAGCTNCTGANCAGTCAAAAAATTTTANTAGAGTATATGACTTAGTAGATAACATTCTCAAGANTNTTGCGAANAAANAATTTGCAGTATATATNGACAAGGTATTTAACTTTAATGAGGCAATTNAAGCACATCAATANGCNGAATCAAGAAANGCNTTTGGNAGAGTCGTCATTAAAATATAGTACTTAACTAAAACATTGGTTCAGTAAACGGATCAGTGACTAGCTTGTTTAAAGTAGCAGTTCGTTGATGCAAAAAATTAGGATCTGGCTTAACTTGCCCCCCTTTATCAATATCTTTCTCTTTGATCATCTCGGATGGGTCATAATCTAATGATGGCTTCTTATCCCATGGTTGTAATAACCGATAAAATTTAGAAAATTCGAATAATTTTTTTTCTTCATAATGATCAAAGATAAATTGTACACTTGTAGGTAGCCCATCATCATTTAAAGAGTGAGGTAAAGAAATAGTTGGTAGACCTAACAATGAAGAGACGCGATGCAAGTTATGCCAATTTCCACCTACCTCAAATGGTCGATCTCTCATTGCACTAAATCCATCAACAATATTTGTTGCTACTGTGGCAGTTGTTGGAGCAATAATAAAATCTATATCATCAAAAAATCCTTTAACTTCATTATGAATTAATCGTCTTGCTTGCAAAGCCAATAAGTAATCTTCAGTTTTGTTATCTTGTCCAGCCAATAATAATGTACGTAATGAATCTGAATATTTTTCAGGAGATAATTGCAAAGCATGACTATGTGCTGCTGTGACTTCTGATTTCATCATTACAGATGAAGTGAGCGCTGCAAAATCTAAAGCACTCGACTGCATTTCAATAATTTTTACCCCAGCGTCCTGTAATATTTGTACAGCTTCTTTCATTGCAACCAAGACATCTTCGTCAACAGAGCCTTCTATATGATCCCACATGATTGCACCAATTAAATCGTTAGATTTATGAGTTAAGTTTTTATTTGAATAGATATCTTGCTGCAGAGAAGTAGGATCATTATGATCATGCCCTGCAATTGCTTCATAAACAATTTGAGCATCATCAACTTCTCTAGTCATAATGCCTACATGATCTAATGACCAAGAATTTGGAATAACTCCATACCTACTAATTCTTCCATATGTACCAAGCATACTGACTAAGCCACAAAAAGAAGCAGGCCTTCTCACAGAAGCTCCTGTTTCTGTACCAATACCAACAGTACTCAATCCTGCTGCTACAGCAGCAGCTGAACCACTTGAAGAACCATTAGTTGTTTTAACTTGATCCCATGGATTGCGAGCTGCACCATAGCCATCTGACCATAAGGATGCTGCAATAGCATATTCATGTAACATAGTTTTACCAATCAAAATAGAGCCAGCATCTTCAAAGTTTTGCCAACACGTTGCACTATAATTTGGAATATATTCCTTAAGTCCTGGTGTAGCAGCAGTTGTTAGAACGCCATTAGTAAAAATATTATCTTTTAAAGCAATTGGTATGCCATGCAACATACCTTTATGCTCACCAGTCATAATTGCTTTTTCTGCTTGTTGAGCATCCCTATATGCTGATTCATTTGCAATGGTAATAAAGGCTGATAAGGCAGGGTTTAATTTTTCAATTTTTTCTAAAAAAATACTGATTAATTCAACTGGCNAAATTTCCTTATCTTTAATTAATCCAGANAAGGNTCTTATGTTTGCAAAAGTNATATCGTTATCAATCATTATGTTATCTTATTTAAATTTATTTAATTATATTTTAGTATATATAAGGCAAAAATAAATACAAGAAAGACATTACGATGGCAAATAAATTATTAGAAAANAAAATAGCAGTTGTAACAGGAGGAGCCACCGGTATTGGNAAAGAAATTGTTAGNGAGNTAGCAGANAATGATGCTACAGTAATTCTTGCCGATAGAAATGCCCCTCTNGGTGAAAAAGAAGCTCAAGAATTTCAAGCAAAAAAACTAGATGTNACATTTATGCAGCTTGATATTTCAAAAATTGATGAAGTGAAANATTTTTTTAATAGTATTAACAAAAAATATTCTAGATTAGANATTCTTGTAAATAATGCNGGCATTAAAATTAATGCTGGTAANGTAACNGAAACATCAGAATTCGAATGGAATTTAACTTTNGGTACCAANTTAACAGGTACATTTCTCTGTTGTAAATATGGCATTCCATTAATGGAAAAGAATGGTGGCTCAGTAATTAATTTCTCATCTGGTTCTGGAATCAAAGGATCATATAACTCTGTAGCATANGGTGTCACTAAAGCAGGAATNATTCATCTTACNAAAACAGTCAGTCTAGAATTTGCAACACAAAATATTAGAATTAATTGNATCGTGCCTGGCCTTATAGATACNCAGCANTCTAGAGGAAGCACTGGTAGNAAAGAATTNTTTGAAAAATGGGAAAAAGGNATACCAATGAAACGAGCAGGNCGCCCAGAAGAAATTGCACCTATGGTTGCATTCTTATGCTCTGATCAAGCTTCCTATATAACAGGTTCACTTTTTGAAATTAATGGAGGTAGCTTAGCACAATGAATAACANAACAATTCAAACAATCATTCAAAGAGCAGTNGCAGATTTTGGTTTCAGNCAAGTCGTGCTTTATGATTTTGAAAACATTAATAATCATATTCAAGAAGANGAAANGCTGGATGCAGAAATCATTGANGNAATCAAAGATATACTGATATCAGAAATGCAGCANTTNCCNATNCCTGTTGANCCAGNCCAACANGAAGAAGTTTCAAANACAATTTATAACAAATTAAATTTAAAATAGCTGTTTCAATGCACCGTAATAATCTGATTGAATATCAGGNTNNTCCTNATATTGNCCTAATGCATGCAATGTTTNAATTGTAGTNTGCATATTTTTTACATCATGAACACGAAGTATATCTGCTCCTANCAAAAANGANANAATGTTAAATANCATTGTAGCTTCAAGTAATTCATCACCTTTTTGCGTATTNCCCATTCCAATTAATTCAGCCAAAAAACCTTTTCTAGAAGCAGAAATAACNATGGGNAGTTTTAATTTTTTGTANTTTGCAATNGAATGNAATAAAGCAACATTATCTTTANCAGACTTACCAAAACCAAAACCTGGATCAATCCAAACATCATTGACTCCATGCCCATTNAGNATTANNTTTTGTTGTTTTAAATAATCAAAAACTTCATTTTGAATTGACTGATAGCTTTGATCAACTTCATAATGTTGCTTTGGATCACCTCGCATATGCATCGCAAGAGCAATTGCAGAATATTCTTTTGCTACTTGAACCATGGCAGGATCTCGAAAACCAGTAACATCATTAAGAATGCTGGCGCCTGCTTTTAATGCCACTTCTGCAATAGCAGGTTTCCATGTATCAATTGAAACAATAATGNCTAAATCACTTAANTGACTCACTACTANGTGAATTAATTTAGATTCCTCTCTNAAATCTATNTCAGCTGCCTTAGAGCTAGTTGAATCAGCNCCTACATCAATAATTGTGGCTCCTTCAGAAATCAANTGTTTAGCTCTTGNAACTGCCAGATCAACTGACGTAACTGATTCNNCAATNGGTGAATCAGTCGAAAGATTTAAAATACCCATAATNAGAGGNTTCTCAGANGTATNATACTTTTTAGATTTAATGTTTATAATCATGATTTATTAGCTATTCATTATATTAAAAATAATTATNAAATAAACTATACATACTATTATATTAAGAATTACCATTGAACAATAATTAAAAAAGGAAAAATAATGGCAAATGATAACGCTCTNGTAGTAGTAAATATGCATGAACATGCAACTGANATNGTGCTTGCAGATCAAAATTGCAATATTTCTTATCAGGAAACTTATGAACTTGAAATATCAAATCTAGATGAAGAATCATTACAGTGGGAAATTGGTGGCATGATTGCAAAGACATTTGGATTGGAAAAAAAACAACGATCTAGTGCTTCAGTAGCAATTTCATTTCCTGGCATTATTGAACCAATTTCAGGCAAAATCATTGATTGTCCATTAAATCCAAAATTGAATAAACATTCCATAACAGGCGCACTAAAGAAAAATATTAATTGCCCAATTGGAATTGAAAATAATGTCAANAATTCTTTAATTGGTGAAAATTGGCAAGGAATAGCTAGAAATATACATAACGCACTTTACTTTGATTTACTAGAATCATTTTCTGCTNCTCTTTTAGTAGACGATCAAATTATTTATGGTGCTAATTTTAATGCAGGGAATCTAAGTACTTCAGAAAAATTAAAAAGCTCTCAGCACATTGGNGGTAAAGCGTTAGATGATNTAATAAACCAAATTTCTTCTTTTGCAATGTTTCTAGATACTGAATTAATTATCATTAGTGCGCAAAAAAGTGATATGACTTCTATATCTGGCTTATTAAATGCTGAAATAAAAAAGAATGGAATAAACGTCAAAGTCGNTGAGCCACAATTACCAGATAGTAATGAGGTTTTAGGCGCTCTGAAAATGGCNTTAACATTAAGTTTTGAAGAGTAGTTTTATTGATTTTCTTTAAGCGTAAAAGTCGGAATATCACTCATTTTATGTTTGTTTTGTTCATGAAATTTTTTAAAAATAGCAACTGCTTCTTTTTGATTTCTAGATAATTCTTTATCAGGCATTTCTAAGCCTTCTTCCATCACCCATTCTAGCAATTCATATGATGTACCAATTTGATCTTCATCCGTNCGAGCATCATCCCACAAACCGTCAGTCGGAGGTGCATCAAGAATCTTTTTATTGACTTGNANNACTTTGCCTAATTCATAGACTTCTGTCTTATACAGATCTGCTATTGGAGCTATATCAACTCCTCCGTCTCCGTATTTTGTATAAAAACCAATNCCATAATCTTCAACTTTATTTCCAGTTCCAACTACAATAGCGCTATTTAATTGGGCTAAATGATAAAGTGTCACCATTCTCAATCGAGACCTTGAATTTGCTAAAGCTAATAAATTGGCCTCTGCATTTTTNTCAATGTAATCATTTAATGTATTTTGAAACTGATTAAAAATATCTGTCAAGTTCATCTTTACCACCTGAACATTAATGAATCTTGCAGACAAATCCTCCATATGTAAATCAGATAATACTTCTTGATTTGGTTCTTGATTAATGGGCATGCCAACAAGNAGTGTATTCAAGCCTGTTAAAGCACAAAGGCTTGATGTAGTTGCAGAATCAATACCACCAGACACACCTATGACAAGTGATTGAATATTGTTTTCCTGACAATAATCTTGAAGCCAATGAACAATTTCATTTTTTAAGTTGTTATAATCATTAATTCTTTTCAATATTGACTACCTATTGTATTACAGTTGTTTATTTTATTACCGATTTGAAATAGAAGGATCATATATAAACAAAGCGACTAATGCTAGTAAGATACATANAGCTAATACAAAAGCAAATGNAAAAATTTGTGATAATAATCGATGTTCAAACCTTAAATGCATAAAATATGCCACAACGATAACAAATTTTATTGCAGATAATATTAATAAAATNGGGACGAGCAAAGCGCCTAATGCAATATATGAAGCAATTAATTCTACAANTGTAATAATTGTTANCAAGGCGCCGATTTTTAAGTACTGTTTAATACTTAAATGATTAGCATCAGACGAATGTGTATTTTCCATAATTTTCCCAATCAAACTATCAGTATGGCATTAGGTATACAAGTGTAAAGATAACAATCCATACTATATCTACAAAGTGCCAATATAATCCAGCTGTTTCAATATGAAAACCTGTATCTGGACCTAAGCTATTTCGCCTAAATGAACCAAACAACAGAGAAATNAGTATGATAACGCCGATGCCAACATGCACTCCATGGAAACCAGTCATCAGATAAAACGATGCTCCAAATTGNTTAGTGCTTATGCCTAAACCTTCATGGAGAAAGTGTCTAAATTCATAAACTTGAAATAATAGAAAAAATATACCCAGGCCTATGGTAGACATCAACCAGCCCTTCATCATTTTCAAATTATTATTTTGCGCACCGTATACGGCCAAGACCATTGCCACACTGCTCATTAGCAGAACAAAAGTACTAGCAGAAGTTAAAGGTATATTCAAAAGCCCATGAAAAAATTCACCATCAATAGTTCTATCAGTTGGATATGGAGGATTATTAATATTTCCTTTAAATATCATATAAGTAGAAATTAAGGCACCAAAGAACAAGCAGTCACTAGCTAAGAAAATCCACATTAGCAATTTTCTACTATCTATACCTGTTGTAGAATGTGCTTGTTCACTCATTATTTATCCTATCTCAAATTATGAAGTTGGCTCTAAAACCCAACCCCATATTGCATAAAACACTATTAATACTCCAAGAGCAGAAATCATTAAAGTNGTTAACATTCCAATNCCNCCNACNAGNAANCCAATCGAAATTAATAATGGATAATATGAAGGAGGTGGCATATGGATATGTTCATCTTTAGTTTTNTCTCGTGTAATATTATTATCTCTGTCATACCAAAGAGGATCTCGNGCCTCAACCACAGGAACAACATCAAAGTCATGTTCCGGAGGTGGCGATGAGGTAGCCCACTCTAACGTAGGAGCATCCCAAGGATTATCAGGAGCATCAGGTTCAGATTTATAAGCTTTCCATACAGCATAAAGAAAAACAAGCATTCCAACACCAAGGAGATATGAACCGAAAGTAGCAACAATGTTCCATGTTTCCCAGCCTAGGTCAGCATCATAGCGATAAATTCTTCTAGGCATGCCTTGCACACCAAGAAAATGCATAGGGAAAAATGTCAAATTCATTCCTATAAAAAATAACCAAAAATGAATTTGTCCTAATTTTTCNTCTAAAAATCTACCAAAAAACTTAGGCCACCAATAATAGAATCCTGAGAATATTCCAAAAACAGCNCCNCCNAACAAAACATANTGNATATGAGCAACNATGAAGTATGTATCCTGTTGCTGAGTGTCAATTGGTGGAGATGCATGCATCACACCAGAAATACCACCAATAGTAAATAANGCAAGAAAGCCAATTGAAAACANACANGCAGAANTAAATCTAATNCTGCCTCCCCAAAGAGTAGCAAGCCAGTTAAAGATTTTTACTCCAGTTGGTACACCAATTGCCATAGTNGAAGCAGAAAAAACAATTGAAGGCACTGGACCTANNCCAGTTGTGAACATATGNTGCGTCCANACNGCAAAGCCTAAAACNGCTATTGATAATCCAGCNAATACAATAGCGGAGTAACCAAAAATAGGNTTNCGTGCAAATGTTGGAAGAACNTCAGANACAATACCCATAGANGGNAAA
This sequence comes from Chloroflexota bacterium, assembly GCA_002710905.1. The sequence continues at coordinate 26,104 of PAJB01000007.1, read as the reverse complement.
ATNAGAACNTANACTTCAGGGTGACCAAAAATCCAAAACAAATGTTGCCANAGTAATGGATCTCCACCGCCCATTGGGTTGAANAAATTTGTACCAAAATTCCTATCGAAATAGATTTGNGTTANTCCAATTGTCAGTACTGGCAAAGATAAAATCAAAAGCCATGCTACGACAAAAATCATCCAAACAAATACTGGCATNCTAAACCAAGNCATNCCNGGCGCTCGCATATTGATAATTGTAACAACGAAGTTNAAAGATGCAACAGTTGAAGCAACTCCAAGTAAAANTAANCCNACTGCATAAAANTCCATTGCCNGNCCTACTGTATATGCTTTTTCAGTCAAGGGAGCATAGGCAAACCANCCAACATCAGGAGCCTCNCCAAATAACCANCTTGAAGTNAGTAATAATGCCCCGCNNAGAAAAGTCCANAAAGAAAATGCATTTAATCTTGGAAATGCAACATCNCTCGCACCAATCATTAACGGNACNAGCCAATTAAAAAAAGCTGCTCCCATAGGCATNACNCCTANAAANATCATCATAAGNGCATGCATAGTAAATAATTGATTATANGTATCTGCATCAATNATGGTTCCATTAGGAACTGCTANTTGNGTTCTGATNAAAAGTGCTTCNAANCCNGCAATAATAAAAAAGATAACGCCAGAAANGCCNTANAAAGTTCCAATTTTTTTATGATCAACCGTGGTTAACCATGACCAAANNCCAGATTCAGTTTCTTGTTTNANTGCTAANGGTAANGCTGTAGTCATTANTAANCTCCTTATTAATTAAATTATTGTANTTCCATTAAATAGGCAACAATTGNTTCAATNTGNTCTTCNGATAAATAATTNTCATACATTGGCATACCNCCGGTNCGNTCNCTNACNCCAGGNTTCATNNTNCTTGGATTNGCTATCCATTNAATTAAATTCTCTTTATTGTTTTCAAATCTACCTGCTGCNATNGTTGATCTNCTAGCAANGTGTGTTAAATTTGGTGCAAGCATNCCCATNGCANTTGTGCCTTCAATCTTATGNCATGTNACGCATCCNANTGCGCTTCCATTTTCAGAAATAAATGCAACATTGTTTAATANTAATGCTTCACCTTGTTTTGCTAATTCTGATTGAGCAGGAGNAGCNACAGNTTGCTGNGCAGCAACCCATTTNTCAAAATCATCTTGTTCATCTACAAAAACACGGAANAGCATATTAGCATGTGATGTACCACAAAATTCAGTACATTGNCCTAAATANGCTTCTTGTCTTGCCTTAGTAGGCGTAAACCACATTTTATTTGTNTGGCCAGGCACCATATCNACTTTTCCTCCTAGCTGGGGNATCCAGAAAGCATGAATNACATCAGTTGATTCTAAGTTAAAAGCNACAGGNGTATTAACNGGAATATGAATTTCATTTGCAGTAGTAATATTTAATTCNGGATACTTAAATTCAAACCACCANTGTTTTCCAACAACATCNATTTGNAAAGCATTAGCTGGTGGATCTGACTTTAATTTTGGAATTGCNTTTGCNGTAGGAATAAAAATGGTAAGAACAATCAATATNGGAATAACAGTCCAGATNATTTCAAGCCTAGTATCNCCATGAAATTGTTGNGCTTNTACNCCAGGTCGCTCTCTNAACTTAAANGATATATATACAATNGCANCCATAATAAAAACAAAAACNAGCAATGCAAGCCANGTNACTAAGNCATANACATCCTGAATTAGATTAGCCATATCTGATTGGGGATTAACAGTAGTCTGCGGATCTGTCTGCCATGAAGAACANGCAGTNAAAAAAGTTCCTANANNGGNGCTAAATAAGANAATTGTTTTTCGCTTCATAATACTTAGCATTTTATCCTAATGTACTAACACATACTCAAAATAACTTCTATGATATTTTGAAGGATAAAATTGTACAGGTCAAATGAATTAACTAATGAAATTAAAAAATGCNAAATTTGTTNCTANTNTTCAAAATCTATTTTTTCATAAACTAAATGNAAAGNAGNNATGAAATGCGCACAAAAAATANATTAANTGTTNTANTTTANTCNTTTATNTCCTTANGTATTCTTGCNNTTTTCTGGATTGGNATTTTTAATAATTACGANCCAGATAAAAAATTTAATCAACAAATNACATCTAATTTCTCNTTTNAAATTGATAATAATAAGTACATAACAANNNCTGATTTGAAGCAAAAAAATTTACTNATATATTTTTGGGCATCNTGGTGTGATANTTGNTCAGAGGANATGAGAATGATAGAAAAACAATGGAATGAATATAAATCTATGNATTATATTTTCATTGGTGTAAATATTTTTGATAACTATACTGATGCATCTAATTTTNTCAGAAAAAATGGTATNACNTTTCCNATTAGTTANAATNGCAATAATGATCAAGTNGTAGATTTTGGANTTATTGGNGTTCCTGAAACAATTTTTATTTCAAAAAATATGANNATNACGAAAAAAATTATTGGCCCATTTGATGAAAAAGAGTTANTNNGATCATTAGAAGAAATTCATATACAATAATTACTAGTATGAAAAAAATAAATTTTTATAATGCAAAAACACAATTAATTNTACTAATGATTATTAGCACCATATTATTTNTTGTTTTTGCANTTTATTCTGCAAATAATGCATTTACCTANTATCTNACTCCTGAAGAATTTATTCAAAAAGAATANAATCCNAATTTACGNATAAGAGTAGGTGGNNGAGTTGTAGAAAAATCAATTAAATANAATGACTTAGGNATAACAAAGTTTGAAATTTTTGGAGAAAACAATANAAAAATTTCAGTAACTCATGAAGGNATGCTTCCNANCCTATTTGGNCCACGNACTTTTATTATTGCTGANGGNCTNGCAATNAATNNNANTGCAATTCGATCNAAATCNGTAATNGTNAANCANGAAAATGAATTCTTAACAGACTTAGAAGATGCTGANGTNTATGTTCCAGACTATTCGAGGTAATTGAATGACTTATTTAATTTCAACTTTTGGNTATCTTAGTTTATTCTTTAGCTTAATTTTAGCAATNACTANATTNTTAGTTTGNCTATATAGCNTNGCTGATAAACAAAAAGGAAGNTTNAAAATTCGAATCATTATTAGATATATNTTNTATTTNATNGCATTNTTAAGNTTAATTNGTNGCATATTANTATTCTTTGCAATCATTAATGATNAATTTAATATCAGTTATGTTTANGGNGTNTCATCAAGCGATCTAGAGNTNAANTANAAATGGGCATCNTTATATAGTAGCCAAGAAGGGTCTCTTCTTCTTTGGTTATTTTTANTANCGTCAATGATAGCNATATTTATACGAACNACTTTACAAGCNCTAAATAAAATTGAATTTCANATCATGNCAATATTTNCTGCAATATTAATNTTNACACTGATTCCATTAGTTTTTTTTACACAACCATTCAAAATATCAACNNTAGANCAAATTGAAGGATTAGGNTTAAATCCTCTNCTAGTAGANCCTGCAATGCTAATTCATCCTCCTNTTTTATTAAGCGGNNTGGTNTCAACAGCAATACCATTCACCGTTGCAACGAGCATAGCAATTGCAAAAANCAGTACTCTATTNACAAATTGGACACTANTAATTAGANGGTGGATATTATTAGCAATNTTCTTACTCACACTTGGNAACATACTTGGAGCATGGTGGGCATATACTGTGCTTGGATGGGGTGGTTTTTGGGGGTGGGACCCAGTTGAAAATAGTGCAGTGCTTGCACTATTACCAATGATTGCTTTATTGCATAACTCTTATTTCACAAACCAAAAAAAGGCATTCACTCATATGAACATTTTTCTTGGTTCGCTTGGATTTATTTTGGCAATTTTCACTACATTCAATGTAAGAAGTGGTGCAATAGATTCNGTGCATTCTTTTGCGCAATCAGATACTGGTTACTATTACTTAATTTANCTTACATTTTTAGTTNTATTGAANGNATATTCACTNATGTTTNTCCAACCAAAAGAAAAAGTACGAATACCTGGATTATTAAGNAAAGAAAGCACNCTNATATTTAATGCATTCATTAATTTGTTNATCACTTTNTCTATTGTNTCCACACTAATTCTTCCAATAATATTTGAANTNGTTAAACAAGAAAAAATTATTATTAGTCCAAGTTTTTATAANCAGACAATTGGNTCTTTNTTATTGATTCTAATTATNGTTTTNTCAATTTCATCAATATTGCCACCAAAATATGAAANTGAAAAAAGTAGTTATAAAAAAATAATCCCATTATGCACNATGCTGNTTGCATTTTTCNTTATTGCGATAGCAACAAATTTTGATAAGTTTCTGCCAATTTTTGGAATTGGTTGNTCAATAATTATCTGNTACGGATCATTGAGGGCTATTTATACAAATTTATTAAAATCAAAAAATAATNTTAAAAAGNANTTCCTTAAACAAGCGAGTCACCTNACACATATTGGTGTTGCTATTTTCACTATTGGCGCAATTAGNGCTACNGCATTTCAGACATANCAACAATTTACTATATCNCCAGGNAATGAGTATCAACTAGGNGATTANAATTTTGTTTATCACTCTTTGACTTATGAAAATTTAAATAAAAATGGNATTGATATGGAGGTTAGTGCAAATATTTCAATATTTAAAGAAAATAATATGATTGCTGAATTACGACCAGGCAANAGATTTTTTAATAGTAATCCAAACCAACCTGTNGGTATAGTNGATATTGANAGAGGGATAACAAAAGATATATANCTATTTGTNCAAACTTGGGATGAAGAGCTAAANTCTCAATTTCATATTTATATCAACCCTTTCATTAACTTATTATGGCTTGGNGGAGTNATTTATTTGCTTGGCATAGCTGTCGCACTTGTTAAATATAGAGTCTCTTACAATGAATAAAAAAATATTGCTGCAATCTATACCAATAATAATAGTAGTTGCTATTGGTTTAATAATTATTAATATCAATCAAGATATTCAAAAAAATTCTATAACAAATATAAGTACGGATACAGAAAAACGAATAAAAAATATGGAAAAACAAATCCGATGCCCATCATGTGACGGCATAGCATTAAATTTATGCGAACTGCCAATTTGTAGAGAAATGAAAAAAAGCATCAATGAGCAAATTCAGTCTGGAAAGCAAGACGAAGAAATTATAAATTTCTTTCAAACAAGATATGGTAATGAAATATTAAATGAAACAAATAGCTCTATCTACTTAGTGTTTTTCTCTATTTGTTTAATATTTACAATTATATCTATTTTTATATTTCAAAAATTCAAATTAGCAAATTAAGAGAAAGAATGAAAATTATACGGACACCAATTCTTATATTATTAATAAGCATAATAATGACTTTGCCAACAACAAAAATATCAACAGCACAAAATAATTTTTTAGCAATTTCAGGACAGGTAAATCATATAGATGCAAAAAAAGTGCCAGAAGAATTATTAATTAATTTAGTCATAATTAATGACTCAGGAGAACAATCAAAGCAATCAACAATGGCGCTAAATGGTTATTTTTTGTTTTTTACAAACTATCAAGATAAGAATATATATTTTGTTGAAACGACTTATCAGGATATAAAATACATAAGTGACTATTATAATAATTCTGCAATAATCAATGAATCAATTAAGATTGATTTAACGATTTTTGATAAAAGTAACAAAACCCCTAAAATAGAAAATATTGTTACAAAATTTACGTTAAGTAAAATAGACTACTTAAAAAAAGAAATTACATTTATTAGAGAAGACATAATTAGAAATACTCAAAATTGGACATATTTTTTTGANAATGACAATANGCCAACTTACAAAATGTACTTATTAAAAAATACAATTAGTGCTAAAGGAAATTTGGGAAATGATTTTTTTGTNCAAGATGANNAATTTCTAAATATTACCATGCCNATACTNCCAGGCATGAATACAATTTCAACTGTTCATACAANNGCTTTGTCTGATGATGATTCATATAGTTTNATTTATAAAAGTAACTACGATACAANCATAGTTGAAGTAACTATTCCAATAAGATTTTCGAAAGAAATAGTNCCAATAAAAGATTTTCGAGAGATAGGAGANCAATATCTTGAAAAAGAAAGGATGTTAGTATTTCAAGCTGAAAATATATCAAAAGNAATAAATGCAGAANTNTTAATAAATAAAATTTTTGTAGAAAGAAATTTTTTTCTTATGCAAAACAATATTTTTGCAACTATTTCACTTATTATTATCTCAANAATCCTTACANTATTNATTATAAAAGCGAGAGGGNAAAATGCGTAAAAGTTCATTAATAAATNTAAGNGGGCTATCTAAATCCTTCGNAGGTCAAAATGTTTTAGATAATATAAGTTTTGAAATAAAACAAGGNGATAAAGTTGCACTAATTGGTAACAATGGNACTGGCAAGACAACNTTAATTAAATTGATTGCAGGTTTAATAACACCAAATTCAGGAATTGTTAAAATNNACGAATGCAATATGCATAATANCAATATTGAAAANCCNATTTTAGGCATTTGCTTAGACGAATCAATGCTTGATCACAGATTAACAGTNATTGAAAATTTAGAATTTTATTCAAAANTAATGTCTATANAAGATCCCTTGAATGAAATTAACCAGATGCTTGAAATGTTTGNNTGTAAGAATATTGTTAATGCGCAGATTAAATTACTATCTTCTGGCATGAGNCAACGCGTAAGCTTAATNAGAGCATTATTGAATTTTAAAAATCATAAATTGNTNCTTTTAGATGANCCAACAAAAAATTTAGATTACAATTCAAAAAANATATTNACTAATGAAATATTATGNGTGNANGATNCTACAATTATATCNGCTACACATGANATCGATAATATAAATNAATGGGCCACTAAGATAATTGAAATAAAAAANAATTTAATTAAAGTGGAAGAGATTTNAAAAGGATGAANAANCTAAAAATNTTATTTTATAAAGATCTTTCAATAAGCANNCAAGAATTCAATTCATTGTTCTCTGGCATAGCATTTGGATTAACNTCAATNATTTTTTATAATCTTACAATTGATTTATTTATTTTAGANGTAAAGACAATACTGCCTGGATTGCTATGGATTACTTTCTTATTTTGTGGAATTTTAGTAACAAATAAAAGTTTTGAGCAAGANTTGGATAATGGCTTAATNCATGCTTTNAAAGTTTTAAATATTCCNTTAACTTTAATNGCAATAAGTAAAACGGCTATAAACTTTTTATTCATTCTTATAATTGAATTTGTATTAATACTNGCAGCATTATTATTTTTTAATATCCAAATTGTAGATTTGAGAATGATTTTTCCAATTATTATTATTTCTCTTGGAATGATTTCNCTGCTTACATGCTTATCNCCATTAAGCTATAAAGATCAATCTGGAACTTTTTTAACTTATATAATAGTTGTTCCATTATTAATACCATTNCTCCTNGCTGCTACAAGAATTACATTTGTNTTAATTGGGATAATTGAAGTAGAACAACATTGGCTTTTATTAGGAACTTTGTTTTCTTTTTGGCAAACTATAATGAGCATAATTTTNTTTCAATTTATAATTGANGAATAATGATAAAAATAGAACGATTTCTTGANAAATTTCCATCGTGTTTTTTCGCTGAAAAAATACTACCCGCAATTACTTTCTTNCTGATTATTATTTTTTTAGCTGGAGCATTTTTATATGCTCCTACTGAAGTNGTAGAGGGAGATGTTCAAAGAATCTTTTATTTTCATTTACCTACAGCTCTTGCTTCATATTTTTGCTTTGGGCTNACTTGTTTATTTTCAATTCTCTTTCTTTGGAAAAAGCATCCAATATATAACCATTGGGCAAAATCAGCGGCAATAATTGGTGTTGTCTTTACTTGCATNTGTATATGGTCAGGAATGGCATGGGGNAAACCTATATGGGGAGTATGGTGGACATGGGATGCNAGGCTAACAAGTACGCTAATTTTGTTACTGCTTTACATTGGTTATTTNCTTGTTCATTCCTTGGATCCATTAGGAGAAGGAAGNTACTCAAAAATTGCTTCNTTTATCGGNGTCATATCATTTTTAGATATTCCACTGATCAACATGTCGGTTAGATGGTGGAGAACATTACACCCGCAACCAATTGTTTTAGCGCCTGTNAGTGAGGAACGATTGCCTACTGAAATGTTAACTGTTTTATTAATTAGTATCATTGCAATCATTGTTTTAGTTTTTTGGTTAATTACAATCAACACTCGCATTATAAAAAATAGATATNCGGTANAAAAAGTTACCGTAAAAAAATTAAAGGAGGCTTAATTGAATAACCTGTTCTATCTGTTTATTGGTTATACTGGACTTTGGATAATCATNTTNAGNTTATTAATTTTTATGAATATAAAAATTAATGAAATTGAAGATGAATTAAAAAATATAACTAATAAAAAATAATATTGACATCATAGATATGAAAAATTACCAAAAACTTTTGAAGCNAATTCCCAGCTATNTTGCTCTCACTAAACCAGGNATCATTTGGTTGCTCCTTGTTACAACAATTCCAGCAATGATNATTGCTGCAAATGAGTTGCCTGAATTTCAGNTAATGTTCTACACAATTTTTGGTGGAAGCCTAGCTGCGGGAGGCGCAAACGCAATGAATCATTATTTAGANAGAGATATCGATAAAATAATGAAANGAACAAGTAATAGACCGCTACCGAAAAATATTTTACCAGAAAANNNCGCACTCATTCTTGGTGTGATTCTAAGTGTTATAGCAGTTGTTCTGCTTTACTACACAATAAATCTAATGGCAGCTATGATTACTTTATTTTCTATCTTTTTTTATGCAATTATTTATACAGCGTATTTGAAACGAAGGACAGTTCAAAATATAGTAATCGGAGGTGCTGCAGGATCAACTCCACCCATGATTGGCTGGGTTGCCGTACAAAATCAAATATCCCTTGAGGCAATTTTATTATTTTTAATCGTTTTTTACTGGACCCCTGCTCATTTTTGGGCGCTAGCTTTATTAAAAGAGGATGACTACTCTTCTGCAAAAATACCAATGTTGCCTGTGGTTGTTGGAAAAATTGAAGCATGCAAATTAATTTTACTTTATGCAATTGCCTTGGTGTGTGTTTCTATAATCTTTGGATTAATTGCTCAGCTAAATCTTATTTACTTTGGATCAGCAATGGTAATTAATATACTATTTATTAAATATGCCTTTGAGCTTTACAAAAAATATAGCGACGCACAAGCAAAAAAATTATTCTTTTTCTCTATCATATATCTAGTTATTTTATTTGCTGGTATGGGAGTCGATGTATTAATAATTAATTAGTAATTTCAATAATTTTAAATTCAACCTCGCCACTGGGTGTTTTAACAGCAATTTGATCTCCAACATTTTTATTGCTTGCTGCAAGCCCTACAGGTGATTCAATTGATATTTTTCCATTTTTAGGATCAACTTCAGATGGTGTAACTAATTCAAAAGAATGTTCAGATTTTTTTTCTATATTTAATAATTTAATTTTTGAACCAATGTGAGCAGACTTACCCTTATCATCAGCGCTTATAATAACAGCAGTTCTAATTTGACTTTCGATATTACGAATCTTAGCTTCTAAATGTGCTTGTGCATCTCGAGCAGCATCGAGTGGTGCATTTTCTCTAAAATCTTTATCTTGCATGGCCACGCGCAAAGATTCAGCAATAGCTGGTCTTTGGTTTTTTAATTCCGCTAAATCTTCTTCCAATTTTTTAAACCCACTCTTTGTGACATAATATGCATCTGGGTTTAATGAATCACTACTACTCATTTTTTTCCAATCAAAATAATTTGAGTTACACGCTGGACTATAATTACTAAAAAGTATGTATATTTATTATACAAAATAAGTTTTATTGATAACAATGCAAAGAAATTTTTATAGATGGTCAAGATATACAAACAGTTAATCCAAGAATATGCTTCCAAGCTAAAAATACACATAGATGATTCACAATTAACACTGCTTAGTGAGTATTGTGAAAGCATTGAATCTGAGAGCGTGATAAAAGGTTTCACAAAAATTCAAGAACCAAATAATATTGCAAATAGACATATTGGTGAATCGCTTTTTTTACAAAAATGCATTAACAAATATCCTCAAAGTGCTAAATCTAAATTATTAGACATCGGATCTGGTGCTGGAGTGCCAGGAATAATCCTGGGTATTATGAATACTAATTGTTTTGTAGATTTACTAGATTCAAATAGAAAAAAAAGTTTATACAGTGCAAGTATCATCAAAAAATTAAAATTACATAACATAAATGCAATTTCTGAACGGGTTGAAGATTTAGCAAAAACAAAAAAAGAACTTTATGAATATGCTGTAGCTAAAGCACTGGCACCGTTAAGTGTGGTAATGGAATATGCCATGCCATTATTAAAAATTAATGGCATGCTGTTTGCGCCAAAAGGAAGTGAATCTAGAAAGGAAACAAATACTGTTCAAAATGCCTCTAAGGAATTAGCATGTGAAATCATTGATATTATTGAATTCCCAGATGATCTAACAAAAAACAATCAAGCTATAATTGTTATAAAAAAAATAAATAAAACACCTAACCGCTTTCCAAGGAAACCAGGAATAGCTATTAAAAGACCGTTATAATATTAATTGCTTTTTTTAGAAAGAAATATAAGATAGTATTTTAAAATGGGCCTGTAGCTCAGCTGGGAGAGCGCTACACTGGCAGTGTAGAGGTCGGGGGTTCGAGCCCCCCCAGGTCCACCAATAAATATAGAAAAGTTATTTTATCACCCTTATTGGAGAATCATTAATATATGCTTCAATATTCTCTAATATTTGATGAAAAAATTTACCCATTAATTCTTTTGTACCATAACCTATATGTGGCGATAAAACTACATTATCTAATTTTCTTAATGCATGCCCTGAAGGCAAAGGTTCATGATTATAGACGTCTAGTCCTGCCCCAGCAATTTTGTTATTTCTNAAAGCATCAATTAAATCCTCTTCGTTAATTATATGNCCNCTAGAAGTATTAATTAAAAAAGCATCNTCNTTCATATAAGAGAATTCNCTTNCTCCAATTAAATTTTCAGTACGTGCAGATAACCGTACATGNAATGAAAGTATGTCGCTCATTTNNCATATTTCTTCTTTGGTTTCAATAAAATTAATNCCGTGCGCTTGAGCATCTTCTTTTTTCAAATTCTGACTCCAAGCAAAAACATTCATNCCAAATGCAAGTCCAATCTTCCCTACTGCTAGGCCTATCCTACCAAGACCTATGAGTCCAAGGTTTTTATTATTCAATTCTGTTGCTAAGCCTTTTTGCCAATTTCCTAAAGACATATTATTATGCTCAGATACAACATTGTGAGTTAAAGCTAAAATTAAAGCCCAAGTCTGTTCAGTTGTTGATATGCCGCTAGATTCTGTTCCAGCAATAATAATATTATGTTTGCGAGCTGATTCAAAATCAATCGCTGCATTATACATACCAGAAGTGACAATCATCTTAAGGTTTGGCAATGATTCAATTAATTGACTTTGAATCAATGANCTTTCTCTCATAACAACTATTATTTCNTAGTTCTNCAGACGGTCTATCATCATCTGCATATCAGTTANATGATCTTGAAAAAAATCCACACTGATNTGATTNCTTAATCGGTCCCAGTNNGCTAATTTGACTGCATCAGCCGTATAATCATCAATAACTGCAACTCTAATCATAATGGCTCCTGCCTTCTACTATAGTGTATTTAATGCGTCAGGCGCCTTAGTAGCCATTGGATTGTCCTGTAACAATTCTTCAATATATTTTGAATCTTTTTTAATCTCAGCTAGACGTGGCATCACTTGTTGAATAAATCTTTGAAGACTGCTTTTTACTTGAGTGTCTGANAACATACCAAAATCAAACCAACACATTAAATGGCTAATTCCCAATCTAGCTAATGGTTCAAGCTTATCAAAAATTTCATCTGCAGTNCCNGCATATAACCAGCCTCCATTTATATATCTATCATANCTGTCATCATACTCTTCTTTAGTTAATGAGTATTTTCCTTCATCTCCTTTTGCTGAGATCCTAATCCAGTGATCAATATTTGATTGAAGTGTATCATGCCAATCTTCACCATCAGCACATACATATATTTGCCTGCCGACACCGGTAAATTGCCATGCTTGTTCAATTGATTTTTTATTTAATCCAGAATTATTTAATCCTTCTTGAAACATATGCATTCGGACAGCTAAATACTGTGGCTCTCTTGGCCCCATTAACAATGACCAACCATTTTGTCCAGTTAACTTTAATCTCTCAGGAGTACCTGTACCAACAGCAATATGAGGATGAGGTTTTTGCACTGACTTAGGTATGATTCGCCCTTTAATTTTTCCATTATAATACTTGCCGGAATAATTTAATTCACCATCTTTATGAAACCATGCTTTTTCACAAACTGAAATAAATTCATCCATGATTTCATGTCGATCATCAACATTAATACCATAACCGGCNAATTCTGAAGGCGAATTACCCGCACCAATTCCTACGGTTAAATTCCCATTNGTTAATTGATCAAGTAAATTCATTTGTGTAACAAATCTAATTGGATGCATAAGNGGTACAACATTCAAAGCAAAGCCAATATGNACGCCAGGTAATCTTTGAGAGATTGCTNCTGCCATAATAATTGCATCAGAAAAAGCACTATANCCAGTGAAATTATGATCTGTNATCCAAACATCAGTNAANCCATTTTTNATAGCAAAATCTGTATGATCTAACATCTCATNAATAATTCGTTTATCATCTTCAGNTTCAATAGTCTGNGGATTTAAATAATAACTAAATCTCAAAAGTTACTCCAATAAATTATTGAGAACTACTGTTAATTTACAGGTGTGCCAGAAATTAACCCCATCATCCCATTTAATTCTTTTGGATGTATAAAAATCTGCTGAGTAATTGGGCTTCCCTCACCTGGATCATTAATCAAATTTAAACCCATTGCTCTTAGATCATTAACCCTTTGCTCTGGATCGTCATTATCCATTGCAATTAAGTGCACGCCTTCGCCAAACTTATCTAATGCTTTTTGAACCGGGCTTGAATCACTTAAAGGNGAAATNATTTCTATGAATGTATCATTACTATATTCAATAACAGATGTGTCAAAACCTAAATCCTCNAATTTATGTCTTTGAATCAACTTGCCGCCAAATACTTTTAAGTATTTATCTGTGGCATCTTCAATATTCTTTACACGTATAAATACACCTTTTATTCCATTAAACATTTTTCAAACCTTCCCGCAGAAATTAAATATTTTCTGGTGGTTCTACTCTAACATCTGGAATCCAATTTAACCAACTAGGAAAGTACCAATTCCATTTATCTGCAAGCGCCATAGAAGCTGGAACAAAAACCATTCTTATTATTGTTGCATCAATTAAAACAGCGACGCCTATTCCAAATCCCATTTGCTGAAACATCGTTAATTCACCCATAGCAAATCCGCTAAATACAACAATCATAATACCTGCTGCTCCTGTTATTAGCCTTCCGGTTCTTTTAATGCCATGGGCAACAGATTCAGCATTATTACCAGTTGCATCAAAGTGCTCTCGAATTCTACTCAATAAGAAAACTTCATAATCCATCGATAAACCAAACACAATTGTAAANAAAAATAGCGGCACCCATGCTTCAATNCTTTCAACTTGTTGAAANCCAAAAAAGTTTACTGCATATCCTTTTTCAAAGACAAGGTACATTAAGCCATAAGCAGTACCTACACCTAACATATTCATAATGACAGCTTTAATTGGAACAAAAATAGATCTGAATACTACTAATAAAAGTAGGAAGCTTGTGGATAAAACAAAAATAAATACTATTGGAGTAAATCGATCAACTAATAGATAGAAATCTTTGTATCCAGCACTTTGACCTCCAACAAGAACTTTATTGTCATTGTCACCAAAAGATTGAGGAATTAATGTATTCCTCAATAAATCAACAGAATCAGTTGCAATGCCGCTAGTTGCTGAACCCTTTGGTGCAACTTGTAAGGAATAAGCTAACCCAGATTTACTAGTTTCAAATCCTAAAATAGGACCAAAGGCATTGCTAGCATTAATTTCATTATTTAATCTTTCAAATCCAAGCAGCATATCAGCTTTTTCATTAGTACTGCTCTCCGCAACAACAATAATCGGAGTTGCTATTCCTCCGGATAAAAAGTTTTCTTCTAAAATTTCATATGCTTTACGCGCTTGATTGTCTTCCGGTAAAGTTTCAACACCGCTAGCACCAATCGTTATATTGAAATACTGCGAGCTAATTAAAACCAATACAACTGCAGGAATAATTACTCCAATAATTTTATACTTCATAACATTCAAAGCAATAGATGACCAAAATTTACTCTCTTCTTTATTGTGAGTTTGAATAAAAGGCACTTTGAGCCTATTAATGCCATCTCCTAAAATTGCCAAAATGGCAGGCAATAAAGTTAGTGAGGATAATATAGAAACAACTACAACTATTATTGCACCTAATCCTAAACTACGAAAAATATCTGTGGGCACAAGAAACATTCCCAAAAGAGAAAGCATTACAGTAAAACCTGAAAATAACACTGCCCGTGAAGAAGTAGAACCTGCTTTAGTTATTGCATCAATTTTTTTAAGACCTTTTGATCTTTCTTCTCTAAATCGATCCATGATAAATAACGCATAATCAATGCCAACAGCGAGCCCAATCGTTAATACAATGTTTGTGACAAATATATTAAGTGGATATACTCGACTAATTAATGCACAAAGACCAATAGTAATAACAATAGCAATTAATCCTAGTAAAATTGGAATAACAGAAGCAACTAAAGCACCGAAAACAAATAGTAAAACAATTAAGGCAATAGGCATAACTTGAATTTCACTAGCAAGATCNTCTTCTGCTACTTCAACAAAATTAAGATCNATNGANGCAAAACCAGANGTTAATATATCAAAATTATTATGTTTAGAATCTAATTCATGAATCAATTCAACATACGGCTTAGCAGTTAAAGCAGAATTTTCAAAGGTTCCTTTTAATTCAACTGGGATTAATGTAATANTTTGATCTTTGGAAATTAAATTGGGTAANTTAGTTTCATAAAAATTGGTAGCAAAAGCAACGCTNCTTTCTAATGCTCTTATTTCACTTGTTACATTGCTTACTGTAGATTTGAATTCAGCATCATTGACAGTCTGATTGTTAAGCGATTTTATAATAATATTCTCACTTAGTGAAACTGGGGAGTCTGAAGAAAATTCTTTATTGTAAAGAGCAAGAGCTTTTTCAGATTCTGGTTCGGTTACAAAACCTTGATCATTTTCTGTATNNTCATTTATNCCAGCAGCAAAATAACCACCACCAATAAATAATANAATCCAAATAAATAAGANTGCAAATTTATATTTAATTGCTNTCTTAGCCAAAAAACCTGTTAAACCTAGATTTGTCATAATACTCCTCAATGAATTAAGCCTAAATCCTCTTTNCGTATTAATTAAACATAAATTTATGTTATAGATAATACTAATTATTTTTATCATGAATTTAATTTCAAATTGTTAAATTNTTATTTCATCNACGTTAACAATTTATTTCATAAACTAAAAAATAAACATTTTTATAAATGATTTAGTGTTATAAAATAACTTAATATAATGATTTATAATAAGAAAAAAGATTAATGCAAGATTCAAAAAATAAGCAAGAGTATGTCCCAAATGCCATTGAGAAAAAATGGCAAAAAAAATGGGATAAAGATAATCTATATAAAACTTTAAATACAGATTCCAAGAAAAAAAATAGATANCACCTTACAATGTTCCCTTATACTTCCGGCGATCTTCATATTGGTCATTGGTATGCAATGGCACCATCTGACTCACTTGCAAGATATTACAGTATGAAAGGTAATAATGTTTTGTTTCCAATGGGCTTTGATGCATTTGGTTTACCTGCAGAAAATGCAGCAATTAAAGGTAAAACTCATCCTAAAGATTGGACAGACGACAATATCAAGAGGATGAGAGATCAATTAAAAAAAATGGGGTCGATGTTTGATTGGGAAAGAGAAGTTAACACAAGTTCTGAGGATTATTATAAATGGACACAATGGTGGTTTTTACAACTCTATAAAAATGACTTAGCATATCGTGGTAAGGCTTTAGTTAATTGGGATCCAGTTGATGAAACTACTTTAGCAAATGAACAGGTCATTGATGGTAAATCGGANAGATCTGGCGCATTAGTCGAGCAAAGAGAAATGGAACAATGGTTTTTTCGAATTACTAATTANGCAGANGAACTACTAAAGAACGATCAAATGGACTGGCCAACATCAGTTAAATCAATGCAAAAAAATTGGATAGGCAAATCTGTAGGAGCAGAAATTGATTTTTCTGTTCTCGATTCAAAGATGCTTGCTACAGAACAAAAAATCAATGTTTTCACTACAAGACCAGATACTTTATTTGGTGTAACGTTTATGGTGCTTGCTCCAGAACATCCTTTAGTTGATACAATAACGACTCAAGAACAGAAAAAAGCAGTAAAAGAATATCAAGAGTCAACAAAATTAAAATCAGAAATTGAACGAGAATCTCTACTCAAAGAAAAGACTGGTGTTTTTACTGGTGCATACTGCTTGCATCCGCTGAATAATAATAAAATTCAAATATGGGTAGCGGATTATGTTTCTCCTACATATGGCACTGGAGCAGTAATGGGTGTACCAGCTCACGATCAAAGAGATTTCGATTTCGCAAGTAAGTTTTCTTTAGAAATCATTCAAGTAATTAGTAACTCTCCTGATGGAGAACAAGAATTAAATGCAGCTTTTACTGAAGATGGTACTTTAATTAACTCTGCACAGTTTAACGGGCAGGACACAAAAACTGCTATAAGTAAAATCACAGCATATTTGGATAATGAAAAAATAGGCAAAAGTAAAACTCAATATCGTATGCGAGATTGGCTAATCTCTAGACAAAGATATTGGGGTGCCCCAATACCAATAATTTATTGTGAAAAAAGTGAATGTGGTATCATTCCAGTTCCAGAAGAAGATTTACCAATTACATTGCCTTACAATGTTGAATTTTTACCAACTGGAAAATCACCTTTATCATTAAGTGAAGATTTTGTTAATACAATTTGTCCACAATGTAACGGTCCAGCAAAACGTGAAACAGATACAATGGATACTTTTATGTGTTCTTCATGGTACTACATACGATATGCAGATCCAAAAAATAATAAATCAATAATAAGCTCAGATTCTGAAGATGCATGGCTTCCTGTCGATCAATACACTGGAGGAGCAGAGCATGCAACTATGCATCTTTTATATTCAAGATTTTTTTATAAAGCAGCAAGAGATATGGGAATATTGAAAGACGATGAACCATTTACTCGATACTTTAGTCAAGGTCAGATATTGGGCACTGATGGGCAAAGAATGTCAAAATCAAGAGGAAATGTTGTTGCTCCAGATAGCCAAGTTGAAAAATGGGGAGCTGATGCATTCAGATCATATTTAATGTTTTTGGGGCCTTGGGATCAAGGTGGCCCATATGATCTATCAGGTGTCGTGGGCACACATAGGTGGTTAAATAGATTATGGAATTTAGTATTAACACAGCCAAAAGTATCAGATACAGAAGAAAAGCACTCATTAATTAAAAAAATAAGTCATTCTACCTTAAAAAAAGCAACTTATGATATTGAAAATTTTAGATTCAATACTATGATTGCATCGCTGATGGAAATGACAAATGCATTACTAGCTATTGATGAAATACACCAAAGCGATTTAGAGTCTTGGAGAGAAGCAATTGAATTTCTTTGCCTAATGATTGCTCCAATTTGCCCTCATATAAGTGAAGAGCTGTGGATGCAAATAGGTAATAAATATTCGATACATAAAATGTCCTGGCCCGATTATATTGATGAATTGACAATAAGCGATACTCAAGANATACCAATCCAAATTAATGGTAAATTGCGTNCTTCACTTGAAATTATGATTGGCGCTGAAGAATCTGTTGTNCTCAATAAAGCTAAAGAAAATNAAAAGATTGCATNATATTTAGAGAATAAAAAAATTCTTAAAGTAATATATATTCAAGACAAACTTTTAAATATTGTTATTAAATAAGCAATTTNATCTATNNTACTTTCTTTCATCAAAATCNTCTAATGAATAATCATCGACAATTTTTTCAGTAGAATTATCAGAATTTATAACGTCCTNTAGATTTTCACCAGATTGTTCAAAATTATGATCAACTTCAGGAAGNGCATTCANATTACTATCTGATTCAATTTCAAGGTTTTCAGAATCAGNCAAATCAATATTAGTAGAGGNTTGCTTATCATCAATTTTNCTTTCAGCAACANTTTGAACTCTGTCCAATTGTTCTAGNCCATTATGTACAGANGAAGTAAAAGCNTGTAACTGTCGATCTAANCGTTCAAGTAATTGTTTNGCATAATTATCTGCNGCNCCCATTTCTTGTTGAGCAAGCACCCTAGAATCCTCNATTCTTTTAGTGATTTCTTGATTTGCNTGATCAATTCTTTCCTTAAGATTATTTTCACCTTGNTGAATAATTTGGTCTGCTTTTAATCTTGCANTTTGAACAATTTCATGATCATCCATCAAGCTACTTGCCTTNGACTCAGCNGTTGAGATTACAAGCTTAGCTTCTTCTTCTGCTGACCTAAGNAGGGNTGACTTTTGAGAAANAAGCTCCTCNGCATCACGTACATCATTAGGTATTGCAATACGCAACTCATCAATAATTTCTAAAACGCGATCATATTGGAGTATTACTCTATTGCCAATAGGCACTTTTTTTGAAGTAGCTACTAATTCTTCCAATTGGTCGACAAGATGCAGTAAATCCATTATTTCTCTCTATAAATTAAATTTCTTGTTGAGTTCTTCAGCAACAATTTTTGGAACATATTGGTCAACATTCACTCCGTAGCTAGCTAGCTCTCTCACACGACTAGCACTTAAAAATAAATTGCCTAAATCCGTAATGAAAAAAATAGATTCGATATCTTGCTCCATATCTCGGTTCATTAATGCCATATCAAATTCAGTCGTAAAATCTGTTACCGCACGAAGGCCTCTAATTAATACGTTGACATTTAAATTTCGTGCTGTATCGATTGTTAAGCCATCAAAAATTTCTACAGATATATTTTTATATTGAGAAGTAGATTTTTTAAACATTGCTGAACGTTCCTCAGCAGAAAATAAATTAGTATTGGCTTCACCAGCAGCAATACCAATAATTAAGTGATCGAAAATTTTGGAGGCCCGATCAACTATATCTAAATGTCCATTTGTTACCGGATCAAATCGTCCAGGGTACATTGCAACTACCATATTTATCCTCAATTAACTTCTAAACAATTCTAAATTTTATAAAAACTTATTATGGAATCTCCATGTCTTCTTGTACGAAACTTGTTAATTCCACAAATAAATTCTGGAGCAATATCTTTATGAAAATGCTCAATAACCAAAATTAGATCTTTATAAGATGTAAGATCTCCTAAAGATTTTTCTATCTTAATCCATTTCTGCTCATCATTAAAGGGGGGATCAACCAAGATTAATGTAGGGTCATGATTTATGCTTGCTTTCCATCTGCCAATAGATGCATGAACAATTTCTGATTTACCAATTAAATCGGTAGATATGAGATTGCTACGAATGACACTGCATATCCTTTTATTTGATTCAACGAAAACACAACTCTCAGCACCTCTTGATAAAGCTTCAATTCCTAGCATACCGCTTCCAGCATACATATCAAAAACTACCTTGTAATCAATTTTAAAGTTCTCAATTATAGAAAAAAGTGACTCACGCATTTTTTGTGAAGTTGGTCTCGTAATTTTTTCATTTGGTAATTTAAGTTTAGTCCCCTTTGCAATACCACCAGTGACAATCAGCAACAATAACTCCTTAAATAGATATTAATTGCCAGCAGGGCCAGGTGGACCAATAGGAATTGGTCGATATTGTATAGCAGAAATATTTTTCACGACCTTAACATCTTGTTTTTTTTCAACCTTTACCACCTCTTCAATAACAGGCTTGTTTAATTCATCTTGAGTAATGTTAAATGGCTTAATAATTACATTTGGCAAAGATTTGGTTAATTGAGTGATTAAGGATGCTGTGTTCTTAGCGGCAATAACATTAATAATTAACTCTGTAGATAAAAATACTTCGCCATCAGAAGCGCTAAGCTGAATACTATAAGCACCTGGTTCTTTTGGTGAACGCCAAGTAATAGATTTACCACTGTTATTTTCAAAAACACCCCCTGATGCAGTCCAATTCAAACGGACATAATCATCAAAAGGTTTCAATAACTCAATTTCTGCACTAGTTAAATATTTTTCAAATAATTCCCAATATTTTTCAGTATGTTTATCTAACTCATTTGAATTAAGCACAATTCCAGCAAAATTATTTTTTTCAGCATAGTAAATTTGAAAACGTAACGAAAAACTGTTCTGAATCCAAATTGTTCTTTCAGTATCATTACTGACATATCTAAATGATGTCGATTTCGAAACATCATCCCAGCCTAATTTATTATTTCCGGTATTTAAAGTATTTAAATTTAGTGCATCTAAAGTAATTGGTGAATCTGTAGTCACAGCTTTTTCATTGAGTTTTACAGAAAAATCACTAGCAATTTTCAGTGCATCTACGCGAGAAATAGCATCAATGCCGTCTATGGATCTTTCTCTAGAAATAGAATTAATAACTAAATGCATTTTTGAACTATCTAGTTCTAGTCTTTCAGATATCTGAGATAAATGATCCAGTTCTTTATAAAACTTTGAACCATCCTCTGAAGGATGCACCCATACTTTCGCAACAATCTTAAACAGCTTTTGCCACTCATATGAGTCATTTAGAATGTCATCAGAAACAGGCAATGAGATGATTAACTGTCCTAAACTCTGAGTAGAAATAACATCATTGAGCTTATTAATAAAATTAGTAAATGATTTTTTATTTTCTAATTTAATATTTTGATAGTTAATGTGTATTCCAGATGCATTTATTTGTTTTAATTCTGCAACAATATTTTGAATATGTTCATCGATTCTGTTTGAATCTGCAAGAATATAATTGATAATTTCAGATGTTCGCTTTGCATTAGCTTCAACCCCGTAAAAGAAGTTAGAACTAGGTAAGTTATTGACATCAACTGTGCCTGTTTTCCTCAAGGTGATTTTCCCATCTATGCCTGTTAAATCGGGGCTAGCAAATAAAATGCTGTCGCTATTTGATGCAATATTTTCAATACTGTCACATTCTAAACAGCTCATATAACTTAGCTGCCTGATTCTATCTGGCGCAGAAACAACCATTATATTATTAGGAAGCTTTGCTATTTGTCCTGATGCAATTGTCCCGTCTAAATTGGTTGTTGCTTTAGAAAGTCTATGCCATGTTCCATATAATGAATCATAATAATAAAAAAATGGCTCATCATTCTCGCGTATTTGCTCAGTAAGCTTTAAGCTTATTGAAATTTTTTTCCCAATTATGTCTGGATCAATAATATCAATATCATAGAAATTAGAGACTGGCATAAATTCAGATGGTAGTTTTTCAGGCATATTTTTTTTAGCAACTTTATATTGCTGAATCTCTTTTTGTACATTTTTTTCTTCTGAGCTACTTGATGGGAAAAAATAATAGATTGCAAGTGCAATCAAAGCAATCAGCAAGATAGGTCTTACTGGTAAACCTTTTTTTGATTTTGGGGGAGCACTAAGACTATAATCATCAAAAATATCTTTATTGATTGGAAAATCATCTTTGCTATCGAAGTCACTATCCATCGAAAACCTCAATTATATTCAAAAAAACTAGTTCATTTCAATATTTTAAGCTTGTTTACATTCAAATGCATATAGGGTTACTATACATTAATAAACTTAATTAAAGTAGCGTAATACTCATGGATTATGAATTCAGAATATGAAAAATAATTCATTGCAGTGTATAAAAAGAAAAATTAAATATGCCAACTGAAAAAGAATTGATTAATGCAAGAAAAGAAAAAAGAAGTCAGCTCATGCATGATGGTAATCCTTATCCTGCTCGAGTAAATCCATCAAATTCAATAAATAAAATTAAGAAAGATTATAAAGTTGGCGATGAGTCAATTTATTATATTAACGGGAGAATTACAGCAAAAAGAAAGATGGGCAAAATTGCTTTTCTGGATGTTCAAAATGAGAGTGGAAGAATGCAAATACAGCTCAGCAAAGAAAAGTTAAATGAAAAATATGAAATCTTATCTATGATTGATTTAGGTGATTTTGTTTCTGCAAATGGATCTTTGTTTACAACGAAAACTGATGAAATTACAATTGCTGTTGAGGAAATAAATATAATTTCCAAGGCACTGAGACCTCCTCCTGAAAAATGGCATGGAGTCGTAGATCCTGAAATACGTTACCGATCCAGGCATCTAGATTTAATTTCAAATAAGCGTTCAAAAGAGCTTGCAATTGCTTTCTCAAATACCATTTTTGCATTACGTCATTTTTTTCATAAAGATGGTTTTATTGAAGTGCAAACACCAGTCTTACAAGAAAGTGCAGGTGGTGCAGCAGCAAAGCCTTTCATTACGCACCATAATCAGTTAGATCAAGATCTTTTTTTGAGAATTTCATTAGAGCTACATTTAAAGCGATTACTTGTTGGCGGCTTCGAAAAAGTTTTTGAAATTGGTAAGGTCTTTCGCAATGAAGGTATATCGTATCGACACAATCCTGAATTTACTTTGTTGGAATCCTACCAAGCATATGCTGACTATAAAGATGTAGCAGATATGGTCAAAAGACTAATTACTTTTTGCGCTAAAGAGGTTGCAGGGAGTCTCATAATTATGAATGAGGAACATGAAATTAATCTTTCAGATAACTGGCAAGAGCTAACTTACGTGGAAGCTTTAGATAAATTTGCAGGGATTAATTATGATGCAGTTAATAGTAATGCTGACCTTAAAAAACAGATTAAAAAACTTGGAATGGAAATTGATACTAATTTATCTCATGATGTAATGTTAGATGAAATTATGAAGAAATTTGTTGAACCGCAATTAATTCAGCCAACATTTATTTTTGATTATCCTACAGAAATTTCTCCTTTAGCAAAAAAAATCGAAGGAAATGAAAGATTTGTTGAAAGGTTTGAATTATTTATCCTTGGTTATGAGTTTGCAAATGCATATTCTGAGCTCAATGATCCAGTTGACCAAAAAGAGCGCATGATTGAACAAATTAAAAAAGCTAATCAAGGTGAAGATGAAATTGAATTAATTGATGAAGATTTTGTAGAGGCATTAGAATATGGGATGCCTCCAGCTGGAGGTCTAGGGTTAGGTATAGAAAGATTGGCAATGCTATTGACAGGAGAGCATTCAATTAGAGAGATGATCTTGTTCCCAGCAATGAAATCAAAAGAGTAAAATAAATAAATATGGAATGTGTGAAAAATGCTACCGATAAAACTGATTAGAGAGCAAAGTGAATACATAAAAGAAGTTTACAAAAAAAGAAACTATGAATTCTCAATTGAAGAATTGCTCAATTATGATAGCAAAAAACGTGAGATTACTTTTGAATTAGACAAGCTTCGAGCAGATAGAAAAAAATCAACAAAAAATATATCATCTGATATGTCCGATAAAGAAAAAAAAGAAATTATTGATTCTCAAAAAGATACTTCAAAAAAAATCCATGAACTTGAAGATTTAGCAAGGGAGATGGAGGAAAAAGTCAAGAGCCTACTTTTAGATATGCCGAATATCCTCCAAGAAGATATTCAAATTGGAAAAGAGGAGGATGCAGTAATTGTTAAAGAAGGATTTGGGGATAAAGAAATAAAAGTAAGCCAAAAAAATAAATTGTCAGAGCCTCCAAGTGATATAAAATTTGATCAACCCATTGGTCATTGGGAAATTGGCAAGCAACTTGGAATTATTGATTTTGAGCGAGGAGTAAAGGTTTCAGGCCAAAGATTTTATTTATTGCTTAATGATGGAGCAAGATTACAACGTAGTCTGATAGCTTGGATGTTGGAAAAACATACTGCTAGAGGTTATTCAGAAGTCTATCCACCAGCATTAGTCAAAGAAGAAATGCTGATTGGTACAGCACAACTTCCTAAATTCGGAGATAATTTGTATAAAGATATTGAAGAAGATTTATGGCTAGTGCCTACTGCTGAAGTTCCAATCACAAATATGTATAGAGATGAAATTTTAAAACAACAAACTTTGCCAATAAAACATGTAGCTTATACGCCTTGCTTTAGAAGAGAAAAAATGAGTGCTGGCAAAGAAGTGAAGGGAATCAAACGCGGGCATCAATTTGATAAAGTTGAACTTGTAAATTTTGTTCATCCAGAAGAATCATATGCAGCCCATGAACAGCTTTTAGAAGATAGTCTGCAAATTATTAAAGAGCTTGGATTGAGATATAGAGTCATTCAACTAGCAAGCGAAGATACATCTTTTGCATCCTCAAAAACATACGATATTGAAGTTTGGGCTCCTGGATCAAACGAGTGGTTGGAAGTATCATCTGTTTCAAATTTTCTGGATTTTCAAGCAAGAAGAGCTAATATTCGATTTAAGGATGAAAAAAATAATAATATATTTCTTCACACTTTAAATGGTTCTGGATTAGCTTTGCCAAGAACATTAGCTGCAATTATTGAAAATAACTATGATGGTAAAAAAATCAATATACCACCAGTTCTACAAGAATATATGAAAAAGAAAAATATTTCCTAATACCAATTGACAATATTAGAACATATATTCTAATATATAGTCAGAATAAAAAAAGGAAATAAAATGCTTTACTTAATATCACTTGTTTCATTAATATTATTAGCCAGCTCTATTAATGAAATGTACAATAAATATATTAATTATGAAAAACAAACTAAATCATTTTTTGAATTAAAAAAATTATACATCAAGCCAATAGGTGTCTATTCAAACAAAGAAAACGTTTAATTATACAGCAAGTACTCTTATTGAATCGCCAGATCTCTTCCATGTTCGTACTTGAACATTTTTGATGCCAGCAGTTCTAATATAATCTTTTGCCCTCGCACCATATCCAGTTGGAACAAACAAAATTGTTTTAGAATCTGCATTATCCAATGTAACCCAAACTCTTTCTGCTTGTTCACGCGTTACTGTTTCTGAAGATTCAATTTGACCAATCAATTTAGGATAATTTCCTGGCTGCTCAGCCACAATAATGTCAGGATAAATCCTGCCTCCGATTCCACCAACGATCTCAATGCCAAGTTGTGGCTCGGGAAGATTTACAAAAGTTTTTAGAGTAGGATATTCATCATTAGGGTATGCAAAGCTTGTTTCAGCAATCTGTGTAATAATAGATTCTAAATCTAGTCGGCGCATTTCTTCGCTTCGACGCCATAGAACTGGTGAATCGCGCCATTTTAAAATCTTTCTTTGTCGCATAGCTGAAAACTTAGCTAATGCCTTTCCTTCAAAAAATAAAAATAGTAGTAAAAATAAATTTCCTACCATAAAACATGCAATAGTAATTAAACCAATTTTTAATCCAAGAACTTCAAAAATAATTGGTCCTGGGAATACGAATGAGGTAATAAAAAGAATGATGAATGGGACTAATGCAATAATTGATGCTGGAGAAGGTAATTTATTAGCAGAATTTGAATAACTTTGTGCTTCAATTTGTTTTGGTGTAACAATTTTTTCTGGTTCAGCGCTAGCAGCTACACTTGCTTGTTCTTTAGATGTCTCTGTTGTAGCAGTTTCTGTAGTGGCATCATTATTTTCTGCTGCTACTGC
>PAJB01000006.1 GCA_002710905.1 Chloroflexota bacterium | reverse complement strand
TAAACCTTTGATTTGGTCATGCTGTTAAATAAGGTACTTTTACCTGCGTTTGTATAACCGATTAAGCTAATAACAGGAATTTTATTATTTTGTCTTCTTGAACGATATTGTGATCGGTGTCTTCTAACTTTATCTAAATCAGATTTTAATCTTTGGATTCTTTTTGTTATTAAACGACGGTCAGTTTCTAACTGTGTTTCACCAGGTCCTCTCGTACCAATACCACCACCCAGACGTTCTAAGTGAGACCATTGTCCTGCTAGCCTTGGAAGGAGATATTGATGTTGTGCTAATTCAACTTGCAATTTACCTTCACGTGTATTTGCTCTTGATGCAAAGAGGTCAAGAATAAGTGCTGTCCTATCAATAACTTTAGTTTCTTCACCAAGATATTGTTCTATACTTCTTTGTTGTGAAGGAGTTAACTCATCATCAAAAATAACAGTGTCATATCTATCCTGTATATTTTTTAATTCTTCTAATTTCCCTTTACCAAGGTAATAATGTGATGGTTTTGCTAATTTTTGAATTATACTTTCTACAACTGATGCTCCTGCAGCATTTGCCAGTTGCTCTAATTCATCGATGGAATTTTCAATATCCCCGTTATTTTTGGCACTTCTAATTTCAACCCCTACGAGGATTGCTTTTTCTTTGGTTTTATATGTATTTTTTAATTGAGTGCTTATAATTATTTCCCTATTTGGTAGGTATTTTCCATGTTTCTAATCTGTCTATTCCACGATCTAAATCATTATCATTTAACGTAAGTGAAAAACGAACATACCCTTCTCCAAATTCTCCATACCCAGAACCCGGGGTTACCACAAGATCTTTTTCATCTAATAATGCTGTAGCAAATTCTGATGAGGTAAATCCTTTAGGTATTCTTACCCATATATAAAGTCCTGCTTTAGGAGGAACAATTTCTAAACCTATATTTTGAAGAGCACCAATAACTCGGTCTCTTCTCCTTGTATAAGTATCTATATTATCCTGAATACAGTCTTGTGAAGCAGTTAATGCTTCCATTGCGCCATACTGGACTGCTTGAGGAATACCTGAATCTATATTTGATTTAACAATAGTTAAAACCTTGACTAATTCCTCGTTACCAACTGCCATCCCTACTCTCCAACCTGTCATATTGTAACTTTTTGACAGTGAATGGAATTCTATAGAGATATCTTTTGCCCCATCAATTTCCATGAGACTTACAGGTTTGTACCCGTCATATGCTATTTCTGAATAACATGCATCATGGCAAAGGATAATATCATTTTCTTTGCAAAATTTAACAGCTTCTTCAAAATACGAAGCTGGTGCAATTGCACCAGTTGGATTATTTGGATAACAAAGCCAGATTAATTTAGCTTTTTTTGCGATATCTTTTGGTATAGCTTCAAAATCTAATAACCATTCATTCTCTTCTCGTAATGGTGCATAAAAAGTTTCGCCTCCAGCAAATAGATTTCCGATAGAATAGACTGGATATCCCGGATCTGGAACTATACCAATATCACCAGGATTCATAACACAAAGTGGAAAGTGCCCTATTCCTTCTTTGGCCCCAATTAAAGGTACAATTTCGGTATCAGGATTTAAAGAAACAGAAAATCTTTTGTTATACCATTCTGAAATAACTTTTCTAAATTCTGGCAAGCCGTCTGATTCTGGGTATCTGTGATTTGCGGGAACTTTTGAAGCTTCTATGATCGAATCCAGTATATGATCTGGAGTCGGAATATCCGGATCTCCAATGCCAAATGATATAACATCAGCACCTTCAGCTTTTTTTGCAGCAATTTTTCTGGAAATTTCCATAAAAAGGTATGGTTTAATTTCTTTTATCCTGTTTGATATTTCCATGTATCCCCTATTTAGTATTCGTTGTCTATAATGTCTAATAATAAATCAATTTAATTAGCTTTGGAATAGTTTATGTTCGATTATATTATTAAAAACGGAACAATAATTGATGGATCCGGTGATAAAGGTTACTCAGCATCAGTTGGGATTAAAGACGATTCTATCGAAATAATCCCACAGGGCTCAGAGCCAGAAGCAAAAAATACTATTGATGCAACAGGATTAGTCATATCTCCAGGATTTATTGATATGCATTCACATTGTGACTTATATCTATTTCATGATCCCTATAATGAACCAAAAATCAGACAAGGNGTTACAACNGAAGTNATTGGNCANGATGGTCTTTCTTATGCACCTGCNTCNACAAAAGTNATATCNGAANTAATCATATATTTACAATCAGTGAATGGAGATATNCCNGGTGAAATTACCTGGAATTCAGTNGGAGAGTATCTGAATTCATTNGANGGNAATATTGGGTGCAATGTTGCCTATCTCGTTCCTCATTCAGCTGTNAGAACNGAAGTTATGGGATGGACAAATAAGCTNCCNAATGAATCTGCAATAAANTCGATGCAANANTTAATAGAATCAGGAATGAAAGACGGAGCCTTNGGTTTTTCAACTGGTTTAACATATGTACCGAATGTATATAGTGATACTAATGAANTAATTGAATTNGCTAAGGCAGTAAAACCATATGGTGGTATGTATGTGACACATTGTCGTTANGNNCTGGGTGACAGATTACTCGATCCTTTTAAAGANGCAATTACTATCGGTGTNGAAAGTGGAGTTCCTGTACAGATATCACATTACCACAGTCCTATAACAGGCATGGGTGATCAAATGGTAACTCTCATCGATCAGGGNTTAGAACAAGGTGTTGATCTGACATTTGATCAGTACCCCTACCCTGCAGCAAGTACATTACTAGCATCACTTGTCCCTCCATGGGTTCANGAAGGTGGNCCTAGAAAATTGNTNGAAAATTTNCANTCNGGNGAAGTGAGAGAATCNATTAANGAAGATGTNTATCCTCAATGGGGTGGAAGTTTAGAAGATTATTACTTTAGCCATATTGGATCACANGTAAANCANGAATGGGTTGGTNGATCATTTATGGATTTAGTCAGGCACAAGAATATGAGTGTTGTTGATGTGATGAGTGAATTACTTGTAGAAGAAAATCTAAATGTTNNTTTTGTTGCCAGAACTGGGAATTCAGATAATATCAGATCTATTATTCAACATCCTCATCAGATGGTTGGAAGTGATGGAATTATGGTNGGNGAAAATCCTAATCCACGTACGTATGGAACTTTTCCNTATATCTTAGGTCAATTAGTGAGAGAAGANGGTTTATTAACACTGGAAAGTGCAATCCATAAAATGACTGGAGTTCCATCTCAGAGACTTGGTTTAAATGATCGTGGATTAATTAAAAATTCATATAAGGCAGATTTGGTAATATTNAATCCGGACAAAGTTGGNACACAGGCAACTTTTGAATCTCCAAAAGCATTTGCTGAAGGTATAAACTATGTTATGGTGAACGGTAAAATCGTTCTCTCTGAAGGAGTTTTAACCAGAGAATTATCTGGCAGAGCTCTTCGAAAATAAAGAAAGGGAAGAAAAATGGCATTTGTTGAAATAGATATACAAGATCAGATAATGATAATAAAACTCAATAGACCAGAAAGATTAAATGCTCTCAGTGAGGTTATTCGAGAAGGAATGTCTGAAGCATTTACTAAGTATGAAAAAGATAGCAATTTGGAAGTAGCAATACTTACTGGGGAAGGAAGAGGTTTTTGTGCAGGGGAAGATATGAAAGAATCTTTAGAACGTGGTGATGTAGGATCTCGTTCTGGAAAAACTTTCCGAGATCCATTTATGGAGAGAACATTACAAAAACCAGTTATTGGTGCAATCAATGGATTCGCTATGGGTGGAGGATTTATGATCGTNGAAAGAACTGATCTTAGAGTTGCAGTGAAAGAAGCAATTTTTGAAGTTTCTGAAGCTAAAAGATGGTTATTGGGAGGGTATGATCATGCACATTTTGCNAATCTNCCTCACCCTATTGCAATTGAAATGGCATTGGGATTCAGATTTACTGCAGAAAGACTATATCAGTTAGGATATATAAACAGANTGGTAGAAAAAGAAGAATTACTACCAACAGCAATTAGTATGGCAGAACATATGCTTTCTCTGATACCTGCTTCGAGAGTTAATACCTTATATATGATGAAACAATTAGCTCCGCAGATCCCACAAAATTATAGAGATCTTGCTGATGAGNTNCACAACCATGGNGATAAGGAAGATCGAATGGAATCCAGAAGAGCATTTAATGAAAAAAGGAAGCCTAACTTTAAAGGCTGGCATAACCCTGAAGACCGTTATAATTTGCCAAAATTAAAACCAATGAAATAATTTATGGATAAAGTAAAATCTAATTCNCCATTTGAATCAGTCATAGGNTTTTCTCGAGCTACCAGAACTGGCAANATNGTTGCTATAGCAGGTACTGCTGCTATAGGTGATGATGGNAAAACNGTNGGTGTAAATNATCCNTTAGAGCAAACCAGAAGATGTTTTGAAATAATTAAAAATGCTCTNGCAGAATTTAATTTAGGACTTGATNNNGTATTCAGAAGCAGAGTGTTTTTTATTAATCGTGATGATTGGAACGAAATTGCTAAAGGTCACGGGGAAGTTTTCTCAGAAATAAAACCAGCCAGTTCTTTTCTTATTGTGGATGGTTTTATTGACCCTGAATGGTTAGTAGAAATCGAAGTGGATGCCTGGATTAAATAAGAATTTAGAATAAATGAGGTTGTGTATGCATGTAGTAAATAAGAATCAAATTGAACCTGAAGATGCTTCAAATGCACCATTGTTTTATGGTGGGAAAGTCACCAGACAACCNNTNGTNGGTAACGCCTGATACNGAACAATATAGTTTTGCCTGGGTCAAATTTTATNANGGTGCAAAAAATCATTTTCATACNCANACNAGTGATCAGATNCTTTTTGCAACTCATGGCGTCGGTATTGTTGCAAACAGACAAGAAGAAATTCAAATGCAAGAAGGTGATACTGCTTTTATTCCTGCTGGAGAAATACACTGGCATGGAGCTGCAGACGGAAGTGATTTTTTTCATATATCTCTGACACGTCCAGATAGCCAAACTGAAATGATTAAAGATAATTAATTCATAAGGTAAATAATATGGAAAAAAATATTTTAGGNAAAACAAATATNGAAATTAGTAGNCTTGGNATNGGANTAGCAGAAATAGGCTACCAACTNACTATTGATGATATNAAAGAAGCNCAGAAATTNCTTTATCTAGCTATAGATAATGGNATTAATTTTTTTGATACATCNTCNTGTTATGGACTTAGTGAAGAATTAATTGGAAAAACCATTTCTTCAAGAAGAAATGAATATATATTAGCAACGAAATGCGGTCATGCTCGTAATCTNCCNGAGAATGATAATGGNCAGTATATTGATTGGGCAGTAAATACATTAGAGACAAGTATCGATAATAGTTTAAGTAGAATGAATACAGACTATGTCGACCTTTTNCAATTACATTCCTGTAATGTTGATATTTTAAAACAAGGTGATGTNATNGATACTCTTTTACGTATTCAGCAATCTGGTAAAACAAGATTTATTGGATATAGTGGAGATAATGAATCTGCTGAATGGGCTGTTGATAGTGGAATATTTGACACTTTGCAAACAAGTTTTAATTTAATTGATCAAAAGGCTAACAAAAATATTTTTAAATCTGCTACTTCTAACAACATGGGTATCATTATCAAAAGGCCTTTGGCAAATGCTGCTTGGGGACTAGATAAACCACCCATCTATGGAACAGGATATGCTGATTACTATTTAGATCGAGCAAATAAAATGATTGAATTAGGGCCTTTGCCTGATAATGCACCTAAGGACAATATTGAATTAGCTTTATTTTTTGTATTAGCACATAGTCAGGTGAATACTGCAATTGTAGGTACTAAAAAACCTGAACACTTATTATCTAATTTAAAAAGTATAGAATCTGGTTCCTATTTATCGGAAGATGTAATTGCCGAATTATACGATCGTTTTGATAAGCTTGGTGATGACTGGTTTCAGCAAATGTGATAATAGTGAGATTTGGTTTTTATGGATTTGAGTATTAATAAGTAACTTATATCATTTGTACTACTGTTTACTTGTTTTCTCTCGTTCACGATGATAGGCACAATTTTCACAGCCAAATGTTTCTTCCGGTATTGTATTTGAATTTAAAATATTTAGCATGTTAAATATTTCATTTTCTACCCAAGAGTAATCGAGAGTGTATGGAATTAATACTTCTTCAAATCTCATAATTCCTGAAAAGCTAGAAACTTCACTTTTTGCGTTACATACATAGAAGTACCCTATCGGAGCAACAGGAAATCCATTTTTTTCTAAAAGGTAACCATAAACATCTAATTGCATTTTATAAGCCTGGTGATAAATTCCTGACAAATATGATTCTGGTGTGATCGGATAATTATTTGACTGTGATTTATAATCTAGGACTATAAGGTTCCCATTAGTTGTATCTTGCCAGATATCATCCACTCCGCCGTGTAAAATTATATTAGTATTTGGAATGTGGGTTTCAACGCCTCCTGTTAAAGCATTTCTCCAGTGATTTAAGTCTGGATGCTTAAAAGGGACTAAATGTGATAGTCCGTATTTTTCAAATATTCTGTGAGGTATCTGTAGCTCTCTACATTCATCGAATTCTTTTTTTAATAAAGTGTCAACAAGTGTGTTAAGAGTCCAGCCAGGCATACTAGGAGAAACAAGGCCAACCACCCTATCTAAGTAAAAGCATTTTGGACANGANAAAAAATCATTTAGTTTACTNCGGCTGATTTTGAAAAGTTCAGGTTGATTAGGTTTATAAAAAGAAGACTGTTTTACTCTAAGGCCACTTGCATATACTACTTCACCTTTACTATTTCTTTTTAGACTACCCATAATAACCTCGTAAATTAAAAGCTAATATTTTCATATAATAATTTATATTCAAATTTTACGTTATGCATTATTGTGTAATTTAGGAGGATTATTTGAAATATTTATGGATAATGCTCCTAATAAATAGACACATGCAACNAAGNAAAACGCAACTATATATGAAGATGATATGTCGTATAGAACCCCTGCCCCGATAGGCCCAATAACTGCCAGTATTGCTGTGACTGGTCTTCCGACACTTTGTATTGAAGCGATATATCTTCTTCCAAAATACCTNGACCATAGAAATTCACTTACTGGTATAGTCGCGCCNAATCCAAATCCATAAAAGAAAAACCCTATGAGAAGTAAAATTGGTTCTTGTGAACTATTAGATAAAATCATTAACAAAACTCCTGTTGCAGAGGTGGATAATGCAAGTCCTGCAAGCCTTCTTGCATCAAATCTTTGTAACCCCCATCCCCATAATACTTTGGAGCTGAGATTTCCTATTCCGCTAACGCTTAAAGCAATTGCTCCCANTGACCTTGTATATCCAATATCAGTTGCAAAAGGTATAGCATAAAGAGAAATAGTGGTTAAGGCTGCAGCGTTTAGTCCGTACCCGATAGCTAAAAGCCAGAAACTAGATGTTTTTATAGCTTGTGAACGAGTATATGTTTGTTGATTATCTAGGGCTATTTTTGAAAGATTGTTATCAGATCCTTGGTTTGAAGGTATACCGTCAGGCAGTAATCCGATATCTTCTGGTTGACGTATCATCATTAAGGCAATAGGAGTGATAATAATTAATACAGCAATTGATAGTACCATATACCCGGTTCTGAATCCGTAGTTGTCTACAATGGGTGTTATTATTATAGGTGAGATAATCGCTGCTAAAGGTACACCTACAGAACCTATAGCTAGGGCAAATCCCCTTCTTACTACAAACCATTTTATTATTGCAGAATTTACTACCGCTGGTCCGAATAACATCCATCCAACTGAACTGGTAATGATTTGAAAAATAAAAAAATGAATAAAGGTTGATAATTGAGAAAGCCCAAATAGACCCAGGCTGCAAAATATCATACCGGTAAGCATGACTTTTCTTAAACCTAGACGATCAATTAAAGGCCCAATAGTGAGTACGATGAAAGCACCAGTAACATTAGCAACTGCAAGGGTTGCAGAAAATTGCCATACAGGGATATCAAGCTCTTTTGTAATAGAATCAAGGAAAATTCCAGCAACCATTTGTCCAACACTTATTGAAACAAACTGACAAACTACAGCTCCTCCGAGAATTTTCCATCCATAAAAGCTATTTGAAAAAGGTTTAAACATTCAAATGTTTATTAAATTAAACCTATTGGAGCATTTTGATCTTCAAGTACAACAGTAGCTGTAAGACAATCTTTATCACCAATTGCCATAGTTTTATGACCTTTACCAGTGATATTTTCCATTAATCTTGCTTCTCCCTCTCCGAAAACTCTTTTTGTACCATCAGGATATGTTATTTGTAGTTGTCCTGATAATATGATTACAAATTGTCTTTGAGGAGCTGGATGCCAGTCCTGTTCTACATTTGCTGGACGATAGCCGAATTTTATATCTTTTGCATTAAAACCATCGGTCCATTCCTTATGATCATTGATCTCAATTGATTGCCAATTGGTATCTCCGTTACTATCAGTATACATTCGAGACGTTCCCATTGCTCCTCCGTTAATTTCTGTTTAAGTAAGATTAAAACCTTCGTATCCTTTAGATACGATTTCTTCACACTTTTCTCTATAGGCAGGCACACCGCCAATATAGGGCATAAATACCCGTGGTTTGCCAGCAATATTTGCTCCAACATACCAGGAATCACAAGTTGATCTCAGAGATTTTCCTGCAACTTCATTGACATGTGAAATCCATTCTTCTTCAGCTTCTATGGTTGGTTCTATTTGAGTTAAATTGTTATCATTGAGATATTGAATACATTGGCTTATCCAGTCTACATGTTGCTCAATTGAAGGTAACATATTGCTCAAAACTGATGGACTTCCTGGTCCTGTTATAGTAAAAAGATTAGGNAAACCTTTTGCTAATAATCCTAAATACATTCTTGGNCCATCTTCCCANTTATTATTCAGNGTTTGGTTATTNGTNCCNATGATATCAATATTTTTTANTGCTCCAGTCATNGCATCAAATCCAGTAGCAAATACTATTGCATCNACTTCATATTCNTNTTNNCCNACTTTNATNCCTTTTTCAGTAATTGAATCNATTTTTGTTTCACTCACATCAATNAGNTTNACATGAGACTGATTNAATGTTTGNTAATAATTAGTNTCAACACATAATCGTTTACAACCNATGATNTTTTTAGGNTTNANTAATTCNGCAANTTTTGGATCGTNTACGATTTCATCAATTTTAGATTTAACAAAGTCNGCAGCAGTNTTNTTGGAATCTGGATTNAGNAGNAGATCNTGAAATGAACCCATAAAAGGAACTCCACCCTCTTCCCATCNNTTTTNATATTGTNNNATTCGATCTTCTTCACTNACATCNANNGCATTNACTTCATTTAATCTNAGNGCAGCTGTNCCTCCNCNATTGAGTTTAGCTCGATCTCTAAGTCCNTGNTAATCNNTTTTAATTTCATTTATAAAATCTAGGTCAAGATCTNTGTTATGAGCNGGTATNGTATAATTNGCGGTTCGTTGAAAAACNAATAGTTGTTNTGCCTNTTCNGCAATGACAGGTATNGATTGGATAGCAGAAGAACCNGTTCCAATTATNCCAACTCGTTTACCTGTAAAATCNACACCTTCNTGNGGCCATTGTCCNGTGTGGTACCAGGGGCCTTTGAAATCATCAATACCNTTGAATTTAGGTTTGTTGGGAGTTGAAAGNCAACCAGTTGCCATAATNCAAAATTGAGANTTAAAGANCTGATTATCGTCNGTTTTTATTNTCCANNTTTTTGTTTCTTCTATATATTTTGCNGATAGTACTTTTGTATTGAAGATGATATCTTTTCTGAGATCAAATCTGTCCGCAACATGATTTGCATATTTAAGTATTTCTGGTTGTGGAGCATATTTTTGACTCCATACCCATTCTTGTTGAAGTTCTTCNGAAAATTGATAGGAGTATTCCATACTCCATACATCACATCTGGCACCAGGATATCTGTTCCAGTACCATGTTCCTCCAACACCGTCGCCNGCTTCAATTACTTTTGCAGTGAATCCTAGGNTTCTTAATTNATANAACATATACATNCCAGCAAAACCAGCNCCCACAATCAANGCATCGTAGGTGTTTTGTGNAGCTTTNTCTAANTTTNCTACAGTACTATTACTTGTAGTCATTTTAGCCTCCGCTATATTTTTTTGGATGTTCTANATGCCATTTTGTTACGTTTTGGTACTCTTTGGCAATACTTATTAATAAGTTTTCAGAAAANGGNTGCCCCATTATTTGGAAACCTGTTGGTAANTTATCTTGTNTNCCGAATCCATTNGGGACAGATATTGCTGGTAATCCAGTAAGNTTTCCGATACTNCCCATTGGGTCGTATCCNGAACGTACNGATCCTCTGAATTCNCCTTCAGATGGNGGNGCAGTTGATGGTTTTGTNGGTGCGATAATTGCNTCATATTGNTTATATATNTTTGAAACNATNCCTANAATCACTTTTCTCATTCTGAGAGCTTTAATNTAATCTTTAGCNCTAATNAANGTTCGAGGAAAGATACTAAACCTATCTTCAGGTGCAGTTAATGATTGTGCCAGATCATCATCNATAAAGTCTTCCATNGCACTTGTCGATTCTGAGAATAATATAATTCTTGTAACTATTTCATACGGATATTCNGGGAGATCTATTTCTTCTATTTCAGTAAATTTAGATAATATTTNTACAGATGCATTGAANTTATCNTTAACATCTTNATCACAAGTTTCTAATATTCCTTTAATAATAGCTAATTTAGGTTTGTTANTTATTTTAAATTCCGGATCGTAGGAAAATCTTTTTCTTGAAGAAGATGAATCTTTTGGGTCATATCCAGAAATAGAATTTAANACTATTCCACAGTCATCTGCAGTGAGGCACATNGGNCCGATTTTATCCAGAGTCCAACTTANAGCCATAGCGCCATTNCTNCTNACAAGACCGAGAGTTGGACGNAGACCNGTAATACCACAATANACTGCNGGAGTTAATATTGATCCCCATGTTTCNGTTCCTAATGCAAAAGGAACTAANCCNGCAGCAACNGCNGCACCAGANCCACTAGATGATCCACCAGTCCATNTTGAAGTNTCCCATGGATTCAATCCAGGTCCTGTTAGAGAAGCATTTGGTTGTTTATANCCCAGACCTCCTGCAAGTTCTACCATTGCTAATTTAGCTAATGGTATAGCTTTATCCCTATTTAGACG
Source organism: Chloroflexota bacterium (assembly GCA_002710905.1). The sequence goes on along the minus strand of PAJB01000006.1, from coordinate 3,889 downwards.
TTTAATAATCGTTGCAGTACCTTCAAACTGCTGATTGGCCAAAGGTTTTGCACCCCAAGTTGTTGGNGGAGAATCTATATTTGATAGTCCTGTATCTTTGTAACTGACAGAGATCAAATCTTTAATTCCATAAGGTATTCCGTGAAGTATTGTTTTGATTTCATTTTGNTTATCTGCAGAANCCCATGACTTTTCAGCTAATTCAGGTAGCAGACTAACAACTGAATTNAGTTCTGGGCCTAGTNAAGATATACGATTGAAAAANTATTTCCCAATTTCTGAGGGTTTTACTTCTTTTTTCTGAATTCGTTTAGATAGATCTCTAATTGATTTGTATAGAAAAGTGTTNGATTCCATAGTATTACTCTAAGGGTTTAGCATTAAATGGTTGNANNTCATGATCAAGTTTATATTTCTTGAGAGTTTCTGAAATTTCATATAACTGNGAAATAATATCTTCTATNTCTTTTTTTGCATNGTTNTCAAAAGAATNAGAATACTTTGACTTCAGTAATTCNTAGCTATTATTTACGACTTTNTCATTANTCATAGCTNTTTNCTCCTTTTTGTTATGATAATTACGTATATTAATATAAATTTAATCAAAATAAACATATATAATACATTNAATTTCTCTTAATTTATCTGAAATTAAAAAGGATGATTACAATGAAAGTTTTAGTAGTATCATTTGATGGATTACAGCCAAGTCAAATCAATAAAGATTTAATGCCAAACTTATATGGATATTTGCATGATGGAGTTACTTTCTCAAACCACCATGCAGTGTATCCGTCAGTAACNAGAATTAATTCGACCTCAATGTTTACTGGTAGGACTCCAGGATCGCATGGAATTGCTGCAAATATGGTTGTAATGCGAGATTACGATCCTAATTCAGTGTTCTCGGTACTTCANCCTGTACTCGAACAAATAAGAGCAAAACTTGGGGATGTTCTTTATGTAAAAAATATAGGAGATATTTTATCAGAAGCAGGTGAAAAATTTATTGCTGTAGGAGCCGGTACTACTGGAAATTCATTTCTACAAAATCCTAATGCTCATAAGAATGGCGGTGCAGTTGTTAACCCAGAATTCACCCTACCATATGATTTAGAAAAAACGTTAATATCAAAATTTGGAGAATGGCCAGCAGAAGTTGTTCCAAATGAGAAAAGATTAAAACGATGTGTTGACATGATGACGGAATATTTTATACCTGAAATTGATCCTGTCGTAGGATTGATTTGGTTTTCAGATCCAGATAAATCACATCATGCTGATGGAGTTGGCAATGAAATAGGAACAGCTGCAATTCGTTTTGCTGATCAACATTTTGGAGAACTAGTCGAGCGTGTACGAAATAATGATAAGTCAAAGGATGCAGATATTATAGTTATTTCTGATCACGGGTATTCGACAATTCAAGAAGTTATTGATGTACGCAAAGAATTAATAACAGCTGGTTTATTACAAAATGAAGAAGATGATTCGGTTCTTATAGCTCCTAATGGAGGTAGTGCATTATTCTATGTTAAAAATTCTGATAAAGAGATTACTCAGAAATTAATTAATACCTTAATGGAGTTTGAATGGTGTGGCCCATTGTTCTCTTCTTCTAAGGTTGGAGAGTTTGAAGGGGTATTATCAACGGATTTGATAGGAATTGAAGGGCCTCGTTGTCCGGATATAGCGATGTCATTTCATTGGAATTCAGAGAAAAACAAAGCTGGTTATCCTGGAATGATTTACAGTACTGGGGGAGATGTTGATCTTGGAACACATGGATCAATAAGTAAACATGAAATGAATAATGTCTTAGGTGCATTTGGCCCCAATTTTAAAAAAGGGATTACATGCTCAACACCGACAGGAAATATAGATCTAACGCCAACTATTTTACATATTTTAGGTATAAATACAGAAACTTCATTTGATGGCAGGCCAATTAAAGAAGCATTGATTAATGATATCAATCCTGATGAAGTAAAGGTTTCTACTACAGAACATGTTAGTGAAAATTCACAAACAGGATATAGTCAAAAACTCGTAATATCTTCTGTTGGTGATACGAAATATATTGATTATGCTGAAAGGACTAATTAGCAGATCTAGTTAATAGGATCTTTTAATCCTGATCCGGTAATTGGAATTAAGAAATGTTGATCTCTATCTACCATATTATTTTTGACTAGATGCTCTAGAGCTGCAAAGGGTGAAGCAGAAGTTACTTCACAATATATTCCTTCTTTTGAACCCAAGATTTGTTGCCATCTTTCCATTTCACTATCTTCTATAGCGACAGATTGTCCTTGATTTACTGAGGTTATTTGTTCGATCTCATGTTTTCTGGGAGGGTTAAATACTGCTATACCACTAGCTACTGTAGCTTTAGAGGTATCAGGTATCCATGATGAATTATTTATCGAAGAAGTTATCGGTTGAATTGTTGTTGATTGTACAGAATTTAGAAGTGGCTTTTTAAATGTATTTGGGTATGCCCACGCAAGCTCTTCAAATCCTTTCCAGATACCAATAAAAAACGACCCATTCCCTACTGGAAGTAGTAATTGGTCTGGTAATTCATTATTAAAATATTTATAGATTTCATGAGCGAAACTTTTGGTCCCTTCCATAAAGAAAGGGTTTAAATTATGAGATGCGTAAAAGGAGTCTCCTTTTTTAGATTCTTCTACTGCAGCGATTGCTGAATTATCACGAGGACCGTCAGTAAGTCTGACTTCAGCTCCATATAACTCTAATTGTCTTGTTTTGATTCTTGAAGTGGTAGAAGGGACAAAAACAATTGAATGTATCCCTGCTTTTGCTGCGTATGCAGCAATAGAAGCTCCTGCATTACCTGAGGAATCTTCAATAATACTGGTATGTCCATTTTCTTTTAAATATGAAACTAGCATTGAAGATCCTCTATCCTTAAATGATCCGGTAGGATTTTGGTATTCTAATTTTGCAGTTAAACGTCTTATTTGGAGATGTTCACTAATAAACGGTAGTTCAATAAATGGAGTATTTCCTTCTCCCATAGATATTTGAGTAGATGGATTTTCTAAAGGGTTTGTAATGTTGAGAAAATCTTCAAAAACAATATCTTTTGGAGCTGGATTATGGAGTTGTTTGAATGAAACCCTTACTGTAGATCCACAAGAAGGACATACAAAAGAATCTGATATTTCATCGAAGTATTTACCACACCCAGTACAAAAGTATTCTATTTTCTTACTCATACTACCCTACCCTATAAAATCGAAAATTATACCAATCAAGTCTCCATTTAATAAATATTTTGCCCCATAATACAGTAATAAAGGTGGAATAGCTATTAAGAGATATTTTGATTTTCTAAACATATTTATCCTAAGATTTTTTTGATTGCTGGATGATTTTTGTCATACCTGTGGGATCGAAAAATAGCATTTTTAGGTATAGGAGCCTCTCCATTTACCTCAAAAGGATTTATATATTCCCATACTATTTCTTTGTCATAAGTGATTTCAAAAATCACGACTTGTCCTCCAGATTCGGAAATCGGACCTGGAAAGCCTTGACTGGAAGGCCAAGTACCTCGGAGCGTACTACAATTCAGCAAGAATCATGACAGCCCATGACATCCGACATGACACATACGTTCTGGTGCGTGCCGGCGCAACTTGACAATTTGCGCATCATCAACGGCAGTGTCTTGATTGATTCCGAGTTTGTTCATGCAAACACCTGTCATTTATCTACTGACCTGGTGCGAGGGCTGTACTCTGGGCAGCAATTCATCCATGCCACGATCGTCGACAAGTTCCCGCCGCCAGAAGACCCGCAGTTGGAGGCGCCGGCGGCGCCAGGGGCGCAGGGCCGCCCAGCTTGATACAATGGCGAC
>PAJB01000005.1 GCA_002710905.1 Chloroflexota bacterium | reverse complement strand
TCATCAGCAGGTGCTTCATCAGCAGGTGCTTCTTCAGCAGGTGCTTCATCAGCAGGTGCTTCATCAGCAGGTGCTTCATCAGCTCTTTTTTCAGTCAATGCTCCAATGAGCATCTGAAATTTTGAAATTGAATTTTTACTCAAGTTCATAAAATTACTGATTTGTCCAATGAGTTGACCGCTTATTTTACCTAACAAAACTTCTTTTGTCGGTATGTTTGAAATATCTTTTATATATTCTGGATCGACAATATTACCAAAATAATAACCATTGTTTATTTGAATTGCATCTTCATTATTTTTCAAAAAATTCATAATAATTCTTGCTGGTGATACAATATCTTCTTTAGTTGCTATTAATGCTGTTGGACCGTTAATTAATTGATTTAATTCTTCGTTACCAGTATTTTTTGTAGCAATTTTAAATAAAGTATTCTTAATAACACGAAACTGAGCATCAGTTTTTCTTAGTTCATCTCTTAATTCTTGTTGCTGTGAAACTGTTAGGCCAACATAATTTATAGAAATTGCAGCTTCTGCATCATTAATTAGTTGTGTAAAATTTTCTACTTGCTGCTGCTTTTTTTCTGTAGTCATTATTCCCTAATACTTTCTTTACCAGAGAATATTCTAAGATATTTATATCATTAGTTTTACCTATATAGGATTTAAATCACAATGTGAAACCTATAGTCTCTGGGATAATTAATTTATACTTTTTATTCCTTAATTGCTAGTTGTTATATTACTTTATTTGAATCTATTTTTATACCAGGTCCCATACTAGAGCATAAAGTTGCAGATTTAATAAAATCTCCTTTAGCGCCACTAGGTCTGTTTTTTCTAATTCCTTCATAGATACTTGATAAATTTTCCATTAATTGCTCATTTGAAAAGGATGCCTTTCCAAAAACACAATGAATAATATTAGCTTTATCAAGTTTTATTTCTACTCTTCCTGACTTTGCTTCTTTGACACCTTTTGCTATATCATTTTCTGCCAGTACAGTATTATTTTTTGGATTTGGCATTAATCCTTTTGGCCCTAGAATTTTACCAATTTGTGCTAACTTGCCCATCATGCCTCGTTCAGAAATAATGACATCATAATCACTTGCTGTAGATTCTAATTCTTTAATTAGTTCATCTCCACCAACTATATCAGCACCAGCCTCTTTAGCGCCTGCTGCTGCTTCTCCTTCTACAACTACAGCTACTTTCATTTCTTTGCCTATGCCATTAGGCAATGTAACTGATGTACGTAGTTGTTGGTCAGCATGCCTGCTATCTAATGTAGTGTTTAGATGGATTTCAACAGTTTCATCAAATTTTGTATTTGCGCAGTCTTTTACAATATTTAATGCTTCACTAGGTTCATATTCTTTTTCAGCATCCACTTTTTCTAAAACAGCACTAAAGCGTTTACTAGTTTTTTTCATTTATTTAACCTCTATTCCCATTGATCTTGCAGTTCCTTTAACTATTTCCATAGCTTGCTCTACTGTGTATGCATTTAAATCCGGTAACTTTATTTCAGCAATTTCCTTGACTTGATTATTATTAATTGAGCCTACTATTTCACGTTTTGGATCTGATGAACCTTTTTTTAAATTAGCAGCTTTTTTTATTAAATCAGAAACAGGTGGTGTTTTTAAGATAAAAGAAAATGTTCTGTCTTCATAAATTGTAATTTCAGCTGGAATAATTTGTCCTTTTTGATCAGAAGTTTTCTCATTATACTCTTTACAAAAATCTACTATATTTATTCCATGAGGCCCCAATGCTGTACCAATGGGTGGTGCTGGATTTGCAGTTCCTGCTTGGATATGCAAACTTAGTTTAGTTAAAATTGCTGCCATAATGATTTACTCCATTTTATATTATTGTTTTTCAACCTGTAAAAAATCTAATTCTACTGGTGTCTCTCTACCAAACATAGAAAGCATTACCTTCACTAGCCCTTTATCTGTATTAATTGCTTCAACATTTCCTATAAATTCACTAAATGGACCACTGGTAACCCTTACTGCATCACCCACTTCAAAGCCTACTTTTATTTGAGTCGGCTTATGCTCCATTTGGCTCAAAATTTTATCAATTTCATTTGGGTCCAATGGAGTGGGTTGTGCTTTTTCTTCTAAATTTTCTCCTGCAAACCCAGTAACAGCAGGAGTATTTCTAACAACATACCAAGAGCTGTCGTCTAATTCCATATTTACGAGTACGTAGCCTGGAAATAAATTTTTTGTAATTGTTTTTTTCTGACCTTCACGAATTTCAATCTCATTTTGCGTAGGAATTATAACTTGAAAAATCTTACTCGACATATCCATAGATTTTATTCTTTGCTCAAGATTTGCTTTAACTTTTTTTTCATGTCCAGAGTAAGTTTGCACAATATACCAACTGGTATCATCATTATTGATTGATGTATCTTCAGCATCATTATTTAGGTCTACTGTTTCAATCTCATCTTGTAAAATATTTTCTTCATTCATAGTTTTTATCCTAAAATTATTCTTTCAACAAACCAATTGAAAATCAAGTCTGCCAATCCTAGTATTACTCCAAAAACTAACGAAACTAAAATCACTACATATGTTAAATGTCCAATATCTTTTCTTGGTGGCCAGGTAACCTTTGTTAATTCTGTCCATGTATCAATCACCCATCTTGGCTTTAATATTGACCCTTTTCTTTTTGGTTCATTTCCTTGGCTTTTACTTGGCATTACACTAGAAGTGGCTGGCATATTAGCATTTTGTTCTTTTGCAGCCTTTTTTTGTTTCTTTTCTGCTCTTTCTTGTGCCCTTCTAAGTGCTCTACTCACTGTTTATTCCTTATCATTTCGTTTGATGTTTGTTAGACATTTGATTCGTGTTATTTAGTTTCACGATATAATTGATGTGATTGACAGATTGGACAGTATTTCTTTAACTCAAGCCTATCTGTAGTATTCCTACGATTTTTTTGAGTGTGATAAGAGCGATCTTCACAATGTTCACAAGCTAAAGTTATATGTTGACGATCGTCCTTTGCCACATTTAACCCCTTTAATTCTTTTTGGTTACGTTACTGAGATTATTCTATAATCTCAGTAACAACACCAGCGCCTACTGTCCTGCCACCTTCTCTAATTGCAAATTTAAGACCTTGCTCAATTGCAATTGGAGTAATTAATTCAACTTCAACAGTTTGACTATCACCAGGTAACATCATTTCAGTTCCAGAAGGTAGATTGATTACTCCTGTAACATCGGTAGTTCGTACATAAAACTGAGGCCTATAACCATTCATAAATGGTGTGTGCCTACCACCTTCTTCTTTTGAAAGGACATATACTTCACCTTTAAATTTAGTGTGAGGTGTGATTGAACCAGGCACTGCAAGAACTTGTCCTCTCTGTACATCATCCCTATCTTTACCTCTCAGCAAACACCCGACATTATCACCGGCTTCACCAGAATCCAACAGTTTTCTAAACATTTCGACTCCAGTTACAGTAGTCTGTTCAGTATCTTTAATGCCAACAATTTCAATTGTTTCACCTGTCTTAACTATACCTCTTTCAATTCTTCCAGTAACAACTGTTCCTCTTCCTTCGATGCTGAACACATCTTCAATTGGCATTAGGAATGGTTGATCTACAGGTCGAGCAGGTTGCGGTATATCTTTGTCTACTGCAGCCATTAATTCATAGATAGGGGCATAAGCAGCATCATTTTCATCATCTGGTGCCTCTAATGCTTTAAGAGCAGAACCTCTAACAATAGTGACATTATCACCATCAAAATCATATTCTGAAAGTAATTCTCTTAATTCCATTTCAACAAGTTCGAGAAGTTCTTCATCTTCCATCATGTCACATTTGTTTAAAAATACGACTATGTTAGGCACTTCAACTTGTCTAGCTAAAAGCAAATGTTCTCTTGTTTGAGGCATTGGTCCATCTGGAGCTGCTACTACGAGAACAGCACCATCCATTTGTGCTGCACCAGTAATCATATTTTTAATGTAGTCAGCGTGTCCAGGACAGTCAACATGAGCGTAATGTCTAGCTTCTGTTTCGTATTCAACATGAGAAATAGCAATAGTAATTCCTCTTTCTTTTTCTTCTGGAGCATTATCAATTGCTTCAAAAGCACTAAAATCAGCCATTCCCTTAAGAGACAACGCTTTAGTAATTGCTGCTGTTAGAGTAGTTTTACCATGATCTACGTGACCAATAGTTCCTACGTTAGCATGTGGTTTAGATCTATCAAATTTTTCTTTAGACATAATCTATCCTCCTAATAATTTTTTGTTCAGAGATAATAGGATAACTTTTTCCATGTTAAAAGCAAGCACGAATTCATCTTTTTTCTGGAGCCCTCAAGCAGAGTTGAACTGCTGACCTCATTCTTACCAAGAATGCGCTCTACCACCTGAGCTATGAGGGCAGTTTTTCATCTTATTTAAATTATATGTTGTTATTATTATAACTTAAATTAGTTTATGGTGCAGGGGGCAGGATTCGAACCTGCGTAGACCGAAGTCGGCGATTTTACAGACCGCTGGATTTAACCACTCTCCCACCCCTGCTATAAAAATAATTTGTGGAGCCGAAGAGGAGATTCGAACTCCTAACCTATCGATTACAAATCGATTGCGCTACCATTGCGCCACTTCGGCATAATCAAAACTTAAAAAAAATCAGTCTGAGTATATTGGTACTAATTGTATCAGTCTACTNTATTTTATATAAAATTAAATTTTTCTCTCTATACTCCATATTGTNTTTTNTAAATCATCCTTTAATATGATTCCAATTTTTTCTAAGCTATCTCTTATCCTATCAGAAACNNCAAAGTTTTTTTGCTTTCTTTCTTCATTTCTTATTTGAACTANATGATTTAANATTTCATTTGAGTCNGATAAATTAGTTACACCAAATTNNTTGGCAATAATCTGNAGTTCNTTTTTCTGTTNNGATGTNAATTCTTNATCATCTTCATTGNNCAATAGATCAAATCCTAAACATGACAAAATATCAAATAATTCACATATTAAANTNNCCTTTTTAGAACTNTNACTAACAGTATTAATTTTTTTAATAATTTCAAAAATAATTGCCAGTGCTTTAGGTGTATTAAAATCATCTTCAATTACTGATATAAAATCTNNAGTGAATTGACTACGGTAGNTTTTAGAATCTTTTTTTTCTATACNNTGNAGTATANCTTGATTTTCAGAAATTATTTGTTGTAATTTATTTGTAGCATTTGTTGCATTATTGATTGCTTCATCAGAGAAGTTTGTTGGTTGTCGATAGCCAGCAGATAGAACGAAAAATCTTAATGCATTAGGATCCCATTTATTTAATGCATCTTGTACTGAAATATAATTTCCCAGTGACTTAGACATTTTTTTTCCTTCAACAAGTAGCATGCCATTGTGCATCCAAATTTTTGTAAATTCTTTATTTCCAGAAGCAAAAGCTTGGGCAATTTCATTTTCGTGATGTGGAAAAATTAAATCTGTCCCACCTCCATGAATGGAAAAATTTTCGCCTAGATATTTTTCAGACATTGCCGAACATTCGATATGCCAACCTGGCCTTCCTTCCCCCCATGGTGAAGACCATCCAGGCTCACCTGTTTTTTTTTGGTTTCCATAATGCAAAATCTAAGCTTTCTATTTTTTCACCCTTGGAATCATCATTTTCTCGTTCTTCTTTTTGTAGTTCATCTATTTTTCTATGAGAGAGTTCGCCATATTTTTTGTTTTTTCTCACACTATAATAAACGCCACCATCTTCAGTTACATATGCATAGCCATTTTCAATAATTTTCTCGATTGCAATTATAATTGTTTCAATTTCCTCCGTTACTTTTGGTCTAATATTTGGTTTTTCTAGTCCAAGTACTTCTTGTTGTTGTTCCCATTCTTCAATATTATTTTTTGCAAGTTGNATCGGATCTACATTTGCTGCTTTAGCAGCATCAATAATTTTATCATCAATATCTGTATAATTTGATACGTAAATAACCTCATTACCTCTCCATCGTAAAAATCTAATTAATGAGTCATAGATCATTGCAGACATTGCATGACCAAGATGACATTCTGTATAAGGGGTTACTCCACATACATAGATGGAAATCTTTTTATCCGTAATTGTTTCTAGTTGACTTGTAAGGGAGCTGAATATTTTCATTTTATTTGTCTAATTTATTTTGAATTTCANTTATCTTTTTTTCAAGTTCATTGATTCTGTCCCANCCAGGATCAGGCAATTTCTCAATTGTCTCNTTACTGTCTTCAAAAAAAGCAACAACATGAGCTGGAACCCCNACAACTGTTGCATTATCAGGNACATTAGAAATCACAACTGCACCGGCNCCAATTTTTGCATTTTCGCCAACAGTAATATTGCCAATTAGCTTTGCACCGGCACCAACTGTAACATTATTTTTTAGTGTTGGATGACGTTTGTCTTTTTTTGTTGATGTGCCTCCAAGAGTTACTCCTTGATATAAGTGACAATTATCTCCAATAATTGCAGTTTCTCCAATTACTATTCCCATACCATGGTCAATGAAAAGTTTTTTTCCAATTTTTGCNGCAGGATGAATTTCTATACCAGTAATCCATCGATTATAATTTGCAATCATCCTAGAGAGAAGGTTCAATCGTCTTCCAAGTACATTAGCAGCTCTGTGAAGGATAATTGCATGAACTCCTTGATAAGTTAGAAATATTTCAAACGAGTTTTTAGCTGCTGGNTCATGATCTTTTGCAGCNTGNATNATAGATTTTGTTTCACTNAAAAAAAATAATGAGGATATANATATNANTAACATATATGATCTTAGGATAACAAAAATAATCCAAATTATTACAATCCAGATCAATACAGAAGTTAACATGGCTCAATCTCCATACTTAATATAGAGTTTAATCGTTTAATTGTATAATTGTCATGCATGCAACAGCGTTACCTTTACCAATTTCACCTATATTGTTATTTGTTTTTCCTTTTATTGTGATCTGGGCATGCATAATTTTAAAAATATTTATTAAATTTTCAATTATTTTATGCTTATTTTTCTTAATATTAGGTTCTTTGGCTATTACTGTAATATCTATATTATTTATATCAATTTTTTTTATACCATTGATTTCTTTTAGGATTGAGACAAGAATTTCTTGACTATTTTGTTTTTGAAATGANTTTTTTTTATCAAAATAATCNCTTATATCTTTGTGNTTATTTAAAATTTTATTCGATGCACTCAACAAGGCATCNATNATTGCATGAATAATCACATCTCCNTCACTTTCTGCTTCGAAAGCAGGCAAATNNTTTATTTCTATTCCGCCAAGGATCATTATTCCTTCATTGCTTAATTTATGGATATCGTAGCCAATACCTACGGACATTTTTTACTCCTAATTGATACTACTCATCATCTAAGTCTTCTCTAGAGGTTATTTTTTTATTAGATATTTCGCCACTAATTGTATGTATATTTGTACCATTTTCTAAAATCATAGCTGCACAATCAGGAAAATCACCTTCTTTGACTTTTTGATATGCCTCTTTAATAATTGTACTGCTAAAACCTTGTGGTGTTTGGGCTAAAGCATATTCTTCTCTGTTGACATTTTCGATAATTTTATTGTGGTGTATTTTTTTTAAGGCATCTGATATTGGTATAGTTGGAATAACTGCATCATAGTTATTTAAATTATTGATTACATTTAAAATTAGCTTTTTTGAAACAAATGGCCTTGCAGCATCATGAATAACATATTTAGTTGCATCTGGAGAACTTTCTATTGCTTTTTTAACAGAATCTTGTCTTCGATCACCACCATTAATTAATTCAATTTTTTTTGTATTAGTTGATTCAAAATTTTCATCTATAATTCTTTTTATTTCATCATTGTTGTTGATGTTACTGACTACAATAACTTTATTAATATCTTGAAAAGATAAAAATTTTTTTAGAGAAAACAAAATAACTGGTTGTTCGTTTATTTTATGTAGAATTTTATCTATGCCATGCATTCTATTTGATTGCCCTGCGCCGAGAATGATTGCTACTATATTATTCACAGTAGAACTTAGTCTTTCTCCTGATTTATTCTTCAGGTGATGCAACAAATCTTTCTGGAATTGAGGCAACTTTTTCGTCTGGATCTTTTTCTGCAGAGTCATCAATTCTTTCAAGTTTTTCTTTTTCAAATTCAAACATGAAAGGGAGCATTATTGATTCTGGTAATTGCATTTCAGGGATTTGTTCAGGAATTTCAACTGTTATTTCTGCTTTTGCAGGGATCAGTTTACCGATAATGACATTTTCTTTTAGGCCATATAAAGGATCCACTGCTCCTGATATTGCTGCTTCAGTTAATACTCTGGTTGTTTCCTGGAATGAAGCAGCAGCTAAGAATGATTCAGTAGAAAGAGATGCTTTTGTTACTCCCATTAATACTGGAATTGCTGTAGCTGGTTTGCCTCCTGCAACTGCTATATCAGTATTCATTTTTTCAAAATTCCATTTATCAGCAAGTTCATTTGGCAATAAGTTACTATCTCCTGGATCTTGAATTTTTACTTTGCGCATCATTTGCCTTACAATCACTTCAATATGTATGTCGTTAATATTAACACCTTGAGACTTATAAACGCTTTGCACTTCATCTACTAAATATACTTGTACAGCCTCAGGTCCTCTTATGCTGAGTATTTCTTGAGGATCTATCGCACCTTCGGTTAACTGTGAACCAGCCTGCACGAATGCATTTGAATCTACTAGCACTCTCGCATTAGCAGGAATTTTATATTCATCTTCAATTGTCTTATTTGTTGCTATGACAATTGTTTTATTACCATTAGACTCATTTATTATTTTAGCTTTACCAGGATATTTTGCTTCTACATTTTTCCCATTTGTAGCTAACAAGGAGGTGTCATTGCTACTAGCTTCTTCAGTATTAATTTCTGCGATGGCTTGTCCCGCAACTATTTCTTCATTATTGCTAATCAATAAATTAAAATTTGATGACAATTCATATTCATAGGAAAATTCGTCATTATTAATAATTTTTATTGTTCTGAGTCCATCATCTTTATTTATATTTATTTTTCCATCAATACCTGCAAGAACAGCTTGGCCTTTAGGTTTTCTTGCTTCAAAAATTTCTTCAACACGTGGAAGCCCTGAAGTAATATCAAATCCTCCTGCTACACCTCCTGTATGGAAAGTACGCATTGTTAATTGTGTTCCAGGCTCACCAATTGATTGTGCAGCAATAATTCCAATTGCAACTCCTGGTTCCACTAACTTGCCTGTAGCTAGAGAGATACCATAACATTTTTGACAGAGCCCTTTTTGAGTTCTACATGTAAGCGGAGAGCGTACTTTTATATTCTTGATATTTGCTTCATTTAAAATTTTGATAACATCATTTGTAATTTCAACATTTTCATCAAGTAGCAGATCGTTAGTTTCTTTATTAAATACTTTAGCGGCAGAAAATCTACCAATTATTCTTTCAGACAGTGGCGCACCAAGACCATTTTCATTGTCCGAGGTATCGAATTTCGAAATGCCAGGCATTGTACCTTCTGAGTTAAAACAATCATCATTTGTAATAATTATATCTTGAGCAACATCAATCATTCTTCTAGTTAGATATCCTGAATCTGCTGTTCGCAGTGCAGTATCAGCAAGACCTTTTCTAGCTCCATGAGTAGAAATAAAATATTCTAATACAGAAAGCCCTTCTTTAAAGGATGATCTAATTGGGAGATCAATGATTTTTCCTGTTGGGTCAGACATTAAACCTCGTAGTCCAGCCATTTGTCGAATTTGTGCTATGTTACCTTTTGCACCGGAATGAGACATCATTGCCAATGGGCCTTGAGGATCTAATGACTTATTTAATATTGACCCCATATCGTCTGAAACTTTTGACCAAATTTCAATTGCTGATGCATATTTTTCATCATCAGTAACTAAACCTAACTGGAACTGTTCTTCCATGTCTTCTACTTTTTTATCTGCCTCACTCATGAGATTAATTTTTTCTAAAGGCACATTAATATCAGAGCTTGAAATCGTAGTACCTGATTTAGTAGCATATTTGAATCCGACATCTTTAATATCATCAACTAGCTTAGCTGTTGTTTCATTGCCAAACATTTTATAGACTTCATATACTAAGTCTCTAAGAGCCGATTTATCCATTGCTTGATTTTTGAATGAAATTCCTTCAGGAACAATATCGTTAAAAATTACTCTACCAACTGTTGTAGTTATAAATACTCCATCAACTCGTATTCTAACTAAATCATGAAGCTTTAAATGGTCTAGTTCATAAAATGTAATAACGTCTTCTAATTTTCCAAAACTTTGCAGTTTTTCAGTATTAGCTTGAGGATCAATTTCTTTTTCTAAGAAGGTCATGTAGTAACAACCAAGCACCATATCAAGTGTAGGAGCTACTACTGGTCCTCCATCAGATGGAGCAAGCAAGTTTTTTGTCGAAAGCATTATTTGCCTTGCTTCAGCTACGGCTGGATAAGATAGTGGTACGTGAACAGCCATTTGATCACCATCAAAGTCAGCATTATAGGCAAAACATACTAACGGGTGCAGTTGAATAGCATTTCCCTCAACTAAAATAGGTTCAAATGCTTGGATACCTAGTCTGTGTAATGTTGGTGCTCGATTAAGTAAAACAGGACGTGTTTTAATTACTTCTTCAAGAACATCCCAGACTTCCTTGTCCCCACGCTCAACTATTCGTTTTGCACTTTTAATATTTTGCGCATAACCTAATTTAAATAAGTTGTGCATAACAAAAGGCTTGAATAATTCTAGCGCCATTTTTTTAGGAATACCACATTGTTCTAATCGTAAATTTGGTCCAACTATAATGACTGAACGACCAGAATAATCTACTCTTTTACCAAGTAAATTTTGTCTAAATCTTCCTTGTTTCCCTTTGATAAGATCTGATAAAGATTTAAGTTTGTGGCTACCTGTACCTGAAATAGGCTTTCCTCTTCTACCATTGTCTATCAGTGAATCTACAGATTCCTGCAGCATTCTTTTTTCGTTTCTTACAATTATTTCAGGTGCACCTAAGCCAATTAACCTTTTCAGTCTATTGTTACGATTAATTACTCTTCTATAAAGATCGTTCAAGTCTGATGTTGCAAATCTACCACCATCTAATTGAACCATTGGTCTTAGATCAGGAGGAAGTATAGGCAGTACTTCCATGATCATCCACTCTGGCTTGTTATTTGATTTACGCATTGATTCAATTAATCTTAAGCGTTTTGCGGATTTTTGTTGCTTATGGAATGAATCATGACTAATTTGACTAGCAAGTTTTAAGCTCAGTTCGTCTAAATGTATTCTTTCTAAGATAGATTTTATAGCTTCAGCACCCATGCCTGCTTTAAAGACTAATCCGAATTTTTCTTCATAGTCTCTGAATTCTGCCTCACTTAGAATTGTTAACTTATCAGCTTTGACTGGATCTTCAAGCTCTTCAAGCCATTTTTGGTATCTTGAAAATTCTTCTGAAAGATTCGCTCTTGAAGCATCAACTCTTTTTTTGACAGGTAATAGTTCTTTGTTTGCTGCGTTTGTTAATTTTGCCTGAGCTTTTTCAGAAGCTTTTTCAATTTTTGCAATATTTTTATTAACAGCTTTTTCAACTAATTCAATATTTTTTTCAGTTTCTTTTTTTAATTTTTCAATTAATTTTGGATTGATTAACTCACCTCTTTTTGCAATTACACTTTTACCTATTTTTAATTGTTTAGGTAATTTACCATTAGGATTTTCTTGTAATTTTTTTTCTTCTTCTTGAGCTAAAGCAATTAGATTATTAATTTGTTCAGATTTATCTTTTTCCAGTTCATTTATTGCATTATTTAAGAGTTCTTTTTCTTTATTTAATTCGTCCGTTAGCGCTTGTTCACGAATATCCATCAGCTGCATATCATCTGCGGAAAGAACTCGCAATTCTTTTTCAATATCTTGATTTAATAATTTAATTGCTTGTTCTTTGGCTTCTTCATTTATTTCTGTTATTACATAATGAGAAAAATAAAGTATTTTATCTAAACTCTTAGGGGGTATGTCTAGGATTAAACTTAATCTGCTCGGCACACCTTTAGAAAACCATATGTGCGCTACGGGGGCAGCTAGTTCTAAATGTCCCATTCGTTCTCTTCTGACCTTACTTCTTGTAACTTCAACGCCACATTTATCACATTTTATTCCTTTGTATCTCACTCCTTTATATTTTCCACAACCACAATCAAAATCTTTAACAGGACCAAAAATTTTTTCACAAAATAAACCGTCTTTTTCTGGTCTTAAAGTCCTGTAATTGATTGTTTCTGGGCGAACAACTTCACCATGAGACCATGATTTAACTTGCTCGGTTGATGCTAACGCTAATCTTATTGCAGAAAATCTTCCTGATTCGTCCATTATTTGTTGTCTCCCATTTCTCTTCCTGAAAGATTAATTCCTAGTTTTGGAATTGATTCTATATACCCTTCATCAAACTCATGTTTTTCTCGTTCTTCATTAAGCACCTCTACAGACAATCCCAAAGATTGCAGTTCTTTTACTAGAACTTTAAAAGATTCTGGAACACCAGGTTCAAATAAACTGTTTCCTTTTACAATTGATTCATAAGTCTTGACTCTACCAACAATATCATCAGATTTAACTGTTAACATTTCTTGTAGTACATTTGCTGCACCGTATGCTTCCAGTGCCCATACTTCCATTTCACCAAATCTTTGACCACCAAATTGTGCCTTGCCACCGAGCGGTTGTTGAGTAATTAATGAATAAGGACCAGTTGACCGGGCATGTATTTTGTCATCTACTAAGTGAATCAATTTCATCATGTAGGTATAACCAACAGTCACAGGCTGATCAAATGGTTCACCTGTTTTACCGTCATAAAGTCTTACCTTACCCATTACTGGTGCTGCTTCATTTAATTCTTTGGATACCTCTATAGTTTTTGTATTTAATTCTTCATCATTCAAATTGCGAACATTCTTTTTACCTCGTTGTTCTAACCAGATCTCTTGAGCAATTCGTTTAAAATACCCTTGATGAGTTTTTTGAAGAATACTTGAGCTGTCATAACCAAGCTCACTAAGATAACCTTCTAATTTTGGTATATCGATATTGTTGCCTATCTCATCATTAATCGCTTGTTTTTCCAACAAAGCTTCGCTCTGTATAACGAGCCAGGTTAGACCTAATTGATCTTGAATATCTAAATCTTTAGCACCATCAAATACTGGAGTTATTGCTCTATAGCCTAGAGTTTTTGCTGCTAAGCCAAGATGTGTTTCGTAGATTTGTCCTATATTCATTCTTGATGGAACTCCTATTGGATTAAGGATAATTTCAACTGGAGAACCATCATTTTGATAAGGCATATCTTCTAATGCGACAATCTTTGATACAACACCTTTATTACCATGCCTACCTGCCATTTTATCTCCAGCAGTAATTTTTCTTTTATGTGCGACTGATACTTTAACCATTTGATTAACATCACTTGGCAAATCATCTACATCATCTCTTGTAAAAATTTTTACATCAGTAACAGTTCCTTTTTCACCATGCGGCACTCTTAATGAAGTATCTTTTACTTCCCTTGCTTTTTCACCAAAAATCGCTCTTAGAAGTTTTTCCTCTGGGGTTAATTCAGTTTCTCCCTTAGGTGTTATTTTTCCAACTAGTATATCGTTTTCTTTTACTTCAGCACCTATTCTTATAATTCCAATTTCATCTAGATTAGCTAAGGCATCTTCTCCAATGTTAGGAATGTCTCTGGTAATTTCTTCAGGCCCAAGCTTAGTGTCTCTAGCTTCGATTTCATATTTTTCTATATGTATTGAAGAGAATTTGTCCTCACGAATAATATTTTCTGATAGTATAATCGCATCTTCATAGTTGTAGCCTTCCCATGACATATATGCAACTAATGCTGACTGGCCCAGAGCTAATTCACCATCTCTTGTTGAGCTAGAATCAGCTAAAAGGTCACCTTTTGAAAAATCATCTCCTGCTATAAGTACAGGCCTTTGATTGATACATGTGCCTTGGTTAGTTCGAACAAATTTCATTAAGACAAATTGCTCTTCTTCCCCTGATTTATATTTAACTTTTATAAGATTTGAACTTGAATATATTACTTTTCCTGATTCTTTTGCTACAATAACCTGCCCCGAGTCTCTTGCTGCTTGAGTTTCCATTCCAGTACCTACTAAAGGTGGTTCAGCTTTTATCAACGGGACTGCTTGCCTTTGCATATTAGCTCCCATTAGTGCTCGGTTAGCATCATCATGTTCTAAAAATGGAATCAAAGCAGCTGCTACAGAAACAATTTGCTTAGGTGAAACATCAATGTAATTAATTTCATCTGCTTCGATTAGAGCTAAATCTGGACCATGCCTAACTTCAATTTTTTCTTCAACAATATTTCCATATTGATCTAACTCAGTATTTGCTGGAGCAATAGTATAGTTTTCTTCTTGATGAGCATCCATCAATTCAAAATCTAAAGATGCATAAGCATTTACTTTAATTTCAGATTCGCTTATGTCATTTTTTATTTTTTTTGCTAAATCAGCATCAATTACTTGACCTTTTTTTGCTACAGTTACGTTTTTTGTTTTTATGTCTTCTTTAATTATTCTGCCAATTAGCTCTTTACTATTTGTCTTGATTGTTGATTTGACCGGTCGATAAGGAGTTTCGATAAATCCAAATCCATTAACAATACCATATGTTGCTAAATTACCAATTAATCCAATATTTGGTCCCTCTGGTGTTTCAATTGGACAAATTCTTCCATAATGACTATGATGAACATCTCTAACATCAAAGCCAGCTCTGTCTCTAGATAATCCTCCAGGGCCTAGCGCAGAAAGTCGCCTTTTATGTGCTATTTCTGCTAATGGATTCACTTGATCCATAAATTGTGATAATTGGGAACTTCCAAAAAATTCCTTAATGGAAGCGACTACAGGTCTAATGTTAATTAAGGAAGAGGGTGTTGCTTCTTCTACATCAGTAATTGTCATTCTTTCCTTAATTACTCTCTCTAATCTTAGAAGCCCAACTCTTATCTGGTTTCTTAAAAGCTCACCAACTGAACGAACTCTTCTATTGCTTAAATGATCAATATCATCAGCTTTTTTAATTCCATAATTAATTTCAATTACGGTTTTGATGATTTCAATTATGTCTGATCGATTTAAAGTCCTTGATTCTTCATTCTCGTCAAAAGCAAGTTTTTGATTTAACTTATATCTACCTACTTTTCCGAGGTCATATCTTCGCTCACTAAAAAAAGAGGAATCAATTAGTTGCAAAGCATTTTCAATAGAGGGAGGATCACCAGGTCTCATTCTTTTATAGAATTCAATTAAAGCTTCATCTTTATTTTCTGTATTATCTCTGCTTAATGTAGTTTCAATATAGTCAATTATTTCTTCATTGTTATTATTTTCAAATAAGCTTCTAATTCTATCATTAGTCCCTAACTCATCAGGATTAATATTTTCATCTTCGTCTAATGCCTTTAAAAAAATTGTTACAGGAATTTTTCTTTTGCGATCAATTTTTACAGATAACCAATCTCTAGCGGAAGTTTCAAATTCTAACCAAGCACCACGATTAGGAATTAATTTACTAGAAGTCAATCTTTTGCCAGTTACTTGGTCGGTTTCTGAAGTAAAGTATACTCCAGGAGATCTTACAAGTTGGGATACAACGACTCTTTCTGCACCATTAACTATGAATGTGCCTTGTTTTGTCATCATAGGGATTTCGCCAATAAATATTTCTTGTTCTTTAATTTCACCTGTTTGCTTAATGAGAAGTTCTAAATTAACAAAAATCCTATATGCATAAGTTGCATCATGGATTCTGGCTTCTTCTTCTGTGTATTTTGATGGCTCTAATCTGTAATCCTTGAAACTGAGCTCCATTAAATTTCCTGTAAAATCAGCAATTGGTGAAATTTCATCAAAGAGTTCTCGAAGATCTGATTGTAAAAATGATTCATATGAATTTGTCACAATATCGATTAAATTTGGCATATCAATGACATGCTCAGCTGAACCAAAATCCTTGATTAATTTTGGAAAGTTGTTTGTGTTAGCTGTCACGTGGGTTCCTTTCTTGATAGTAAAAAAAAATTCGCTTCAGAAAATAAGCGAACAATTTACTCCAAAACTACCATTCAAGACACAAATTATATCAGGGTAGACCCTGTTGATCAGAATGATTATGATACTGCCAAATATTCCTTCTGTAAAGGAATGAGAAATTATTTTTTAGTTATTTTTTTATTGTTCAAATTTTTGTTCCATTCATTAAATGCCTCTTTATGTTTTTTGCTTATGTCTATTAAGCCATATTCGTATAGAACATCATTATCTGAATCAATAAAATCGTTTAATTGAATCCATATTACAGCCTCACAATTTAATTTTTTTATATCAGAAAAAAATTTTTTTATGAATCTATTTTGTTCAGCTATTGTAGGTGTTTCTTCAAGTCTATTTGTTGAACCAGAGAACCCAATACCTGTAAAAATAACTGGCCTTGTAGTGATATTCGTTAGTTGATTATAATAATTTGCTGGTACATCTCTTTGAGTGATTGAAAGTTTAGATGGGGTTGATGATATAGCAAAAAGATCAATTTGCTTAGAAAACATATTTACCATCTCCCATCTAGGAGTGTGGCGCGCTGACCCAGGCATAATACCCAGTAGCTCTTCATATTGGAAGATTGGGAAAACTTGAATATTTGGATTGATTTTTTTAATTTCCTTAAAAGCATCTGAATAGAAATTTAAGTAACTTCTAAAGATTGATGGATTTTTTTCATAAGTTAGATTTATTTCAACGCCTAATGCAAAATAATCAGGTTCATATGCCTGCGTAAGAAAAATTATTTCCTCCAAAAGATTACTAGATATTTGTTTTTTATCCAAAGATGAATTGTTTTTATAATCTTCTGGAAGATTAATTAATTCGTCTCTATTCTCACTATCAAATATATTGAATGCCAGTAAGCTTTTTTTACCTGATGCTTTTATCAAATTTTGTTCAAAAATTATTCTTTCTATATTATTGGACTTATAGAAACTGCTACTTGGATTTTTCAATTTTTCCCAGCTTGGATTATAAACAGACATCACAATATCACCATAATTGACCGCTTCCTCAAATTGCTTTTTGTATAAAGTCATATTATTTTGCCAATTAATATTGAAACCCATAAAATACATTCTAGATTCTTGATTTGTTTTTTCATTTTTAGAAATGCTATTCGTAGGTTGATTTTGATTATTTGGATACAGCTGAATGATTAAAAAAAATAATGTAATCCATGCGACTGTTTTTACGAATGTTTTTTTCATCTTACTTCATTATTTTAAAAGATCACTCTAAGAACACTTGAAAGGAGAATTGCGAATACATAAGCATATAAGACTGTCTCAATACGTTTTTTTATCTTTGAAAAATTTTTATATTTATATCTCCAAATAATAATGAAAATTAATACTGCAAGTAAAATTATTTTGAGCATCAATTAACCGTTTCTATTTTTGTTGAGATTTTCTAATTCTAGCAAATTACTAATAATAAAATTAGGTTCCACATCTTTAATTTCTTTATACCAATTTTTTGGTCTTTTCAGCCAACAAGAATACATGCCAGCTTGATTAGCACCAATCACATCGTGACTTGGGTTATCGCCAACATGAATGATTTGATTATTTAGTAAACTAAGTTTTTTAGTTGCTTCTTTAAATATTGCTATATCAGGTTTTTGTGAGCCAATTTCTTCTGAAATTAGTATGCATTGAAAATATTGTGCTAGATCGAATTTTTCTATTTTATATCTCTGATGTTCTGATAATCCATTTGTTACAAGACCGAGTTTGAAGTTTATACAAAGCGATTGCAAAATTTGATTTGTTTCTGAAAATAATTCTATATTTTTTTTCCATGATTCCTCAAAAATTATCCAAGTATCTTCAACATTTATTTCAATTTTAAGATACTTTTTAATAATTTCTGATAAGCCTGACTGAGCCAGCTTATCACTCCATTCACTAGCGTTTGACTCTTCATGTTTTTTTGCAACAATTTTTGTGTATTCTATGTAGATTGATTCAAGATCAAAATCTTTGCTATTATTAGCCGAATGGTATTTAAATGTATCTTTGAACCCTTGTTTCCAAGAACTCCTTGAATCAACTAATGTGTCATCTAAATCAAGCAATATTCCAGTTATCTTTATATTGTTAAACATAATTTAACTAGTCTCTAACTTGTCCATTGCCCTGAATAATCCATTTGTAAGAAGTAAGCTCTTTTAAACCCATTGGTCCTCTTGCATGAAGTTTTTGCGTTGAAATTCCAAATTCNTTTCCTAAACCATACTCTCCGCCATCAGCAAAGCCAGTAGATACATTAACAAAAATNGATGAAGCATCAACTTCATTTTGAAATTTCTGTGCAGCTACGTATGAAGAAGTAGCAATTGCTTCTGAATGNGCACTTCCTATTGAGTTNATGTGCTCAATAGCTTCCTCTATTGANTCTACAATTTTTACTGAACAATCTAATGACAACCATTCTCTATTATAATCAGATTTTTTGACTGGAATTATTAAATTATTTTTTTTGNCCAATTGGAGTATTTGTTCTACCTTTTTGTCAACATGCATAGTNACTTTAAAATTTTCAAAATCANNTTTAAGTAGCTTTAAAAAATNATCAGCAACNTTNGAGTGAATTAANACAGTGTCAAGTGTNTTNCATACAGATGGCCGNCTNATTTTTGCATTAACTACAATATTTTTTGCAAGTTCTAAGTCTACATCTTTATCNACATATGTATGGCATACTCCAATNCCTCCAGCAACAACAGGAATTCTAGATTTACTTTTAACNAGATTAATTAATCCAGAGCCACCTCTAGGAATNACNAGGTCNATATAATCTGATAATTTAAGCATTTCANTTACAGCTTGTCTGTCTTTTGTTTCAATAAAACCNATGCAATCTGCTGGAATACCAGNCTGTTTGATACTATCTACAAAAATTTCAGTAAGAACTTTTGCACTTGCATGTGCATCACTTCCNGAACGCATAACAACTGCATTACCAGATTTTAGACATAGAGATGCTATTTCTATNGCAACATTAGGNCTAGATTCAAAAATTGCTCCTATAACCCCTAAAGGNACTCTTCTTTTACCAACTTGCATGCCNTTTGGTCTNATTTTTACATCTTCCATGATCCCAATTGGATCATCAAGTTGAACAACATCCATTAGTGATTTTGCTATTTGACTTATACGTTTTTTATCTAAAAACATTCTATCTATAAACGACTCATTGATTTTATTTTTCTTAGCTTTCTTTATATCTTGTTTATTAATTTGAATAATTTTATCTGAATATTTATTAATATTTTTTGCTGCCTNAGAAATGGCATTATTTTTTTCTTTTGTAGATAGATTAGCTAAAAAATTACTAGCAACCTTAGCANCTNGNGCTTTAGTTAATACTTCATTTNNTTTTGAGCTCATTTTTTCTCCAAATTAATTCTATATAAATATTAATCATCTTTTGGAATGAAATGTGTACCAATTTCTTCATTATTGATAATTTTATTTAAAACATTTGATTCATTTCCATTAGCTATTACAACATGTATTTTTTCTTTTAATGCAATTTCAGCAGCTTCAATTTTTGTTTTCATNCCNCCAGTGCCGTAGTGATTTGTTGTATTTTCAGCGGATGATTTTATATCTTGATTAATTTCATTAACTATTCTTATCAGCTTTGCATTTTGATTATTTTCTGGNTTCTGATCGTAAAGACCATCCTGGTCAGTCAAAATAATTAATAANTCAGCATTAATCATTATTGAGACTAATGCAGATAAATTATCATTATCNCCAATTACTGAATCAGCTATTTCTTCAGTAGAAACGACATCATTTTCATTTATGATTGGTACGATATTCAAGTCTAACAATTTTAAAAGTGCATTTCGGGCATTTTTATTTGTAGTCTTATTAGTTATGTCGCTTCTAGATAAAAGAGCTTGTGCTGTAATAATGTTTTCCTGAGCAAAAACATTATTCCATTCAGTAATGAGCAAACTTTGTCCAACTGCAGCTGATGCTTGTTTCAATTCTATATCATTAATTTTATTNTTGATATTCATTTTCACTTTNCCTANNCCTATTGCGCCAGAACTGACTATCATAACCTCTTTTTTCATTTTTAATATTTGTATGATTTGTTTNGCCAATAGATTAATTTTTTGTGAATCAAAATTTCCATCNTCTGTTGTAAGCANATTGGTTCCAACTTTAATTACTATTCTGTTAATTTGCTCTTTATTAATCATCATATTTCATTAATCTACTTATTGTTTTTCAATTGATAATTTAATCTCTGTATTATCTATTTGAAAATTAAATATTTCTGANNCANNTTCTTCATTATCTTCTGANATAGATACTGCAAGTGTTTCATCNGCAATAAAATCTGAATATTTTTCTAAAACATTCTCNAGAAGTTTGTTTTTATTAAATTGAATTGCNATTCGATCAGATACTTCAAAATTCATTTTTTGCCTTCTGTCTTGTATNTGCCTGATGATTTCTCTTGCTGCACCTTCTAAAGCTAATTCTTCTGTAATTTCAGTATTTAAAATTACAATGTATCCAGATTCTTCNGCAGCTGCNTAACCATCAATAGCATCAACTTTAATGTTTAAATCTTTGAATTCTAGTTTGTGNTCTAAGAGATTATATGNCTCTCCCTTNTTTAATGTATTTAATATTTCCANCACATCTTCTTTTACGATAGCCTCTTCCAATTTATTGACAGCTTTACCAATTTTTGGTCCCATTGTTGCTTTATTTATTTTAATTGTATATTGAATCAATTCAGAATTAAATTCATGAAAGCTTACTTGTTTCACATTTAATTCTTCTTTTATTTCATTACTAGCCTCCGTTAGAAAATCTTTTTCCTTTTTGTTTTTTGTGATAAAAGTAATTTCTCCAAGTGGTTGTCGAATTTTAATTGATGATTGTTGTCTGGTTCTTCTACCCATAGATATCATTTTTTGAACTAATTTAATTTTTTCCGAAAGGTCTTCATTAATTTCTTTTTGGTTATATTCAGGCCATTGGCTTAAATGTATTGACTCATAGTTATCTTTTTTCGAGATTTGAATTAAATTGCGATAAATTTCTTCAGAGAGAAAAGGAATAAATGGTGCAGAGATTTGAGTCACTTTTACTAAGCAATCATAAAGAATGTTTAGAGCAATTGATGAGTCTGTTGAGTTATCTGTTTTCCAAAATCTCCTACGATTTCTTCTTACATACCAATTTGATAATTGTTCAATAAATTGATTTATTGGCCTTGCAGCCTCTGAAGGTTCATATTTTTCTAATCCNTCTGTAACTTTTTTAATTGTTTCATTGAGTTCTGATTGAATCCAAATGTCGAGTTCTGTTCTCTTTTGAGATTTTAATAAGTTTTCCTTTATTGAAAAATTAGAGAGGTTTGCATAAGTTACAAAAAAACTATATACATTCCACAATGTTGTGAATGTTTTTCTTGAAGATTCTTCTACAAGCTCACTTGAAAACCTTCTTGTGTTACCTGGAGGAGAAGCAGTAAACATATACCATCTAATTGCATCTGCGCCATGTCTATCAATTACTTCGAAAGGTTCAATAACATTTCCTTTACTTTTAGACATTTTTTGACCGTTACCATCAAGAATAATGCCGTGTGAAATACAATTTTTAAATGCGATTTGATTAGGCACTGCTTTAATACTAAAGAGTAATGTAGCCAGTGCATGGAGTGTATAAAACCAACCTCTTGTTTGGTCCATTCCTTCAGTTATAAAATCAGCTGGAAAATTTTTTTCAAAAATTTCTTTATTTTCAAATGGATAATGCCATTGAGCATATGGCATTGCTCCAGAGTCAAACCAAGCATCTGCAACTTCAACAACTCTCTTCATATCCGAATCACAATCTTTACAAGGTATATGAATTGAATCAATGAAAGGTCTATGGGGATCCTCTACTTCTTTTTCCATACCTGCAAGTTTTTTTAATTCTTCAAAAGAACCTATACAAATTATATTTGAGCAATTGTTACATTCCCAAAAAGGTAGTGGAGTGCCCCAATATCTTTCTCTTGAAAATGCCCAGTCAATATTTCCTTCAAGCCATTCTCCAAACCTACCAGATTTGATATGTTCGGGAACCCAATTGATCTTGTCTTGATTTCCTTGAATTAATATGTCTTTGATTGCTGTAGTTTTAATATACCAAGACGGTTTAGCATAATAAATTATTGGATCATCACACCGCCAACAAAATGGATAAGTATGTTTTATAGTATTGTCAAAGTGGAGAACATTTTCGTTTCTAAGGAATTTAATAATCTCTTTATCAGCATCTTTAATAAACATACCCTTAAATTGGCCACCATAAAATCGACCCTTACTATTTATATGCTGAACAAAAAATAATTTTTTATCTTGACCAAGCTTATAATCATCATCACCAAAAGCAGGTGCTATGTGAACGATGCCTGTTCCTTCATCAGTCCCTACAAAGTCAGCAGCAACTATACCTCTAGTGATTTTGTATGAAGCATCTTTTTTATTTTCATCTTTTGAGTTTTCGTTAATTTGAAAAATTGTATTATCTTCCCAATTTTCCACGTCAAAAAAATGATCATATTGTAAATCAATTAATTCTGTACCCTTAATAGATAATTTTGCATGTAAATTAATTTTTGTAGTCGATACAATTTTTTCCAATAAATTTTCNGCAATTATTATACATTCTGGTGATTCGCTTTCTTCGATTGACGCAATTACATAATTAGCATTTTTGTCTATTGCCAGAGCGGTATTTCCAGGTAAGGTCCAAGGAGTAGTAGTCCATGCCATTATTGAAGTCTTTTTTGAAAATTGAGTAATTTTTTTGATTAATTCATGATTTTGCTTCATGTCGATATTAAATTTTACATAAACACTTGGATCAATAGTATTTTCTTTATATCCTAATGCGATCTCGTGAGAAGATAGACTCGTTTCACATCTTCCACATTGAGGTGTAACACGAAAATCTCTAAATATTAATTTGTTCTCCCAAAGTTGTTTGAAAATCCACCATCCACTTTCGATATAATCATTTTCGTAAGTTATGTAGGGATTTTCCATATCAATCCAATAACCAATGCGCTTAGTCAGTTTTTCCCAATCTTGCACGTAATTAAAAACGGACTCTTTACATTGTTTATTGAATTCTTCTATTCCATATTTTTCTATATCATTTTTATTTGTTAATCCAAGTTTTTTTTCTACTTCCAATTCTACTGGTAAGCCATGTGTATCCCATCCACCTTTTCTTTCTACTCTATAACCTTGCATGGTTTTATATCTAAGTATTAAATCCTTTATAACTCTTGCAAGAACATGGTGAATACCAGGAGTTCCATTGGCAGTAGGTGGCCCTTCATAAAAAGTAAAAATTTGAGATTCTTTTCTATCTAATAGAGTTTTAGTAAAAATATTATTTTTATCCCAATAATCAATTATTTCTTCTTCAATTTTTGGAAGCAAAAAATCATTTGAGACATTATCGAAGCTAGCTTTTTCTGTCACTTATTCAAGAATACTTTCTTTTGTGTCTGAATCATTTTCTGAAGATGCACTAGTTTCTATTTTTTCATCTGCTTCAGCTTCTGCTTCAGCATTTTTCATCACATTATAACAACTAGAGCAGTATATTGGCCTGTCTCCTCTTGGCATAAAAGGAACCTCTGTATATTCCTGACATTCAGGGCTTAATGATTTTGAACCAGAACAAGGGGCTATGTGTAATCTTCTAGGAGTTTTGCCTGAGTATGACACCGCACGACCATAAGAAAAGTTTTCCTCATTGCTACCTGTAGATAATTTTCTTTTTTGCCTACAAACATTACATCTTCTTGGTAGATTTTGTAATCCTTTGCTAGAAAAAAATTCTTGTTCACCAGCAGTAAAAATAAATGCTTGACTGCATTCTTCACATACAATTTCTTTATCTGAGAAAGACATTTTAACCTCTATATTTTTTTTTACAGAATATCGTAGCGTTGATTATAACAATTTTATTCTTTTAGAAAATGAATAATTGAATTATATTTATGTTTAAAGAAAATTCTAAACAATACAAAATAACTTACTATTCCCAGTAAAATTAGACTAAAAAGTGATAAAAATTCATTTGCTAAATATTTCTTAATAATATTATTATCAACGAATTCTATTATTAAATACATACCAAATGAAACAATTAAGACTTTAATAAAATCTATCAATATAAACTNATAGTTTATATTGATATCCTTTTTCTTCAGGAAACAAACTAAAAAAGTTAATTCTGAGAGTGCTGCAATNCTGCCAGCTAATGCAATTGATTGATATCCAAATTTATCAACAGNAAATACGCAAATTAACACATTGATAACTACTGAAATTATTGTTGCNATGACTGGTGTNCTTGTATCCATTGCAGCATAGTAAATCCTACTGAAAATTTCGGTTAATGAAAATGCAAAAATAATNGGAACAAAAAGTATTACAATATTTTGAACAAGAATTGTAGAACTTGGTTCGAATTCACCATGTTCAAAAATTAACTTTGTCATAGGATTTACCAAAGTTATTATTCCCACTATTGCTGGAATTGATAGAAAAATGATTGCACTGATGGTTTTTTCAGCATACTCGTGGAATTCTTTCAATTTATTTAATGTGAATAATGAAGAGAGTTTTGGAAATATTGCTATAGAAATAGACATGCCGATTAATGCTACGGGTAACATAATGAACATATGCGCATAGTTAAATGCATTGATGCTTTCTTCAGAAATATTTGATGCAAAAAGAATAAAGATAATTAAATTTATTTGATTTGCTGCTAAGCCAATAGTGCGTGGTAATGCCAAAGAAATTACTTCTTTGACATATATAGAGCGCAAATTGAAAGACATTTTCCATTCCATACGCAATCCTTTTAATACGTATAATTGAACTAATAAATGTCCAATACTTCCTAATACCACAGAAAATGCTAATCCCTCTACGCCAAATGAATTAGATAAATATATTGCTCCAAAAATAATAGAAAAATTATATATGGTTGGCGCAATTGCTGGTGCTATAAAATGATTTTTTCCATTTAGAATGCCAGTAGCCATTCCTGAAATACAGAAAAAAATAGGAGAGATAAGCATAATTCTAGTTAATTGAATAGCTAGAATATTGATTTCTTGAGTTAATCCAGGAGCAATTATATTAATGAGAAAGTCAGTAAATATGAAAGAGATTATACAAAAAACTAATGTCATTGAAGTTAGTATATTAATGATTGAAGCTGATAAAACCCATCCAGCTTTTTCTCCCTCTTTATTTATTGCTTTGTTGAATACTGGTATAAATGCAGCTGAAAGAGTTGCTCCTGCAAGTAAATTGAATAATAAGTCTGGGATTCTAAATGCAACCCAATAAGCCGCAATTTCTGGAGATGTTCCAAATTGATTGGCGATAACAATTGTTTTAATAATTCCGGTTAATCTTGCAAATATAAAACCTAAGCCTACTATAGAAATGGTAGGAAGAATATTTCTATAATTTGTAAATTGTTTTATCATTATGTGACTTCTATCAAAAACCTCTAGCATTAAAACTATATACCGTTATAATGGATTTTATCTGTTTATTTATTATATTAAAGGTTTTAAGTAATGGCTCTTACTAATCAAGCAAAAAAACGTGTTCGTCAAAATAAAAAGACTGAGGATCATAACCGAACTTTAAGAAGTCGTCTTTCTCGCTCAATTCGTCTTGTCTATCAAGCCATTGATAATAAAGATGAAAAAGCTGGTGAGCTCATTCAAGATGCTCAATCTAATTTAGATCGTGCAGCAAAGAAAAATATTATACATAAAAATAAGGCTGCAAGAACAAAGTCGCGTATTGATAAATATTTGAATAAATCTCAGTAATCTATTTTNTTGGTCATTATGAAAGCAGCTTCTTTTCAAGAAAAAGGTCAGATTATAATTTCTGATAAAGCAAACCTCAATTGTAATAATGGAGGTTTAATAATCAAACCACAATTTGCTAGTCTATGTGCTTCAGACATTAGAGTTTTTCGCGGAGAAAAAAATGCGAAGATTGGAGTTACTCCAGGTCATGAATTCTCAGGTATTATTGTAGATAAACATATTGATATAAAAAAATTCAATATTGGTGATCGAGTAACTCTTTGCCCAATTATTTCATGTGGTTCATGTGATTTTTGCTTAGATGGCCTAAGAAATAGATGTCCTAAAAGAATTACGCTGGGCTATGATTTTGATGGTGGCTTTGCTGAACAGGTGTATATTCCAAATGAAATTATTGAATTAGGTCACCTTTTTACTTTATCTGAAAAAACTGACTTGAAAATAGCTGCATTGGTAGAACCATTATCTTGTACATTAAATTCAATTCGATCTATTGGATTAAAAAAAGAACATTCAATTTTAATATTAGGAGGNGGCCCTATGGGTTTAATGCACGCAATTCTTGCATCTCATATCGGTGTTACAAATATTACAATTGTTGAGCCTATTGCAGAAAGAAGAGATTTAGCAAAAANAATAGGAGTTAAGCAAGTCATTGATCCTCAAAAAAATTGGCAAGATATTTTATTGGATAATCATCCAGATGGNTTTGATAGAGTTGTTTTATCTGTTGGGATAGACAAATTAATAGAACCAGCCCTTAATTTATGTAAAAAAAAGGGAGTCATAAATCTATTTGCTGGTTTTCCGTTAAATCAAAAAAGTATAATTAATGTTAATTTGATTCATTATAATGAGTTAAAACTTATTGGTACACAGAATGCTAGTTTACAGAATTATATTGATATTTTAAAAATAATTGATCAATTAAAAAACGTAGATATGTTAATTACTCATGTCTATAAACTCAAAGAAGTTCCTCTTGCTTATCAGGACAGAGCGAATCTAAAAGGAGTAAAATCGATTATAGATTTTAATATTTAATGTATGGTGAAAATGAATTCGGACACACAAGATATTTTTAATACAAGCTTCGGTTCACTGCTTCAAGAAGCCAGGAAAGCTAGAGGTCTTTCTTTANTNCAAGTATATGAGGAAACNCGCATTAACACTATTTATCTTGAAGCATTGGAATTAGAACAGTTAGAGGTTTTCCCTGCNNATGTTTTTGCTAGNAGTTTCTTAAAACTTTATGCTGAGTTTCTAGGTATAGATTTTGATGCTCTAGCTGATTCATTTCCAAGTGAGATCAATCGTCCTTTAGATTTAGAGCCNTTGCCAAATTTAGAAAAATCCAAAATNGAGTTATTTTATGAGGATTTTTTAGCAATTGAACAAAGAGTTTATTTTGTTGTAGTTTTGTTTATTTTGTTANTTGCTTCNTATCTTTTATTTATTAATTAGATTTTATTTTCATCATATATTANATTNATAATT
Organism: Chloroflexota bacterium; assembly: GCA_002710905.1. The sequence continues at coordinate 69,989 of PAJB01000005.1, read as the reverse complement.
TCTCCTCTTCCTAATAATTTNAATTCGATAAATTGCATTATGGCTTGTTCTTTTTCANCTANATGTTTTCTNTGATTGCTTATGATCGAAAAACCTACTGAACTCATATTATNNNTNTCTAAATAATCTATTTCTCCAAAAGAAATACTGAATTTATTTTGAGTTGAATCCACGATACTTTTTATGACTGATCTTTTATATTTNAGTGAGCTACTATTCGGAATTTTTATTGTTATTAAAACCGACTTNATAAACATGATTATGTATTTTNGATTTTCATTAATCTAAANTAGCGAAATTTGGTAACTGGTTAGCATTTTCCAGGCCAAAATATGAAAGAAAATTTTGTGTTGTACTAAAAAGTAATGGCNTACCTATTTTCTCTGCNCTNCCTGTTACTTCAATTAAACCTCTTCTTCTTAGATTAGCAAGATGACCATCACAACTTACTCCACGNACTTTTTCAATTTCTGCTCTAGTAACCGGTTGTTTATATGCAACAATTGCCAATGTTTCTAATGTTGCTTTTGTAAGAGGTTTTTCAGATTCTAGCTTGTATGCAGTTTTTATTACTTCATTTGCTTCTGGAATAGTGATCAATTGAATACCTGAAGGGCCTGATTGAATTTTTATACCATGGTCATCAAGTGAATCACTTATTTCCTCAATNATTTTTTCCATATTTTTGACAGAAGTATTGATTATTTTAGCAATTGTTTTTATCTGTATTGGTTGATTTTGAACAAAAAGAAGNGCCTCTGTAATTNTTCGAATTTGATTATCGTTGTTTATATTATTCATAAATTTTTATATTTATTTAGTATTTAATAAGTAACTATATAATAACTAAATTATAATTCAACATAGCAAAAAATTGTTTTCTTAATTTTGAACTATGTTTAAGCGNGTANATATGATTNTTGACAGCCATACACATCTCTTTTCAGATGAACAAATTAGCAGAAGAAAAGAATTAAGTCGAAATGATGAGAATTTTAATTCAATTTATTCTTCTGTCAAAACCAAAATGGCTAATGCAGAAGATTTATTAGAATCCATGNATCAAGCTAANGTCGATATGAGCNTTATAATGGGTTTTCATTGGAAAGAAAAAGTACATTTTGATTCACATGCTAAGTATCTAATTTCTCAGCAACAAAATTATCCAGATAAATTTATATGCTTTGTACCACTTTACATTAATAATTTTAATGAAATAAAAGTTAAGATCGAAGACATGCATAAAGCCGGTGTCAAAGGTTTCGGTGAAATAAGAATAGATAATGAAATTAAAGAAAAAGATTTATTACATAAAATATTACCAGAGCTTTTTCAAGTTCTTAACATGTTTAGTATGAAAATTAATTTTCATACTTCTGAATTGATTGGTCATAATTACAATGGGAAAGAAAACGGGTTGACACTATCTTTATTATGGCAAATGATCAATTCCTATGATTTTGATATAATTGCCTCTCACTTTGGTGCCGGTATTCCTATATATCAATTTATGCCATTTGTGAAAAAGAAAATTCAAGAAAGTAAAATGCGCTTTGATACTGCAGCTTTTAGTTTGCTCTATGACTCTGAAGTTCTAGAACTAGCAATTAAATCACTAGGGACTAAAAAATTCTTTTGGGGCTCAGACTTTCCGTTAGTAGATCAATCAAGAGATTTGATTTTGATGAAAAAATTAAACATAAACCAAAACTCACTAAATGCTGTTTTGGGNGATAATATTNTTGAATATTTAAATTTATCTTAAGTTTAATTTTCTATCGCCATCTATTGATAAAATAATTTCTCTGGCTTCTGNAANTAAATAAGTACTTCCAACAATAAGAAAATATCGATCTANTTGAGGATCANTAGAGATTTTNCTGATTGCACTTTTTAAATTNTTTTCTACAACAACATTTGTAGAAAATTNATTGAAAANCTTCTTTACTTTATTGANGGGCATTGATCGATTTGAAATTGGTTTAGTAACTATAATTTCTGTATTATTCTTACAAAGNACTTTTGCAATTTNATNAACATTTTTATTTTNCAATGNACCAAAAATTATTACACGTTTTTTTGGAAGTTTAAGATTTGATAANGTTTNTTCAAGTTTTTTTGCTGATAAAACTGTATGCATACTATCAATTAATATTAATGGTTTTTCTTTTATTTTCTCAATTCTTCCTGGAATTATTGTATTTGCAAGACCCCGTAAAACATAATTAACAGGAATATCTTCTTTATAAATTTTTTTCCAGGCAATTTCGCATGCCCTTATGGCAGTTGCAGCATTTTCAGCTTGATGCGTACCAATATTTTTCAGTTTAATATTTTTGTAAATAGTAATTGGAGTATGAATGTCTAAAATTTGGTAATCTATTGATTGGCTTTTATAATTTATTTGACATTCTTCATTGACTAGCGATTGCTTTGCTCCAATCAAATTTATTTTTTCTTTTATTATTTTTGTTGTCTCTTCTGACATTATTGAAACTACCACATTTTCACTCTTATTAATTATGCCTGTTTTTTCACTACTAATTTTTTCCAATGTATCACCTAGTATTTCAGTGTGTTCTAGTTCAATTGGTGTAATAATATTAACGATTTTATTACTTAATGCATTTGTAGCATCTAATCTTCCACCTAAGCCAGTTTCTATAATTTGCCATTCACAATTTTGTATTTGTGCTGCTTTCCAAGCAATGATAGTCATGAGTTCAAAATATGACCAGTTATCAAAAAAAGTATTTTGTGTATATTGAGAAGCAATTTTCACAAATAATTTTTTAGAAATTTGTTTGCCATTTAGAAGAATTCTTTCTGTTACTGAATGTAAATCAGGTGAAGTATATAGCAATACATTTTTTTTACTTTCCACAAAAATGCTATTTATAAAATGAGCAGTCGAACCTTTGCCTTTTGAACCAGCGAGATGTATTGTATTTCTAGCTTCAAAATTTCTATTTTTTTCTAAGTATTCTTTAATATGTGCAACTTTCCAATTTTGTCCTTTCTTTTTATCAAGATTTTTTTCAAAATTTGATCTATTAGTTAAATCTTTTACAACATTGATATAAGTTTCCTTTTCTTGAATAGAAAAATTTTGCATTGGAAATTATGTCCTTTTTTTTAAATATTAACTTTTTCTAATATAAATTTAATTGTATGCATTTTTTTATTTTTTTATTTATGATTATTAATTTAAATATATAATGCAATACTGATGAAAAAACAATGGAAAGCAATTGATTCTTCGAGTACTAATATACTCTCTGAACTATTAAATATAAAAATTGATGGTGATTTTTCTTTTGAAATATTCATTGGTCCCTCCAATAACATAGGTGCAAAATATTTTTCAATATTTTTAAAAAAAGATAATATTATATCTTTAGAACCAATAATTTTAGGTTTATGTAATTCCGGCATTTATCCTGGGTTCAATTGGTTAGAGATAATTAATTTTAATCAACAGATAGAATTTGATAAAAATCAATCTTTAGAAGTTTCAGAACAGGCAGAGTTAGAAATCTTTGCAAATCTTGGTAAAATTTTACCTCCGGGTGGACATTTGATGATTGAATATGAGTCAGACTATAGACGTTTAACTGCACGATCACTATTAGTTGGAGTACCTCCTGATGCGACACCAGTAGGACGTCTTTTATATATTGCTGGTTGTGGTTATTCAATTAAAAATTGGTATATACCTGAAGGAGGTAGAGAAGGTTCCCGTAAGTTACAGGGCTTCAAACCTTTAGATCGCATACATCAAATTGATACTGCAAAAAAACAAATAGATATTTTGAATCAATATATTGATTCTGAACAGGATCTTGAATGGGACATTAGAGGTTACACTAAACCAATTGCTGAACAGGCACACTCTTATTTATCTGATATAATAAAAAATGTAAAATGACTGTGTTCATTGAGAATCTATTAGCAAACTTCTGATATAATTTTTTTAGCAAATATAGGGAGAAATGATGGTAAGAACATTAAGTGTAATTAAAGCGGATATAGGTGGCTTTGTTGGTCATTCTGGTATGCATCCTGATGTCATGGATTTGTTAAGAGAAAAAATGGAAGAGGCAGTTAACAAATCATTATTGATTGATGGTCAAGTATATGCTTGTGGCGATGATGCTTTTCTAATTATGTCGCATGATAATGGTGAAGATAACAAAGATGTGCACAAATTTGCTTGGGATTCTTTCATTGCTGGAACTGAGGTAGCAAAGAAACTCCATTTATATGGGGCAGGGCAGGATCTATTAGTTGATGCTTTTTCTGGAAATATAAAAGGAGCAGGTCCAGGTTCTGCAGAATTAGAATATGAAGAAAGACCATCAGAGCCTGTAATTATTTTTATGGGAGATAAGACTTCTGCTGGCTCATTTAATTTACCATTTTATAAGATGTTTGCAGATCCATTTAATACTGCTGGACTTGTGATTTCCGAATCTTTGCATCAAGGTTTTGCCTTCGAAGTACATGATGTCAAAGAGCATAAAAAAATCATTCTCAATTCTCCTGAAGAAATCTATGATTTACTTGTTTTTATAGGTTCTCCAGCTCGATATGCTGTTAAACGAGTAGTAAGTCGTACAAGTAATTCTATTGCATGTGTTTCATCTACAGACAAGCTTTCAGAAATTGCTGGTCGATATGTTGGCAAAGACGATCCAACAGCTATTGTAAGATGTCAAGGAGATTTCCCAGCAGTAGGAGAAGTTTTAGAAGCATTTACAACAGCTTGGACTGTTGAAGGATTTATGCGTGGTTCTCATTATGGTCCTTGGATGCCTGTTTCTTTGGATGAGGCGAATCCATCAAGATTTGATGGTCCACCAAGAGTAGTTGCTTTAGGTTTTCAATTAGCAGACGGTAAGTTAGTGGGACCTAGGGATATGTTTGATGATCCTTCATTCGATAACGCTAGAATTGAAGCAAATGAAATCTCTGATTATCTTCGTAAGCATGGTCCTTTTGAACCACATAGATTGCCGCTTGATGAGATGGAGTATACGACTATGCCTACCGTTGCAGATAAATTAAATAAAAGATGGTCAGAAATTTAGAGTTGCTTGATCTTGAAACAACCAATTTTATTTGCTTCATCCAATAAACACAAATTATCTGAAATGCAGTTTTTGTTTTCACAATCTAAATGGGAGATAGTTTCTCCTCAATCTATTGGGATACAGACATTAAATATTGCAGAACATGGACATTCTTATATGCAGAATGCATTATTTAAAATTGAAGCATATGAGAAATATACAAATTTACCTATACTTGCTGATGATTCTGGTTTAGAAGTCGATTATTTAAATGGAAATCCAGGAGTATTTTCTGCAAGATTTGGTGGCTCTAATATTAATAATGATCAACAAAGAAATAATTTTTTAATCAAGTTAATGTCTAAAGCGTCGACTAATCAAAGACTTGCAGTTTTTAAGGCAGTGTTAGTAGTAAGATTTTATAAAGCTCAAACAATTATTAGAGAAGGAAATATTAGGGGTAACATTGCCTCAGAGCCTAGAGGGGAAAATGGATTTGGATATGATCCAATTTTTCAATTAAATAATGGAGAAACTATGGCTGAATATGGAGAAAAAAAACATGAAATTAGTCATCGTGCATTAGCAGTTAAATCGTTATTAGAAGTAATGTAGTATATTTGAGGTATATATGGATATATATGATTCGTTGAATAGGCCCCTTAAAGATTTAAGAATTTCGGTAACTGATAGATGTAATTTTAGGTGCACTTACTGTATGCCCAAGGAGATATACAATAATAATTATAATTATTTGAATAAAGATGAAATTTTATCTTTTGAAGAAATATGTAGAGTAACTAAAATTTTTGTTTCCCTTGGCATACAAAAGATTCGTATTACTGGTGGTGAACCATTATTAAGAAAAAATTTATATAAGTTGATAGAACAGTTAAACAATATCAATAAAATTGATATTGCCCTAACGACAAATGGAGTCCTATTAAAACAACAAGCAGAACAATTATTTGATTCGGGCTTAAAACGTATCACTGTAAGTCTTGATGCAATAGATGATAAAATTTTTAAGATGCTTAGTGATAGTGATTATTCTCATGAAGATGTATTAAAAGGTATTGAAAAATCTATAGAAGTCGGACTTAAAGTTAAGATTAATGTAGTGGTCAAAAGGGGCATAAATGATAAACATATCTTAGAAATGATTGAATATTTTAGACATTCTAATATAGTTATTCGTTTTATAGAATTTATGGATGTGGGCAGTACAAATGATTGGAATAAAAATTCAGTTGTACATTCACAGGAAATTCTCCAAATGATAGAGAAAAATTACAATATTAAAAAACTAGAAAAAAATTACTTTGGTGAAGTTGCAAATAGGTATGAAATTCAAGATAATTCTCTTGAATTTGGGTTCATTTCCTCTGTTTCTGAACCTTTTTGCAATGATTGCACTAGAATTAGATTATCTTCAGAAGGTAAGTTATATACTTGTCTATTTTCTTTAAGTGGTTTTGATTTAAAAGAAAAGATACGTGGTGATTTTACAGATCAGCAAATTTCAAATTTTATTAATTCTATCTGGTCAGATCGCAATGATAGATATTCTGAATTAAGAAATGAAAGTGTTTTATCATCAGGAAGCAGTAAGATAGAAATGCCATATATAGGTGGTTAAATTAAGGAGGTTATTTTGAGTGAAGAGCAATCAATTAACATGTCAGATATTTCTAATAAAGAATCGTCAAATAGATATGCATCTGCAATGTGCGAAGTCGTTGTTAATCAAGAAATTATTGACAAAATTAATAACCATAGCTTACCGAAGGGAGATATCATTGCGGCAGCTAAACTTGCTGGTATTTTAGCAGTAAAAAAAACTCACGAAATGATACCACTTTGTCATGCTATTCCTGTTAGCAATGCAGATGTGTCAATTTTATTACCAAATATTCAAGAAGATAAACTAGTTATAAAAATTATTTCAGTTGTAGAATCATTTTATAAAACAGGCGTTGAAATGGAAGCATTAGCTGCAGTTTCAATAGCAGGATTGACAATTTATGATATGACCAAGTCAATTAGTCACAGCGTTGAATTAAAAAATATTAGATTGTTAGAAAAACGTGGTGGTAAAAGCGGCGACTACAAAGCTAAAAACTAATTAAAAAGATGTTAATTTTTCTATTGCTGCATTTATATAAATGATTTTTTCATCTTTAGTAAAATCTACTGGAATAATTTGCTCATTTCTATTTGCTAAAATATCTAAATTTCCGCTTGATAACGAATCAATTTCGATTATTAATTCGTAAAATTTACCATCTTCTAACAAAATTACATATTTCCCCTTGTCTATTTCATGATCAACATTAATTTCTAAACCATTGATAAAAAAAGCATTGTTTAAAGGTGGTAAAGGAGATTTATCTTTTAATAATTTTAAAAGTTTTTTTTCTAAGATTTCAATATTATTTTGTTTTTTCATTTTTGTAACCAATTCTGTCTTAATCGATAGTATTATTATCTATTAAGTTTAGTTTATTTTATTTGTTTATATATTGAAAAGTTAATTATGGTTAATTGGGTTGGTTCCTTCCATATTCAAGATGGTAATATTCAAGAAAATAATAAGTATATTCTAGATCACTCGGAAGTAAATAATCAGTTTTTTAACAGGATTATTATATTTAGTCAACCAAATAATACTGATTCAGATTCTTTTTGTAGAGAAATAATGTCATCAATCTTAACTGACTTTGTTAGTAGTAATTTTTCTGTAACTGGAAGAATATTAAAAGCACTAAATAATGCGAATATGCAAGTCGTTAAATGGAACCAAAATTCTCTTCAAGAACATAAAGTGCAGATAAGTATTTCGTGTTTTATTATTTCCAATGATCAAATATTAATTGCTAACTCTGGTTCAAATTATATTGCATCAATTGAAAAAACAAAAATTAAACAGCCAAAGATATATAAAGTTGAAAACAGCGACCCATTAGGTTCTCAGAATAAATTTCAACCATTGTTTAATAAAGTTAATTTTATATCTAATGATCTAATTGTTAGCTCTGAGCAATTAGAATCAGAGCTTAGCCTGACAGAAATAAATATGATTTTGAAAGGTGGCGTTGATAGATCTTTAAGTGATTTATTTAATCGCGTAAGAACCTTTGATAATCTAAGCGTTTGCTATATGGCACAGGTAGATGATAAACCAAAAATACCCCAAGGAGCATTTTATTTAGAGCAGAAATCTGTACAACTTGAATTAGATGTTAATGAAGACAAAGTTAATGTAGAAACATTCAATAGTAATAATCATGAGACTGATATTCAATTAAATGATTCCATAAAAAGATTTAAATGGTCTTCTAATTTTTTTAAACTTTCTCAATATCACTTTCCTATTTTCCCTATTTTGAAACTAAGATTTAATATCATGAATGTATTAGGCTTTACATCTGTGATGATTGGGCTAGGGATTTTTGTACTTCTTGTTTTTAATGCACTATTTTATGGCGATATAAAAGATGACAGAATTAACAGTATAAATAATAATATTGAGCAATTAATTAATGAATATGATTTATTGGATGAAAATCAAGATAAAGCGTCTCAGCGACAAATTCTTTCTGAAGCATTGCTTTTAATTGAGGAAGGTTCAGTTTTTGAATTTAATGACAAGTTTGAATTATTGAATTCAGAAATCAAAAATAGAGAAAAATTATTAAATAATATTTCTCTAATCTCAAATTCAAATAAATTACTAGTTTTTGAAAACAATTTTGCTAATTCTTTTTCCCCAATCAAATTATTATCTAATTCAAATTTATTGTGGATATTAGATCGTGGTAGTGGAAGAATTTTTCAATATACTATTACTGATAACTCTTTTATTGAAATTTTTAGACAAGGCACTTTTATTAATGATATTTTGTTAGGTTCACCTACGCAGATAACATATGATAAATTTAGAAAAAAATTATTTGTTTTAGATGATAATAACAATTTATATGTAAAAAAATTAAATAATACATTAGATATTTATACCCTAGAATCTTTTTCATCTAATTTAACGTCCATCGATGATTTAGAAATTTTTAATGACGAATTGTATATCTTTGATTCACAAATAGGAGAAATTTTATTTTCAAAATTAAAGACTAATCAAAAAATTGACTCCATTAAATTAAGTAGTCTTATTCAGTTAGGAGATAACATTTCTGGCATTGATTTGAATCAAAAGTTACTTTTATTTTCATCAAATAATATTTGGACGTATGATGATGTGCGAATTGAATTTTTGTGTCTAGGAATAGATGAATTTCCTTCAAGTATCACAGATGTTATCTTTGGTGCATCAAGTGAACAAATTTTCATTGCTGATAATGAAAGAAACAGAATCATTGAATGCAGCCAAAGTAAATATTTTAAGAGGCAATGGGTAAATAAAGATTTTAAAGATTTAAAATCAATTTTTTATGATTCAAACAGTCAAAATCTTTATGCTTTAACTAGTTCATCAATTTTTGAAATTGAAGTTAGTGACTGAATAATTAGGTTTTATGATGCAAATTCTAGCTTTTGAAACATCATGTGATGAAACAAGTGTAGCTGTTATTAAAGACGGAGAAACGATTCTTTCTAATTTAGTTGAATCGCAAGTATCGATTCATAATAAAACAGGCGGAATCGTTCCAGAAGTAGCTGCTAGGGAGCATTTAAAGTGTATTTCACAGCTATCTGACAAAGCACTTGAGATTGCTGAGGTCAAACTAGATAATATTGATTATATTGCTTCTACAATGGGCCCAGGATTGCCTGGAGCTCTGATTGTTGGTTTTTCCTTTGCTCGTTCAATGGCATATGCTCTTTCAAAGCCATTTATTCCCGTAGATCACATAGAGGGTCATATTGCAGCAAATTGGCTAGATAGTCAATCTCCTGAATTACCTGCAGTCGCCTTAGTTGTGTCTGGAGGTCACACTGAATTAATTCTTGTGAAAAAAAATTTTTCTTTTGAGCGTTTAGGAGGAACACGTGATGATGCTGCTGGTGAAGCATTTGATAAAGTAAGTCGTATGTTAGACGCTGGTTATCCAGGGGGGCCTGCAATATCTAAGCTTGCAAGTGAAGCAGAAGCTATGAATTTACAGTTTCCTCGTGCATGGTTACGTGACACATATGATTTCTCTTTTTCTGGACTAAAAACTGCTGTACTAAATTATATTAAAACTAAACCAAATGAATCTGCTAATGAAATTGCATGGGCATTTCAAGACTCAGTTGTAGATATATTAACAAGAAAAACATTTGCAGCTGCTGAAGATATGAATGCTCAATCGATTATTATTGCAGGCGGTGTTGCTGCTAACAAAAATTTACGAGATCGTTTTTTGGAAAAAAGTAAAATCCCAGTACATATTCCTGCTCCAATTCTATGTACTGATAATGCAGCTATGATNGGTGCAGCTGCATCNAACCATATTGATCAAGCANTTCTACCNGAAACAATCATGGATATTTACTCNACTATGACTAGAGGNGAACTTTTCCTAGATAAAAAATAGAAAATAATTTTTNTCTCTAGCACTAGCACTCCANATANTTGGAGTGCTAAACTTTCTTTTGCTTAAAGCCCACANTTTTTTTATTTAAGCTATGTAAAATGATGTTAATTAAAATCTTAGGAGTATTAGATGAGTGATAAATTATCCCCTCTTTCTGATTATGTTGTGTTGGAGCCTATTTTAGAAGAAGAGGTATCTGTATCTGGTCTTGTAATACCTGATTCAGCTAAAGAAAAATCTCAAGAAGGAAAAGTTATTGCTGTTGGCCCAGGTAAAACAAATGATTCAGGAAAAATTGAAAAAGTTGATCTTAAATCAGGTGATGTTGTTATATACCAGAANTTTGCTGGCACAGAATGGGAAGAATATATTATAGTTCGAGCATCAGACATTTTGGCTCGAGTTGGTACATCAAGTAAAGCTAAAAAATCTTAGTTTAACTTAAGCAATTTGGAGGAATGATAATGGCTGAAAAAGGCAAATGGCTACGTTTTAATGAAAAAGCAAGACATGATTTNAGGATCGGTGTTGATGTACTTGCAGATGCTGTTAAAGTGACCTTAGGCCCTAGAGGTCGTAATGTTGTTTTAGACAAACCTCATATAGGTGGCACTTTTACTAAAGATGGAGTTACAGTTGCCCAAGATATTGATTTACCTCATCCGTTTCATAATTTAGGNGCTCAGTTAGTTAAGCAAGTTGCGATCAAAACAAATGATTTAGCTGGTGATGGTACAACAACAGCCACTGTACTAGCTCAAGCACTTTTTCATCAAGGTATGAAAAATGTTGCAGCAGGCGCTAATCCAATGGAAATTAGAAAAGGTATGAATCAAGCACTTCAAGTANTAAATAAAGAGTTAGATAAAAATTCTGTCAAAGTTACAGAGCAATCTATAATCGAACAAGTAGCAATTATAGCTGCAAATAGTGATGAAGAAATAGGCGTTCTTTTAGCTGATACAATTACAAAAGTTGGCAGTGATGGTGTCATTACAGTTGAAGAGGGTAAGTCTATAGAATTTGAAACTGAAGTAGTAGAGGGAATGCAGGTTGAAAATGGATGGATGTCACCTCATTTTGCTACTGATAAAGATCGACTAGAATGTGTAATTGAAGATCCGCATATATTAATTACTGATTTAAAGCTTGATAATGTNCAAGNGATGGTTCCGTTATTGGAAAAATTAGTGAAAGTAACAAAAAATCTTGTTATTTTTTGTGATGAAATGCAGGATGAAATACTCTCAACGTTAGTACTCAATAAAATGAAAGGCAATTTAAAGCCACTCGTTGTTCGTGCCCCATCTTTTGGAGAAAGAAGAAAGAACATGTGCGAAGACATGGCTGCTCTTACCGGAGGAATGTTCATAAACCCTGAAATTGGATATACCCTTGAAGGTATTGAAGTAGCTGCTCTTGGAAGAGCATCTAAGGTTATTTCAAATTCACAAACTACAACAATTATTGGTGGTAAAGGAACAGACGATCAAGTTTATCAAAGAATACAAGAATTAAGAAAGCAATTAGAATTAGATGATTCACCGTTTGAAGGCGACATTATTAAACAAAGACTTGCAAAATTATCAGGTGGTGTCGGAGTTATTAAAGTTGGAGGTGCAACCGAAGTTGAAGTTAAAGAAAAGAAATTTAGAGTNGATGATGCTCTGAATGCAACACGGGCTGCTATTGATGAAGGCATAGTGCCTGGTGGAGGAATAGCATATATTCGTGCAAGAGAAAAACTTCTACCTCTAGTGAAAAAATTAACAGGTACTGATCAAGGTACTGGAGTCAGAATGGTTTATGCTGCCTTGCAAGAGCCTTTGAATCAAATTGTTACTAATGCGGGTGAAGAAGGTGCAGTTGTTATTAATGAAGTTGTTAATAATAAAGGCGGCAACATAGGCTATAATGCTGCTAACGGTGAATATGGTGATATGTTTGATTTAGGAATTGTTGATCCTGTTAAAGTTACTAGAGTTGCATTAGAGAATGCAATTTCTGTTGTTTCGATGATGCTAACAACAGAATCTATAATTACAGATATTCCTGAAAAAGGAAAATGGGATCCTGCTCTTGAGAGTGCTTCGGAGACTTATGGTAATCCTGGTATCGACTTTGCAACTGGCCTTCCAATACCAGAATAATTATTTTTCTTTATAGTTGCCTAGATATATGTAATTATTTTTTATTGAAATCAATTCATCTTTTTCTAGTTCAGATATTACTTTTCTGTAAACTGCTTTATTAATTTTAAAATCTTTGACTTCTTGTCTTAATTTTGTNTTTTCAATTTTATTAGTCTTTGTTTCTCTTAGTATAAGTAATATTTTTCCTCTAAAAAATCTATTTGAACCTAGGTAATTTTTNCTTTTTGTTTGTTTATTTACCAGTAGATTTTCTGTATAGCTTATACATTTTTGATTAAAAATACATTTTTCACATTTAGGTTTTGCCTTGCATATTAATGATCCAAAGTCCATGATTGCTGGATTCCAAAAATGGAATGAGTCCTTTTTATTTAATTTTTTTAATATATTATTTAGTTCTTCTTTTTTTATTTCTTCCTTTCCAAAAAAATATCTACTTAATATTCTCATAAAATTTATATCAATTGCAGCTATATCTTTTTGGTATCCAAAAGCTAAAATTACTGATGCAGTATAGTCTCCAATACCAGGGAGTTTTTTTAATTGTTCTAAATTATTAGGAATCAAACCATTATATTCTGTCATGATAATCTGAGCTGCCTTTTTCATATTAATGGCTCTTCTAGGATAACCAGCGTTATCCCATATCTTTAATAATGTTGTATTACTTGAGTTGGCAAGTTCCGAAAGTGTTGGAAATTTTTTAATTAAGCTTTTCCAAATTGTTATAACTCGGGCAATCTGAGTTTGTTGTGCGCAATACCCAGCTACAAAGGCATAGTATGGGTCATTTCGATTTTGCCATGGGAATGCAATTTTGTTATTATGATGCCACAAAAATAGTCCATCATAAAATTTTTTATAGTTATTCATAATTTAATTATTTAATATATCAAAAACATGAATAATTTTATTAGTTGTTTTATGTTATAACTAATAAAAATTATTAATTACATGGGTGTGATTTTGAAAAAGAAAAGCAATTTATATTCTGATAAGTATATTGTTAAACACCTCACAACTTCTGTAATTCAACATACAGTAAAAAATTTTCAATTTATAAAAGGTTTTCCCGCTTCAAATACTTGGATTGTACACTCAAATAATGATGCTATTCTTGTTGATTCTGGGTTTGGAGATCGAACATCTTTTTTATCTCTAAAAAATTATATTAATAATTATTTACCCAATATAAACATTCATTATGTTTTATTAACTCATAATCATTCAGATCATTCCTCTGGATCAAGGCAATTATCAGAAATCTTTAACGCAAAAGTTCTTATCCATAAGCAAGAAAAAAAGATGTTAAAAACAAGATCTGAAAGTGATGATACTCCAGCAAGATATAGGAAAAAACGACAAAAATGGGAAGATGAAAAAGTTCAAACTCCAATCAGTAAATATATTAAACATGGGCATCAGATTAAGGTTGGTAATTTAAATATAGAAGCATTACATACTCCAGGTCATACTTTAGGTTCTATTTGTTATTTATTTCGCAATGAAAAGGTACTTTTTTCAGGTGATACTATTTTAGGATATGATACGGTTAGTATTTCAGCACCTCCAAATGGAGATATGAATTTATATCTGAAAAGTTTAAAAAAACTGAATAGATATAAATTAAAATATATTGCNCCAGGCCACGGTAATGTTATTACAAATCCAAAGCAGAAGATCAATAGGTTAATACTGCATAGATTAAACCGTGAAAAACAAATTATTGATTTAATTGATCAGGGGCATAAACTAGATTCTGATTTATTGAACGCTATTTATCCAAATTTACAAAAAGGATTAAAAAATTCTGCTCTAAATCAAATACGTTCTCATTTATATAGATTAAAAGAGTTGAATAAAGTTAAATTAAAGATTGATCAAGATAAATGGAAAGTAATATAGTTCATTTAAATAAATTTATGGAGTCATATGAATAATAGTAAGCAATTAGTTTCTAGTTTGTTTCCAAAAAATGTCTCTATCGATAGTGACAACGACTTAATTATTGGTGATTTAAAAATTACCAATATTGTTAAAGAATTTGACTCTCCTCTTTATTTGTATGATTTTGAAACTATAAAAGAACAATATGATGAGTTTCATAAAGCTTTTTTAAAACATTATGGAGAATTAGATATTCTTTATGCCTGTAAAGTATTTTTAAATTTACCTTTAGCAAAAATGTTAAATTCGATGAATATNAAATTTGATGTTGTTTCACATGGTGAAATTTCAATGCTGCTTTCTGCAGGNATTAGTCTTAAAAATGCTTATTTTCATGGTAATAATAAAACTGTTGAAGAAATTGATTTAGCAATCTCAAATAATATTGGCGCAATCATTATTGATAATTTAGAAGAAATTGAAATTATAGATAATATTGCTAGTAAATACCAACAACAAAAAGTTTTGTTAAGAGTCACGCCTAATATTGATCCTTATACTCATGAAAAAACTACTACTGGCCTTAAAGATTCCAAGTTTGGCTTAAATATGGATGATGGTTCAGCTGAAAAAGCTATTGAGTTAATTTCCAGCAAAAAAAATATTTTTTTTGCTGGAATACATGCTCACTTAGGTAGCCCTATTAATTTTATTGAACCTTATAAAGAGGCAATAAATAAAATGTTTATATTTATTAAAGATATTTGCATTGATAAATATAAATTAGAATTTAATGAATTTTCTCCTGGAGGTGGTTTCGGTGTTATTTCTGAGCCAGGAATGATTAATCCATCAGTTAATGATTTTGCCTTAGCTATTGCTGAAACAATAAAGTTCAACTGCAAGAATTATTCAATAGATTTGCCAAAATTATTTATTGAACCAGGCCGTTCGTTAATGGCACGAGCTGGATTATCTATTTATAAAGTTGGTTCACGAAAAACAATCAAAGACGTTAGAACTTATTTGTCTGTAGATGGAGGCATGTCTGATAATATAAGACCTACACTATATGACGCAAAATATTTTGCTCTTCCTTTACAAAACTTAGATAGAGAATTTAACGACTTGGTAACCATTGCTGGTAAATATTGTGAATCTGGTGATTATTTAATTAAAGATATTTACTTACCAAAGTTAATGCGCGATGAATATATTGTTTTACCTATGTCAGGCGCATATCAATTGGCTATGGCATCAAATTATAATCTTGCTTATAAGCCAGCAGTAATTTCTTATACTAATAATCAAATTAAATTAATTAGAAGAAGAGAGTCAATAGAAGAAATTATTGCCTTAGACGTAACTTGAGTTTGAGAATGATAAATGAATTAACAAAGCACGAATTAAGTCTATTAATTGAAAGTGAATATGATGAACTAGCACAGCAATATCTAAGATATTTTAACATATCATCATTGAGTGCTAGTTATTTATTTAATGGACCATCAGGTATTGGGAAAAGTTATTTAGCTAAACTATTTGCAAAGTTATTAGTTTGTGAATCTTATCAAGCAAATTGTTCTTGTCAATCTTGTCTAAATATNAATAATGGAACACATTCAGACATCNTGCATTTTGATACAGACAGTAATTGTGACCTAAATGATGCNAANCACAGAAATCATNATTCTGATGGTTCTCGTTCAATTAAGATATGTCAGATCAAAAGAATTAATAGAATNTCTATGCTTTCGCCTACTATTGCAAAATATAAAATATTTATTGTAAGNAACATAAATCTAATGACTTCAGAAGCTGCTAATGCTCTACTNAAAACTCTTGAAGATGCNCCNCCATCAACTATTTTTCTTTTAATTGCTAATGACATTAATAATGTTCTAGATACAGTTAAATCAAGATGTCATATTATTGAAATTCCGCCATTAAATTTTCAAAAAATACAAAAGATTTTGTCCAAAAAGTTTAAAATTAATGANCATATGGCATCAGATTTTGCAATTTTGAGTAGATCAAGAATTGATAGCGCTAGTCAGATGGCTCTAAATCAAGAAAAAATTGATTCTATTAGTAAAATATTTTCAGAATTAAGTCAAATATTGAATGCAAAAACTATTGATAGAATCAATTTTGCTGAAAATTTAAATTCGATTTATCGAAGTGATCCTGCTCTTTTCCATTTGATATTAAATTGTTGGGAGGATTGGTTTAGATGGCATTTGTATTCAATTAATAATATTAATGTTGCACCTAGTTTTTTTGATAAGGACAGTTCATTTTCTTTTAATAATATTATGAGTAATTTAAAAAATATTGCATATGCTAAAGATCAATTAGCATTTAATGTCAATTCATTGGTCAGCTTGCAGATTTTACTTTTAAGGATGAAAGGGTCTAATTAGTTAATTTTTATGAATCATTAATTTGATTAATATGTTGCAAAAGATGATTGCAATGCCATTTTACTAATTGCTTAACTGAAATTTTGCCAAGATAAATGTGATTGCCGGATCTNCCCCATGCTGCATCAGGAGTCTCAGATAATGTTGCTACTAATTCTTCAATATTTTCTTTAAATTGATTCAAGATGCTAATTGTGGGCTTTTCTTTTTGNTTTAGATTGTCATAAGAGCTATTTTCATTCCATTTAATCTGTTTAGGATCAGTATCTACTAACATTCTTGTTATTAACAGATTGATATTAGATGAGTAATTTAGCATATGACATAATATTCTATGGGTCGACCATTCTTCTTCGTTGCTACTGGTGTCCTTCTTACTTTTTTTTTCTGTGTTTTTCTGTTCTACTGCTTTTTTTGTTAGATTACTCAAATTTGCAACCTCTGAAACTATTTCAGCGTATCGAATGGGTGCTCCAGTAACNAAGTCTATNCTTGACATTTATTTGTTGCCCTTATCATATTTTAATTTTTCTAAAATACCTTCAAATTCATCAATACTGTGAAAATTAATTTTTACAGTACCTGAATTTTTTTTATTTAAATTAATTTTAACAGAAGTGCCAAATATTTTAATTAATTCTTCTTCAATAATTTTTACATCAGGGTCTTGTTTTATCGTGATATCTTTTTGAGCAGTTTTTACACTTATTTTTTTTATATTGCTTTCTAAATCTCTTACACTTAAATTTTTATCTATCACGAGTTTTGCAAAAAAGTTTTGTTTACTAGAATCAATTGTTAGTAATAATTTTGCATGCCCTACGCTCAATTTTTCTTCTTGTAACATTAACTGTATTTCGTTTGGTAGCTCTAATAATCTTATCGAATTGGCTATTGCCGATCTTGATTTACCAACTTTTTGAGCAATTTCTTCTTGAATTAAATTATATTCATCAGCAAGTTGTTTATAAGCAGCAGCTTCTTCTAGAGCGCTTAGATTTTTCCTTTGAATATTTTCAATTATAGCTAGTTCTACATTTTCTTGGNCATCAACCTTTTTTATAATTGCAGGNATTTTTTCTAGNCCAGCNATTTTTGATGCNCTTANNCTTCTTTCACCAGCAATTAATANATATTCANTCTGATTGTTTGGGTTATTTCTGATAATTATTGGCTGTAATACTCCATGATTTTTTATTGATTCTGCTAACTCCTGAATATCATCCTCNTTAAACTTTTTTCTTGGTTGAGCAGGGTTTGGTGAGATAGATACAATNTTAATTTTACTNATTTGATCATCCAATTTATTAGATTGATTAGATGAAATTAATGCACCTAAGCCTTTACCTAATTTATTCTTCTTTTCCATTTAACTATTTTCCATATTTTCAATTTTTTCTAATATTTTACTGGTTATTATACTATATGCTTGAGCGCCAGGAGAGTCTTTGTCGTACATTTGTATAGGCATACCATGACTAGGAGCTTCTGCTATTCTAATTGATCTAGGAATGTTGCCAAGTAATAAGGCATCAAAGTATTTTTTGATTTCTGACTCAATTTCAAAACTTAGCTTATTCCTTTTATCAAACATTGTTAAAATAATACCTAAAATTGTAATTTGATCATTGATTTTATCCCTAATCATTTCAATTGTTTGCATGAGNTTGTTCAATCCTTCTAATGCAAAATACTCAACTTGNAAAGGAATTAATATCCATTTACAGGCAGACAGGCAATTGATTGTTAATATTCCTAGAGCAGGGGGAGTATCAATTATAATGTAATCGTAGTCTTTTTCTATTTCGTTGATAGCATTTTTAAGTAACATCTCTCTATTTGTTATGTCAACTAGTTCTATCTCTGCTGCTGATAAATTTTGATTGCTAGGGGCTATATATAGATTTTTTATTGACGTTGAGCAAATACTATCATTTATACTTTCTTGATTGACTAGTACTTCATATATAGTTTTATTTGGTAATTTATTTATTTCAAAAGAAGATGTTGAATTTGATTGTGGGTCACAATCAATAATTAAAGTTTTATAATTTTTTAGTGCTAGCTCAGATGCTATTGTNACTGCTGTTGTTGTTTTCCCAACCCCGCCTTTTTGGTTACTTACAGATATGATCTTTGAGAACATTATATTTGCTTATCGAAAATTATTTTTTACTCTTCATTACTATAGTATATTTCAACTTTTCTTTCATTGCCTCTGCCGCTACTTTTTGAACTAACGCCTTCTTCCTGTTCTATCACTAAATGAATAATTCTTCTTTCAGCAGGAGGCATTGGCTCTAAAATTACTTTTTCTTTAGTAATTCTGATTTCATCAGCAATATCCAATGCCATTTCTGACAATGCTTCATTTTTTCTTACTTTATATGAGTCAATATCAATNCCAAAATATTTCCGTTCTTCTATTTGTTGACCAACAATAGCATTTACAATTGTTTGCAACGACCTTATGGTATGCCCTGACTTTCCGATTAATATGCCCAGTTCNTTTTTATTGTCTCTTGAATTTGGCTTAATATTAAATAATGAATCAATTCTTCCAAGGCCCTCTTCTTCATTCTGAGGCTCTCTGGATGTAATTTTAGTTTCACTAAATCCTAAATANTTTAATAAATCTCTAATTGTTTTTCCAGCTAAATCTGTTTCATCATTAAAATCATCAGTCACTTTTTGTGGTAGATCTTCCGGTTGCCCAGGAATATTAACAGGCAATTCGATATTTCTATAATTATTATTTCCTCGATGATTGTCATTATTTTTTGATGTATACGGTCGTCTTTTTTTCTGTACAGCACCCTTTTTTGCAGTTACTCTAACTACTGCATCTTCTGAACCAAGCCCTAAAAAGCCAGTTTTACCAGTTGAAACGATTTCAACTTCTACGTCTTTTTTTGTTAGGCCTAGTTTTTTTAGTGCTCGATCGACTGCTTCCTCTACTGTTTTGCCGTTTACTTCTACTAGGTTCATTGTCCTTTTTCCCTTCTTTTAATGATTTTAAATTGTTTTCTGTGTTTTGTTTGGATGCCATTGATCCAATTATTGGTATAAGCTGCATTTTATTCTCAGGCATTCCTATAAACATGATATGAAGAATAATACCCATAATTGTACTTGCACCCCAATAAAGCCCTAATCCTGATGGAACTGAAAAAATTATATATGCAAAGAATACTGGCATAAATATTTGTAACATTTTGTTCATTTGTTTTTGTTGATCATTTTGTGTAGTTTGACTTGATGCTGATGATAGTTTTTGTTGCATATATGCGGATATAAATACTATTAAAGCTAAATACCATTCACCATTTGTATTTAAGTTTATAAACAAAAATTCGTTAGATAATGGAATACCATTTGTTATAAAATCGACATTGTACAATCTTTCTGCTAATTCAGTTAATTTATTTACATCTTGTGAAGAAGTCAACCTAATTACTTGATATAAACCTATAAATATAGGCAGTTGAATTAGTTGAGGTCCTAGACACCCTAAGGGATTTACACCAGCTTCTTTGTATAGCTTCATTGTTTCTTCAGATCTCCTTTTAGGATCTGAATATTTTTTCTGAATTTCCTGTATTTTTGGCTGGATTAATTGTAAATTTTTCATTGAATTTAGTGTTTTTTTGGTCAAAGGAAAGGTCATGATCCTTGTTATTAAAGTAAATGCAAGGATCGCAAGACCGTATGAGTCAAATAGCCAGTTACTTAATCCAACCAGTATATTTAGAAGCGGATCCTCAATTAAAAATCTCCATGTAGAACCTATAGGCATAAGTTAATCCTTATTCGTTTTTTTAAAATGTTTCACGTGGAACATTTTAAAATTTACTAATTCAGCATGATTTAAATTCGGCAATGGATCATAAGACATTTTATTGAAGAAAAAACACCGAAATATTCTTTTAACAGATATAAATAAGCCCAAAAAGAATCCATATCTATTCAATGCCTTTAATGAATAATTGGAACAGGTAGGGAAATGTCTACATTGAATATAAGTATTGCGAGAAATAATAATTTGGTACATTTTTATTAAATATATTGTAAGTTTTTTCAAAAAATTAATCTTTCCTTTAGTATTTATCCATATTTTGATTATTTAATTATTATGTAAACTATTTTTCCAATTTTACTAATATTTTCTTAAAATCTTCTTCTATTTCTGCAAAAGTTGCTGTTTTTATTTTGGGAAATACACTTATTACCATGTCAAATCCATTTATTTGTTCATTTTTGTGTATTACTGCTTTGATTCTCCTTTTTATCTTATTTCTTTCAACAGCATTAGCATGTTGTTTTTTTATTGAAAATACTAATCTATTTTTTTTAAAACTATTTTTTAGAGTAATTAACTTTACATAACTAGAACGTAAATGTTTTCCAGTACTATAAATGTTATTAATTTCTTGTTTGTAAAGTTTTATTTTATTCTTCATTAATGTTTTTACATTAGACTGGCATTAGACCGTCAATGATGATCTATTCTTGTTTCTTCTTCTACTTAAAATTGCTCTTCCAGCCCTAGTAGACATTCTTGCACGAAAACCGTGTTTCTTAAGTCTTTTTCTTACTTTTGGCTGCCAAGTTCTTTTGGGCATTTTTTTACCTTACAAACTATCTAATACAAATAATTATTATTACACAGCTTAAACGTGCAGTCACTACAGTAAATAAGTAGATGATACTATTTTTCGAAATGTTTTTTTTCTATAAATTCTGATTTGTCTTTATTTCTGTACTCTTCTACATTTTTTAAGATTTTAATATATTCATTTGNTGATAAATTATCTATTCCTGGCCAACTTATTAGNGTGANNAAGGTNCCATTAGGATCTTCAAGNAAAANCATTCGNTCATATCCTCTTTGTATTTCTTCACTTATNTGAATGCCTGCATTTGATAGNNTATAAAATGCTTCATCTAAATCAGCATTTTTGACATATAATGCNANATATTGCATTGATCCAACGCCAATATTTTTTTCTGCGAGTTTCATATTTGGATCGTTAGGCCCAACAAGCATTATTCCATTACCATTNTTGTTCATTAANAACACTTGAGTCGACTCTGGATCATCTCTATTGGGNTCCTGATAAATTTTTTCAAATCCTAAGCCATTACAGTAAAAATTAACTGTTTCGTCAATATTTTGGCAAACAATAGCTAAATAGCCTATTCCTATTACTTCCATCTTCTTTGCTCCTTAACTAGAATCTTTGTATATTATCCTTGATAATGTCTTAATATATTATTTATCTAGTAATCAATTTGATATTTAAATTAAGTTGTTACTCATTATAATCTAGGGAGGTACAATGAGTTTTCTATTCTTTAAAAATAATCATGATAAATATCCGTCACTTGCACGTGCATTACCAATGAATGAGCAAGTTATTATTAAACCATTACTTCTGGTTTTTTCTGGTGTACTAATTTTGTGGATGACTGCTCAAATTAGAATTACTTTATTTTTTACACCGGTACCAATCACTGGACAGACTTTTGGTGTTTTAATTTTGGCTGCAGCTTATGGTAGCAGGCTTGGTGTGACAACTATGCTGGCTTATTTATTTGTTGGAATTGCTGGCTTACCTGTTTTTGCTGGTGCTTCTTCAGGTTGGTCATATTTTTCTGGAGCTACTGCTGGCTATCTTGTCGGGTTTGCAGCAGCAGCATATGCTGTAGGTTATCTATCGGAAATGGGCTGGGATAGAAAACCTGTATCAGTTGTTTTATCTATGTTAATTGGCAATGCGATAATTTATCTTTTTGGTGTTATTTGGCTAGCTTATAGTCTTAATGTTGGATATGGCAAAGCAATTTCTTTGGGCTTAGAGCCTTTTATTTTAGGTGATATAATAAAAATTATTCTTGCTGCAGGTTTTTTACCTGGCATGTGGTCGTTAAAATCATATTTTGAAAATTAGTTCTATACAGGGTCATATATGACAAATAAGTTTTCAAAAAAGGTAATTAATTTAATAAATAAAAATNCTAGTTCTGCATATAATTCATTGTTATTTGAGGAGCTTATTTATGATTACTGGGAGCAAAATAATTTATTTGCTCCTACTGGAAGCGGTGAACCATTTACTGTTATTATGCCGCCACCAAATTTAACTGGCGAGTTACATTTAGGCCATGCACTTACCGTTGCTGTTGAAGATTCACTTATTAGATGGAATAGAATGNTAGGNAAACAGTCACTTTGGCTTCCTGGAGTNGATCATGCTGCTATTGCTGTAAATGCAATAGTTGAAAAAAAATTAATTGCTGATGGAATAAATAGAAAAGATTTAGGCAGAGAAAAATTTTTAAATCATGTTTGGGAATTTGTTAATAATTCTCGCAAACGTATTACTTCTCAACATCGTCGACTAGGGGCTTCAGTAGATTGGGAAAGAGAAAAATTTACCATGGATGATGGCCCTGCTTTAGCTGTCAGACATACGTTTGTGAATTTATATAATGATGGATTAATTTATCGAGGTGAAAGAATTGTTAACTGGGATACAAGCTCTCAAACAGTTGTCTCTGATTTAGAAGTCGAATACATAGAAGAAGAAGGCAATTTTTGGTATGTAAAATATGCTTTTGAGGATAATTTAGATCAATACATTACAGTGGCAACAACTAGACCAGAGACAATTCCTGCAGATACTGCAATTGCAGTACATCCTGATGATGAAAGATATAAAAATTTAGTTGGAAAAAATGTTATTGTTCCTTACGTTGATCGGGTGATTAAAATTATTGCTGATAAATCAATTGATCCGAAATTAGGTACTGGCGCTTTAAAAGTAACTCCAGGACATGATCAGCTTGATTTTGAAATTGGTGAAAGGCATTCCTTGCAGATGCTTTCAATGATTAACCTAGATGGCTCTTTAAATGAGATTGCTGGAGAATTCCAAGGTCTTGATAGATTAGAAGCTCGTGTTCCATTTGTAAATAAATTAGAGTCATTAAATGCAATAGAAAAAATTGAATCCATTAATCATTCTGTGAGTATTAGTCAAAGGACTGGTTCTATCATTGAGCCATTAATATCTAAGCAATGGTTTGTAAAAGTTGGTCCTTTAGCTGATCNGGCTATTCAAGTTGTTGAAAATAATGAAATTCAATTTGTGCCCGCTAGATTTGAGAAAACTTATCTGCATTGGATGAGAAATATTCGTGATTGGACTATTAGCAGACAAATATGGTGGGGTCACCGAATTCCAGTTTGGTATTGTAATGNATGCAATAAAGAGAATGTACAAATAGAAGAACCAAATCAATGTTTGTTTTGTGATTCTTCTAATCTATCACAGGATGAAGATACATTAGATACTTGGTTTTCATCTGGATTATGGCCTCACTCAACGCTTGGATGGCCTAATTCAGATTCAGATGACTTAAAGAAATTTTATCCTACTCAAGTTATGGAAACTGGTTACGACATTATTTTCTTTTGGGTTGCTAGAATGATTATGTTATCACTCTACAATATGGACGGCATAGTTCCTTTTAAATATGTTTATCTGCATGGACTGGTTAGAGCAGCTGATGGCTCTAAAATGTCTAAATCTAAAAATAATGTTGTTGATCCAATTAAATTGATTGAAGAATACGGTACAGATGCATTGAGATTTTCTTTACTANCAGGTTCTTCTCCTGGTAATGATCAAAGAATTACTGAAGATAAAATTATAGCTGGGAGAAANTTTGCTAATAAATTATGGAATGCAAATAAGTTTGTTTTAAATATTGCTGTAGAAAAAGATATTTCTAAAATTGATGATGCTGAATTNGATCCAACTAAACTCAATCTTGAAGATCANTGGATATTAAACAATCTTAATGAGCTAATTAGTGACATTGATCGATTATTAGGAAAGTTTGAGCTTTCTGAAGCTATATCTTTAATTAAAGATTTTTTTTGGGACGATTTTGCAGATTGGTATATTGAAATATGTAAAATAAGAAATCAAAATAGTGATAATTTTTCTCCAGAAGTTTTGGTTTTTGTTTTTTCTAATGTTATCAAATTATTACATCCTTTTATGCCATTTATTTCTGAAGTAATTTGGCATGATATTAATCAAAAGATTCAGGTAAAAGATGCTAATCCATTAATTGCATCTTCTTACCCTAAAGAAAATAAAAAATTTNTATTTTCAAAANCTAAAAAAGATTTTGAGGCAATACANAATATAGTTGTGAATATTAGAAACATCCGCTCAGAAAATAAAGTTGAANCNGGAAAATGGCATGAAACTACAATTATTTCTGAATCTTCAGTTGATTTAATCGANTCCATGTCTTNAATTATTGCTAAGATGGGTAGATGTTTACCGCTAAATATTATTTCNAAACAAGAAGGCNTAGATATCGATGATTTTATTACTGCTTCATTGCCGATAGGACTAATTTTAATTCCTTTAAATGAATTAATTGATGTAGATAATGAAATCAAAAAAATAAATAGTGAGCTTGAAAATACCCAGTCAGCCATTAAGAAAATCAATGATTTATTAACTAATAAAGATTTTATTCAAAAAGCACCTAAAAATGTAGTTGCTAGTAATCAGAAAAAAATGGAAGATTTAAAAGATCGTCTAAAAAATCTACATAGTGCTCTAGAAAGAATTACAAATAAAAAATAAAAAAAATGATGATTATATTTACTAGATGATGTTATATAATATGCAATAGTTTGGAGCTTAATTTGAACTCAGTTGAAAATCTCCTCATTGATTATCTTCCTGTTCTTATTGCTGCTGTTATAGCATTTTTTTTAGTTTTTAGTGCATTAATAGGCTCACGTCTCCTTGCTCCATTTTCTACAGAAAAACAAAAATCTGATACNTATGAATGCGGAATGATTCCTATAAGAAGTAGTAATACTAATATTGGTATTCGATTTTATTTTTATGCTATTTTATTTGTCATTTTTGACGTAGAAGCCCTATTTATTTTTCCGTGGGCAATTAGTTTTATTGAAATTGGTCCAGAGTCCTTTATATATATGTCTATTTTTATTTTAATTTTGTTAGTNGGTCTTGCATATGCTTGGAAGAAAGGAGCACTCTCATGGAGATAGAAAATAATCAAAATCAAAGTGTTGATAATGAAAATGATTTAAGTGTTCCAGTGATCCCAATAGAGCATCCAAATGAAGAAAAAGAGCTAACATTAGCAGAATATAAACCTGGCAAAGCCCTTTATAAATCTGTTTTACCGGGTATTTTACAAGTACCTGCTGATTTAATTCTTGCAATGAGCAGAAAGTCATCCCTTTGGCCAATGACATTTGGGCTTGCTTGTTGTGCAATTGAAATGATTGCAAGTTACATGGCTCATTATGATTTAGATCGNTTTGGTTCTGTTCCTTGGCCTTCTCCTAGACAATCAGATGTAATGATTGTTGCTGGTACAGTAACTAAGAAAATGGCCCCTGCTGTAAGGAGATTATATGAACAGATGCCTAACCCTAAATGGGTGATTTCAATGGGTGCTTGTGCTACTAATGGAGGTCCATATACTAGATATGATCGAGTTTTACAAGGAGTTGATAAAGTTGTACCCGTGGATGTATATGTTCCTGGTTGTCCTCCTCGTCCAGAGGCTTTATTAGATTCTTTTCTAGTTTTACAAGAACAAATTATGGANGATCGAAAGGCTGCTGGTAAATAATGACTGAAGAAGANAATAATTTAATTGANGAGNTNACTTTANANAGNTTTGATCAGCTTTATTCNTTACTTGTAGAAAATATCCAAGATGTTANTTTTTTGAGAGTCGAACAAGAAGGTNAATTGAGTCCAGTAGATTTAATTGTGAGAGTAGANAAAGAAAATATNAATAATTTTTTAATGCAATTAAANANCAATTCTAATTTGAATTTTAATTATTTNAGATGTTTATCTGGTATTGATTATGCCANCGATGGTATTGAAATNGTTTATCAAGTNTACTCGATTAATAATTTATATAATTTAACTATTAAATCTAAACTGAGTAATGATGATTTATCTATTGATTCTTCAACAAATGTTTGGAGAGGCGCTAATTGGTATGAGAGAGAAACGTCAGAGATGTTTGGAGTAATTTTCAACAATCATCCTGATCCAAGAAATTTGTTACTCCCTGAAGATATGACAGACGTATTCCCGCTACGTAAATCACATCCTTTGGCAGAAATAGAAGTTTTACAGGGTGAAGATATTGAGCCTTCAAGTGATATTTAAGGAATTATAATGGATAAAATTTCCAATCAAGAAATTAAAACCCAAGAAATTTTGGTTAATATGGGCCCACAACATCCATCAACTCATGGTGTTTTCAGAATGGTTTTGTCTGTAGATGGTGAAATGATTACAGATGTGACACCTTATATTGGATACTTGCATAGAGGAGCAGAAAAACTTTGTGAAACGATGGATTATCGACAAGGCATCGGTTTTATGGATCGTACTGAGTATCTTGCTAATTTTAATGCAGAACTCTCATATGTTATGGCAGTAGAAAAATTACTTAATATTGAAGTGCCCGAAAGAGCAAATTGGATCAGAATGATTCTTGTAGAATTGAATCGTCTATCTAGCCACTTTATGTTTGTAGGAGCTTTTGGAGTTGATACAGGAGTATTTGGTACGCCATTTTTATATTCCTTTAGAGAACGTGAAAGATTAATCGATTTCTTTGAAGAAATTAGTGGCGATCGCATGATGTATGCCTATTTTAGGCCTGGCGGTCTAGCATGGGATGTTCCAAGTAATTTTGAACAAAGAATAGAGGAAGTTTTGCATTCATCTGAGCAAGGTATCAAGGATATGGATCAATTATTAACAAATAACGAAATCTTTTTAGCAAGAACAAAACAAGTAGGCATTATTAATCGAGAAGATGCAATTGACTGGGGTATGTCAGGACCTTCATTACGTGCTTCTGGTGTTGATTATGATATTAGAAAAGCAGAGCCATATTTATATTATGATCAGATTGATTTTGATGTAATTACAGCTAAAAATGGAGATGTTTTTGATAGATATTTTGTGCGTTTGCAGGAAATGAAGCAATCTATATCTATAGTTAGACAATGTTTAAAGAAATTAGTAGATGGCAGTGTGCTTGCTGACGGTGCATCTAGGAATCTACGTACCCCTCCAGGTGAAGTATATATACGAACTGAAGCTCCAAGAGGTGAATATGGCATATATTTAATTTCTGATGGTGACAATAGGCCATATAGATTAAAAATTCGTAGTGCTGGATTTTCTAATTTACAAGCTTTAAGAGACATGGTTGTTGGTGCATATATACCAGACGCAGTTGTTATACTTGGTTCAATTGATATTGTTTTNGGAGAAATAGATAGATAATGCTATTAATAATTAATCCATTTATTGACAGCCTCATAAAAATTCTTTCAATAGTTGGTCTTATGACTGTTTCTGCAATGGGTTTGATTTATTTAGAAAGAAAAATTGCTGCTCGATTTCATATGCGATTGGGCCCTACTAGAACTGGACCAGCAGGGATTTTGCAATCTGTTGCTGATGCATTAAAATTAGTTGGTAAAGAAGATATTCGACCAAAGAGTGCTGATGCATGGTCATTTGAATTGGCNCCATATTTTGTATTTATTCCTGCATTTATGATGTTTGTNACAGTGCCTTTTACATTATTACTGAATGTAGAAATGCTTACTCTAGGACTTTTATATATTATTGCTGTTTCGTCTGTNAGTATTGTTGGATGGGTGATGGCTGGATGGGGNTCAGATAATAGGTATGCTTTAATNGGNGCNNTGAGAGCAAGNGCACAAGGTATTTCATATGAACTTCCTNTAGTTTTAGCAGTNTTATGTATTGCGATGATTGCTCAATCATTAAATTTAAATGAGATTATTGCTCAGCAAAATATTATTCCAAATATTGTTTTCCAGCCTTTTGCTTTTTTCTTATTTTTTACAGCTGCATTAGCAGAAATGAACAGGTCACCATTTGATATTCCTGTTGGTGAATCTGAAGTCGTAGGTGGTCCTTTTGTTGAATATTCTGGTATCAGATGGTCAATGTTTTTCCTTGCAGAATATACCGCACTATTAATTATGTCTATTCTAACAGTAGCATTATTCTTAGGTGGCTGGTCTTGGCCTTTTGGTGAAGATTTAGGTACTTTTTGGCAAATATTTTTAACTATTGCAAAAACTAGCTTGGTGATCTTTTTAATTTTTTGGGTTAGAGTTAGCGTACCAAGATTACGGATTGATCAATTAATGAATTTTTGTTGGAAGGTATTGATTCCATTGGCTTTATTGCAAATTTTTGCTAATGGATTTATTTTAGTATATGAATTACCTAAATTTTTACTTACTCTTTCAAGTGTGTCTTTAATGATTGCATTAGTATTTATTGTGAATAAAAATATTACTAATTTGGACAGTCATAGAGTTAATAAAGAAAATGTGGAGGTTGCATGAAAGGTATTCTTCTGTCGATGAAAGTTACTATGTCAGCTTTTTTCAGAAAGCCTGTAACCAGGCCTTACCCTGATGTNCATAAAGCTTTACCGGAATCAGATCGNGCTTTCCCTATCTTATTATGGGATGAAACACATACTGAGCCTTATTGTACTGGCTGTCATGCTTGTGAACGTGCATGCCCGGTTGAATGTATGACTGTTTTAATGAAAGATAACCCTAATCATGCAAATAATGGAGGGACATCCAAACGTAAGAAAATTATTGACAAATTTTGGATAGATTATGCGAGATGCATGAGGTGTAATATATGTGTTGAAGCTTGCAACTTTGAAGCTATTGCAATGAACAATACTTGGTCTGGTCATGAGACATCAGTTTATGATAGAAAAGATTTAATTATGGACCTGCCTCAGTTATTGGCTCAACATCGTTCTGGCAATATAGACGAGTGGGTTGTTTAATGAAGTCATTATTTTCTAAGTTACCAATGCCTTATCAGTTTGATCGTCTTATTATTACTGGTGGTATTATTACAGCTTCATTAACTATATTTGTTTTAATGATACTATTATTTTTAAAATTGCTTGGCTTCATTTCCTATAAGGAAGTTTTTTTCTGGATGATCAGCATTGGGATGATTATTGGCGCATTAGGTAGTGTACTTTTAAATAATTTAGTACATGCTGTTTTTGCTCTTTTAGCACCTTTATTGGGAATTGTTGCTATTTATTTATTTCTTGGTTCAGAATTTTTAGCATTGTCCCAATTATTAATCTATGGTGGCGGTGTTGTAATTTTGTTACTTTTCGGGTTGATGATGACAAANGTTCAAGATCGCCCTATTGTTACTGACGGNTCTCAAAAACCTTTTAGTATTTTAATNGCAGCAATTATTGGANTTATTTTGNTTTCTAGTATTTTTGCTGCAGANTTAACTTNTGATANTTTGTCTATTTATTCTCTNAAAGACATGGCAAAAATTCTTTTTACTGAATTTTTAATTCCATTTCTAATTGTTGGTTTATTATTAGATATTGCATTAACTGGTGCTTTATTGAATGGTAAAAAGCATGATAATGCACATATTAAATAAGGACTTATAAATGATTCCAATTGAAAATTATTTGATCTTATCTGCCATTCTTTTTGTTATTGGTTTTTATGGCGTCTTGTCTAGAAGAAATGCTATTTTAATTCTTATTTCTGTAGAATTAATGCTTGCAGCTGTTGGAATTAATTTTGTCACATTTGCATCGTTTTTTGATAGTGACCAGCTATCTGGTCATATTTTTACATTATTTATTATTGCCATTGCAGCCGCCGAAGTGGGGCTTGCACTCGGCATTATTATTCGTTTATTTCGTGATCGTGATACTTCAAATATAGATGAAGCTAATGATCTGAAATGGTGATTATATAAATTTATAGAAAGGTTTTNAATGCCTATTGATATGCAACAAGCTTGGCTTTTAACTGCTATTCCTTTATTTGCATTTGTTGTTGTTTCTCTTTTTGGAAAACGAATTCCTAGACAGGGCGACTGGATAGTTGCTTTAGCTGGCTTTGCATGCTTCGCAATTAGTATTATTTTTATTATTGATTTTCAGAGNTATTTTCAGACCTCTGACTTTCAACCTGGAANCAATAATCAATATAGTTTTGAATGGATAAATATACCAAATTATTTGCTTATTGAATATTCTACTTTTGTTGATGCAATAACTNTTGTNATGTTATTTGTTGTTTCTTTAGTAGGCTTAATGGTGATTTTATATTCTATAGGCTATATGAATGGAGAACCGAGATATAATTGGTACTTNTCNTTATTAGCCTTCTTTTTAGCAGCAATGTTTACTTTAGTTACTACAGGTAATCTTTTGCAACTGTATTTAGCTTGGGAAGGTGTAGGTCTAGGGTCGTATCTACTAATTGGTTTTTATTGGGAGAGACAATCTGCTGCTGAGGCTGCAAAAAAAGCATTTATTACAACGAGAATTGGAGATGTAGGACTATTAATTGGAATTATAATGCTATGGAGAGTTTCTGGGACTTTTGATATTCAAGAGATAATTTATTTGGCAAAAGATGCAGCATTTAGTACGACTTATTTGACTGTAGCAATGGTATTTCTTTTCTTGGGTGCAGTCGGAAAATCTGCACAGTTCCCATTACATGTTTGGTTGCCAGATGCNATGGAAGGNCCAACTCCTGTATCAGCACTTATTCATGCTGCGACGATGGTTGTTGCAGGTGTTTATTTAGTTGCAAGAATGTTGCCTNTATATGAAATGNTACCAATTGCACAGAATTTAATTTTAATTANTGGATTAATTACTGCTTTNTTAGCAGCAACTATGGGTCTAGTNGCGCAGGACATTAAAAAAGTCTTAGCTTATTCNACAGTTTCACAATTAGGNTATATGTTTGTTGCTTTAGGTGTTGGCAGTTTNACTGCAGCAATGTTTCATTTATTTACCCATGCATTTTTTAAGGCATTNTTATTTCTTGGTTCTGGTTCAGTAATTCATGCTACTCATCAACANGAAGTTAGTAAGTTAGGCGGATTAAAAAATAAAATGCCTATCACTTTTTTAACATTTGCAATAGGTGCTTTGTCGCTTGCAGGTATCCCTCCATTAGCAGGATTCTGGTCAAAAGATGAAATTCTTTTGTATACGTCTGANTTTGGAACTGTCTTTTATATACTTTTATTGATTGCTGCATTGTTAACTGCNNTCTATTCAACGAGATTAGTGATACTTACTTTTTTTGGTNNACCNAAAGATCAAGAAGCATATGAACANGCACATGAATCACCAAGAATTATGTCAGTTCCNTTAATGATTCTTGCTTTTTTTGCTATNTCATCAGGATTTTTTGTTTTTTCATTCGTAGGACGCTTATTTGGATTCGAAGGAGGCTTNCCAGAAATTGTTTATTTGAAATATCCTCATTCTTTTCATGTCGAACTTTCTACAATGCTTGTTGCTATAAGTGTAAGTTGTTTTGGTTTAATTTTAGGTTATTTTTATTGGATGCAAAATAATGGCAAGCGTGCCATTGCTGCTTTAGATTGGGCACCTGAAGTTAGAAACCTTTTACTGAATGGTTATTATATTGATAATTTATATCAAAATATCATTAATAAATTAATTTTAGGAACTGCTTCTATCATTGCTTGGTTTGATGACAAAGTTGTTAATAGGTCTGGAATTGACGGTAGTGCCCAAATTTTGAATTATGTTGGTTATAGATTGAAATTTTTACAAACAGGCAAGATTCCTAATTATGTAATGATGATGGCATTAGGAATTCTTTTGTTTTGTTTAGTTTTGTTAACAAATAATTAATTGAGTTGGAGTTTCAATGAGTGAATTTGATGGAATCATATTAATTCTATTATTTTGTCTTCCTCTTATTTCTGCTGTAGGCTTAATGTTTGTACCTTCAAAAGANAAAGCAATAATCNTTGGGCTNACAGGTGNTTCTAGTNTGTTAATGTTNATCATATCTTTTTATATAT
This sequence comes from Chloroflexota bacterium, assembly GCA_002710905.1. The sequence continues at coordinate 36,898 of PAJB01000005.1, read as the reverse complement.
TTATTAGTTATGATTTTAGTTCTNCTGAGCAATATCAAGGCATATATGCAATTTCTTGGATAAGCGATATTGGATTTATTGCTAAAGATGGAATTCAATTNAAAGTGGGAATNGATGGNATAGCAGCATCTATGATTTTACTTACNGGNATAGTTATTTTGGCTGGTACAATAGTTTCTTGGAAAATTACTCATAAANCAAAGGACTTCTTTATTCTNCTTTATATTCTTGTAGCNGGTGTTTTTGGAACATTTGCTATGCTTGATATGTTTTTTTGGTTTTTACTATACGAAACAGCGGTCTTNCCAATGTATCTATTGATTGGAGTCTGGGGATCTANTAGAAAANAATATGGTGCTATGAAGNTNATGATGATGTTAGTTGCAGGTTCCATTTTAATCTTTGCAGGTATTTTTATGATATTTGCTGAAGCAGGGCTTGGTACTTTTGATATGCAGGTTCTTGCAGGCGTAGAATATGATCGTAATTTTCAAATTATTGTTTTTCCATTAATAGCAATTGGTTGCGGAACACTTGGAGCTATGTTCCCTTTTCATGCGTGGTCACCAGATGGTCATGCCTCTGCTCCTACAGCAGTTTCTATGCTTCATGCTGGTGTTTTGATGAAGCTAGGAGCTTTTGGAATTATAAGACTTGGACTTCAAACATTGCCTGAAGGTGGAGAATATTGGGGTCCAGGATTGATGACATTAGGAATTATTGCAGCATTATATGGTGCAATTTCTGCGCTTAAACAAACAGACTTGAAATTAATGACTGGTTTTTCTTCTGTATCTCATATGGGTTATGTATTCTTAGGGTTAGGAACTTTTTCATTAATAGGTATTAGTGGTGCTGTATTACAAATGTTTGCTCACGGTGTAATGACCGCATTATTCTTTTTACTTATTGGCGCAATGTATGATCAATCTCATAATAGAGAGATACCAAACTTTTCTGGGCTTGCATCACGAATGCCAATTTGGTCTGTGTTTTTTGTAATTGCTGGATTAGCCTCTTTAGGATTACCTGGCTTATCTGGCTTTGTAGCGGAGCTACATATTTTTATTGGTGCGTTTCAAGCATATCCAGTTATTGGTGGCCTAGCAGTTTTAACTGCTGCAATAACTGCCACTTATTTACTTAGAATGTTCTCTACAATGTTTTTTGGGGAGTTTAATAAAAAATGGAATGATTTGAGTGATATGAATTCTTTAGAAAAAGCCGGAGCAATTATTCTTGCTTCTTCTATATTGTTTATGGGACTTTGGCCATCACCATGGATGGATAGAATTGCTGATTCTATCCAAATTGGTATTCCTGGAGTGTTAATGTAATGACAAATGATTATTTATTAATATCGCCTGAAATAATTTTGCTCGTAACTGGGTTGATTGTTCTTTTCTTAGATGCTTTTTCCGAAGAGATAGGAGTTTCTAAAGGTAATTTGGCTGGTTTAACTATTTTTGGTTCTGCTTTATCTATCCTTGCAACCATTTTACTATTGGGAGAGCAGGCTGTTTTCTTCAATATTTATAGTATTGATGATTTAACTCATTTTTTTAGAATTCTTTTGTCAGCGATATTATTAATATTAGTAATCGGAACAAAAAAATATAATGAAAATTACATATCACATATTGGTGAGTACTATTTCTTATTAATTTCAGCTACCTTAGGTGGGATTTTAATGGTTGCCGGTATTGAATTAATTACTATTTATGTTGGTTTAGAGCTTTTATCCTTCTCTTTATATGTTGCTGTTTCATCTTTGGTCAATGATAAAAAATCTGGTGAAGCAAGTTTAAAATATGTTTTAATTGGTGGGGTTGGCTCTGCAATTTTACTTTATGGCTTGAGCATGATATATGGCTCTGCTCATTCAACTTTTTATGTGACAATGGGCATTAATTTTGCTAGTGATGCCTCTTATAATGCAGAATTATTGTTGATTGGCTTAATTTTCTTCTTTGCAGGTATTGGTTTTAAATTATCAGCAGTACCTTTTCATATGTGGGCGCCGGATGTTTATGAAGGTGCTCCGCTTCCCATTACTGCTTTTTTATCTACTGCATCAAAAGCGATAGTGATTGGTTTTTTGTTTAGGTTATTAAGCGGGCCATTTTTCTCAATTATGGATCATTGGAACATTTTAATTATCATATTATCTGTTCTTACAATGATTGTTGGTAATTTAATTGCTATACAACAGTCAAATATAAAAAGGATGTTAGCATATTCATCTGTAGGTCAGATAGGCTATATTCTAATGGCTTTGCCAAATATTTCTAGTGCTACGACTTCCGCAGCCCTTTTTCATTTAAGCGGCTATGTTATTACCAATTTACTCATTTTTATTGTTATAACAATTTATTATTCGAATAATAAAGAAACTAGTATGATTTCTGATTTCAAAGGATTATCTGATAATCAACCGTTTTTGGCCCTTGCTTTAACTGCAGGTTTATTTTCATTAGCTGGTATGCCTTTACTTGCTGGTTTCTTTACAAAATTTATTTTATTTCAAGCCGTAGTTAGTAATGGTTATTTATGGCTAGTAGTAATTGCTGTAACTATGAGCACTATTTCACTGTTTTATTATTTGCAAATAGTAAAACAGATGTATTTATATTCAAGTGATGAATCAGAAAATAATTTTAGTATTGCATTTAATGAATATTTTGCCGCAGGCGTTTTGTTTCTTTCAATGGTTTTCTTAGGTATTTACGGGACACCATTGTATGAATATGCTGAAAGAGCCACAAAAATTTTGTTCTAAATAAATCAATTATAGGATAGATAAGTAATTTTCTAATTCGTAGTTACTTACATGTTTTTTATATTTTTCCCATTCTTCTTCTTTATTTTTAATTAAAGCATTGAATGAGTCTTTGCCTAATAACTTAATCATTAATTTGGATTCTTTAAATAACTTAATTGACTCGCCGAGAGATTCAGGTAATTTTTTTGCATCTTCATCAGTAATGTTTTTAAGTTTATATTTTTTATTTATTCCTTCTAGTCCTGCAGCCAAAACTGCTGATAAAACTAAGTATGGATTACATGCAGGATCAGCAACTCTATATTCAATTCTGGCGGAGTCTTTTTGCTGAATATTAAATTGGGGCACTCTAATTAAATCAGAATAATTTGTAAGAGACCAATTGGCATGAGTCGGTGCTTCAAATCCAGGAACTAATCTTTTATATGAGTTTACCCATTGATTTGTTATCAACATAATTTCTGGCGTATGATGTAAGAGACCAGCGATAAATTGCTTTGCAAGCAATGAGAGATTTCTTTTATCTGTATTACTAAAGAAAATATTTTTGTTGCCTTTAAAGATAGATAATTGTAGATGCATGCCAGAACCATTAAATTTGCTTATAGGTTTTGGCATAAATGTTGCATAAACATTATGTTTTTGTGCTACTTCTTTAATAACTGTTTTAAAAGTCATAATTGAGTCTGCCATATTTAATGCATCCGTATGGCGAAGATCCATTTCATGTTGACTGGGCGCCCCCTCATGATGACTTACGGCTACTCCTATTCCTAATTCTTCTAACATAAGCACCGACTCTCTGCGGATATCTGAACTAGAATCAAGAGTTGTTAGATCGAAATAACCTCCTTGATCAATTGGTTGTGCATCTTCTGATGAATTGAAATAAAAAAATTCAATTTCAGGTGACACATAAAAAGTTAGACCTTTAGATTGAAGTTGTGAAAGCTGCTTAATAAGAATATTTCTAGGATCGCTTGTAAATTTTTTTCCATCTGTTGTATAGATATTACAGAACATTCTTGCGACAGATTGCTCTTTTGGTCTCCAAGGAAGAATCTTAAATGTTTGCGGATCGGGAATTGCTAACATATCATACTCTTCTGACCTTGCAAAACCACTGATTGATGAACCATCAAATGAAATTCCATCAATTAATGCATGCTCTAATTCTTCAACTGTTATTGCTACTGATTTTAAATTTCCTAGAATATCTGTAAACCATAATCTAATAAATTTAACATCATGCTCTAGGCACGATTGCATTATGTGTTTATTTGATCGGTCGTTATTTTTTTTCATAGTGATACATTCAATATATTAAGCAAGGTTATGTTATAAACCTTGCTTAATTCTACTCAATCAATGTTTTTTATGCATCAAAATATAATTCATATTCATAAGGTGTTGGTCGCATTGATAATTCAGTGATTTCGTCATTTTTCATATCTAGATAATCCTGAATGTATTTACTAGTAAACACACCTGAGCTAGTTAGAAAATCATTATCATTTTCTAATGCTTGCAATGATTCAGCCAGAGAACCTGGAACTTTAGCTAATTTTGCAGCTTCTGCTTCAGGTAATTCATAAATGTTCTCGTCAACTGGATCTGGGGGCTCTATCTTATTTTGAACACCATCTAATCCAGCAAGCAGCATTGCGGAAAATGCTAAATAAGGATTACATGTTGGATCTGGTGCTCTAAACTCGATTCGTTTTGATGCAGGACTTGTATCATAAGTTGAAATTCTAATTACTGCAGAACGATTTCTAGCAGAATATACAAGGTTTACGGGTGCTTCAAAACCTGGAACTAGTCTTTTATATGAATTCGTAGATGGTGCTGCAAATGCTAATACTGCTGGAGCATGTTTTAATAATCCTCCAATGTAATGACGCGCCATGTCTGAAAGTCCACCATAATTATCACCATTAAAAAATAATGGTTTCCCATCTTTCCATAATGATTGATGTGTATGCATTCCTGTTCCATTATCATTCCAAATTGGCTTTGGCATAAATGTTGCAACCATGCCATTATCTTTTGCAATGTTTCTAACGATATATTTATACCACTGAAACTCATCTGCTTTTTTTAGAAGAGAATTATATTTCGTTGCAATTTCGCCTTGTCCGGCTGTGGCTACTTCATGATGACTGACTTCAGTTGGTATACCAACTGCATGTAATGCCTCATGCATTTCCCATCTAACATCACGCAATGTATCAAAAGGCGCTACAGGAGCATAACCTTCTTTGCCTGGAATTTTATATCCTAAATTTGGTGCTTCATCTCTACCACTATTCCAATGTGCTTCAATTGAGTCAATGTAATAAAAAGCTGTTTGTTGCGATTGCTCAAAACGAACATCATCAAAAAGGAAGAATTCTAGTTCTGGACCAAAATTTGCTGTATCTGCTATTCCTGTGTCCTTCATGTAGGCTTCTGCTTTTTTAGCAATTGTTCGTGGATCGCGTCCATACTCCTCTCCTGTGATTGGGTCTCTTACGGAACAAGTGATTACCAGTGTCCCAATTTCACTTATCGGTTCAATACGTGCTGAATCCATATCAGGGATTAATAGCATATCCGATTCATGAATTTCTTGAAATCCTCTTAAGCTTGAACCATCAAATCCTTGGCCTTCATCAAATAAATTTTCAGTTAGCCTATCAACAGGAATAGTAAATTGTTGCCAGCGACCTGGCATATCTGTTACGCGCAGATCAACGCGCCTGACATCATTTTCATCAACAATTTTTTTTAATTCGTTAAAATTCATTACAATACCCCCCTAATTTTGGATAAATGTGATTAATTAATGATTTAAATTTACTAAAAATTTCTTTATGAATTGTTAAATTTATGTTACGTAATTAATTATTTTTTTTTGGATCTACAAATCTATAGCCGATATTACGAACTGTTTGAATATATTGAAAATTACGCTCTATTTTTGAACGTATTCTTCTAATATGCACATCGACAGTTCGATATCCTCCTATATAATCATATCCCCATACTTTATCTAATAGAGAATCTCTCGTGAAAGGGGTATCAATATTGCTTGCTAGATAAGTCAGCAATTCAAATTCTTTAAATGTTAAGTCAATAATCTTTTGCTCTACTGAAACTGTATATTTTTCAAGATCGATAATTAGGTCAGCAACATTAATTTTATTTTTGTCATCAAAAGTACTATTTTCAAAATTAGTTAATTTTTTTATTCTATATTGGAGCTCTTCTGGATTAATTGGGGAATAAATTATGTCTGTAATCAGTTCATTATTTAAATATTTTGTTAAATTATTCGTTTCCACAATTAATAATATGGGAATATTATTTCTTAACAAAAAATTCTTTAATTCTTCTAATTTGTATAAATATAACTCTTGAACAATTATTAAGTCCGTAGTATTTTTATTTTCATTTAGTTTGAATTCTTCGAAATCACTTTGCACAATAACATCAGAAAATGATTTTTCTAACATTACTTGAATTTGTTCGATGTTTTCTTGCCCAATGATTAGTATTTGACGCATTTTATAAGATGATAATTTAAATTGTAATAAAAACGATTAAATATATTCTTAATATTAATGTTAGAATGTACCTAATTAGAAAAATTAAGAATTGTTTAGCTAAGGTAACATATGTCAGTTGTTGAAATAAGGGATTTATCAAAAATTTATAATAATAGTCAGATTGCTTTCGACTCTATTAATTTCAATATTTTGAATGGTGAAATTGTTGGAATAGCTGGCCCTGAGCATTCAGGAAAGTCATCTTTGCTTTCTGTAATAGCTCGTAAGAACAAACAGACAAGCGGTTCTATAGATTTTGCTGATTATGTTAATATTTCATATTTTTCCTCTGATTTTTCTTTACCTGATCATTTAAAGGTTTTCGATTTTGCAATTATGCTCGTTGAGATAAATAATGTGGAACGCAATAGTCAATATAATGAAATAATTTCACTTTTAAAAAAATTTGACTTACATAACTATGCTTCTTCTAAAATAGGGGATTTATCATTTTTTCAAAAAAGAACGGTTTCAATTTTAGGTTCATTAATTAATAAGCCAAATTTATTAGTCCTAGATGAACCTTTTAAAGGACTGAATGACGAAGAAATTGAAAAACTAACTATTTTTTTAAAAAATATATTTCATAGAGATATGGCTTGTATCATTTCTGATACTAAATTAGATAACTTGGAGCGCATCGCAAGTTCCATTGCATTAATGTTTGAAGGAGCCATTATTCATAAATCTGACATTTTATCTTATTCTAGAATTGCAGGTAGGAATATTATTCAACTATCTGTTGATGGCAATTTATCAAAGTTTGAAGAGAAATTAGTATATTTGACCCTTCAAAAAGAGTTAACTTTTGTTAGAAAAAATTCAATTTTTACTGTTACCTTTTTTCAATCTAGGCAGCTTGAAGATTGTTTTTTTCTGTTATCTGACATTATCAAAAGAATAGGTCTCTCAGTTATATTTATGAAATCAATTTCTCCTCAAGTTGATTTGCAATTAATTGATATTGTTCAGGGTAGACTTCAATTGGGTCAGCCACATTTTCAATCTTTATTAAAGAATATTGATGCGTTAGAAAATAGTTTAGATATAGAAGAATCTTAATAAGAAATATAATTGATAATTAATGCAAATGAAAAGTTTTTTTACAATATATAAATTTCAATTTTTAAATAATTTAAATTCATGGAATATTAGAGTAAGTCTCTTATTTAATTTTTTTTGTATGTTGCTATTAATTTTTGTTTCTGCTGTAGAAAAAGAATTAGCATCTGAAACATTTACTTTTTTTCTTTTGTATATTTATATTCCCTCTCAATTGTTTTTCTATTCTGTAGGATTGGATGATTTATTTAGCAGAAGTTTCATTGAGAGGCATAAATGGCTGTTTTCATATAATGCTTCAAAGATTTCTATTTATCTTGGATGCTTGCTAAGTTACTTGACTTATTTATTATTTGCAAAAATTACATTGTTAATTCTTTTTATGGTAATGCTTAATTTATTTGCAATTCAAGATTTATTAATTTTATCGGTTCTTAAAGTGATTTTTTTGGTTGCTTTAATGCAGTTGTTTCTTTTTTTAATTATTTGCTTCTTGAACTCAATATTAAATACTAACAAGTTAATAAGATACTTAATCTCATTATTAATTTTTATAATAGCTCTTATTTATTTATTTAATATCTTTGACTCTTTGTCTAACCTTTTTTTCAGTAACCTAAGTGAATATATTCGCGGTAATCAAAATGGTATTTCCAATTTCCAAATTATTCAGAGTGCTACTGTTTTTGTTGTTGGTTCTGTAGTTTTAATATTTACAAATTATTTTTCAACTCTAAAATTTTATTAGAAAGATTCGTTATAAAACATTGAAAGAACTAGTAGTACTAGGAATAAACTAAAATGCATTCTTAGAGTTACTAAAAATTAATGATGTTCATCATCCTTTTGGAAATCCCATTCAATATTTAATTGTTTTAAGAAAATATAAATTAAGGAAAAAAAAGTAAATAGTGCTATTACAGATAATAATGTATATACCACTATCGACATATATCCATCATTTCTTTCAATAATACGATTTTGTTCTTCAGCAAAAACAAACTTGCTGTTTAATAACGCAATTAAAAAGGCGACAGATGATACTTTGAAATACTTAAAAGCCTTATGCATCAATTTACCTTATTTTAATAATATCTTTCTAAAATTAAACTCCAGGATCTCTTAGAAATTTTCTTACCTCATCAGCCCAAATTTCTGGAGCTTGATGAGGAGTAAAATTACCTTGGCTTGGTGGGTTAATTCCTCTAGATCGCTTAAGATTTGCAAGAAACTTTTCATGTGAGCGTCCTAATTCACTAGTTGTACCATGTATAACTAGTGTTGGTGCTTGAATATCTTCAACGGTTTCCCACATATCATGATGAGTCATTGCAAATGGTCCTGCACCTTCCCATCCCATGCCACCATAAATTTCAGCACCTTCATTAGAATTAACAATCAAATTACTAATAAATCTTTCAGTTGTTCGTTTTAAGTCTGCACCTTCTTTAAGGCCACCGACTTTTTCCCAAAGTTCAAGTAAGTGTGTGCCATCTTGTTTTTCTTGGTAGTAACTATGGATTCGTTCGTGAACAGCTCTTCTTGAGGGTGTGCCCCAGTTGAACACTTCTTCAAGGACTAATTTATCTACTTTTTCAGGGTAAGTTGCAGCAAATACAGCAGCAATTTCTGAACCAGTGTGCGTTCCAAACAATGACGTTTTTTCTACTCCCAATGCATCTAAGAATTGTGAAACAGAATTAGCAAAACTACCTAAGTTCTCATAAGGTGGATTTGGCCTGTCAGATTGACCATATCCCATAGTTGTCATTGCAATAACTCTGAACTCATCAGCAAGCAAAGGAGCAATGTCCTTGTATGTCATGCATGAAGCTGGCGTAGCATGCAACATTAAAAAAGGCTCACCTGAACCAATTTCAAAATATTCTACGTTGCCATCAGGAATCTGAACAAACCCTCGCTTTAATTTAGTATCAGTTACCATTGTTTACCCCCTCAAATTTTGTTTAATAGTAAAATAGTATTTTTTACGTGTAATTTATTATAACTTTCTTACCTAGGCAAGCCAAGCCCTTGTGTAGCAATAGTATTGCGTTGTATTTCAGATGTGCCTTTTGCAATTGTACTTGCAATTGCTGAAAGATATTGCTCAGACACCTCAAACATATTTTGGTTATTTTTTAATTGTCCATGCGTTCCAAGCAATTGCATGCTAGTTTGTGCAATTTTCTGTGTTAATTCTGTACCATACAGTTTTGATATCGATGCTTCGTAAGTTGGATTGATCCCTTGATCTTGGAGCAAAGGTATTTTAATTGCTAAATTAAAACCGGTATTCATTTCTATCCAATGATTAGCAATGTCTTCTCTGTAAGTTTTTTTATTTTCAGTTATTTCTGGCATTGACTTTGTAATATCAATCAACTTTTCTAAATTTCTTTTTGCTGCAGAAAATGTAGCAATACCAGAACGCTCAAAATCTAATGAAGAAGCCATTTGATACCATCCTCGGTTTTCTTGACCGACGATATTTTTTGTTGAGATTTGAACGTTATCAAAAAACACCTCATTAAGTGAATCTTTTCCATTAATATCTTTTATTGGATTTATGGAAATTCCTGGTGAGTCCATTGGTACAATTAATGTTGAGAGGCCTTTATGTTTTGGTGCATCTGGATTTGTTCGTACAGCTACTAGTCCAAAATCAGACTCCTCAGCATTGGAAGCCCAGATTTTTTGTCCATTAATAACATAGTTATCTCCGTTCTTTACAGCATGTGTTTGCAATGATGCTAAATCTGAACCTGCAGTTGGTTCTGAATAAAGTAAACACCACTGATCTACCGCTTCAGCAATTCTAGGCAAATAGAGTTCTTTTTGTTCTTGATTGCCATACATCATAAGTGCTGGACCAATCCAGTTAACACCGGTCATATTATTAATTGGAGCATTCATATAAGAAAGGATGTGATTAAAAATAGCTTGCTTGAGATTGGTTGCTCCAATACCTCCATATTTTTCCGGCCAAGCTTGAGTTAGGAGTCTATCTTTCGATAAATCATTAGTGACATCTTTAGCAATTTTTTTCCATTCTTTGTCTGTGTTTGAAATAATAAAACTTCTATCACCCCAATCTTTGGGCAAAAGTTTAGATAATCGATTAGTTAATGAAGCTTGAAAATCATCTTCATATTCTTTGAGTGAAAAATCCAAAATAACATTTCCAAATAAATTAATTCTTAAGAATGAACTAATATTTTAAATTAACTGACATACTTGTCAAAGCATGTAAAAAAAATTTTCTTTATTTATTCTATCAATTTAAGTATTGGTTAGAATAGAATTATAGTAAATATTGTTTATAACAAAATAATTTAAACAAGTTTATAAGGTGCAATGTGAATCAAGATATTGTAGTTTTTTCAGGTAATGCAAATCAAGATTTTGCTGCAGAAATTTGCAAACATCTAAAAATTGAACTCAGTAACAGCGAAGTCTTTGAATTTTCTAATGAGAATGTTTTTGTAAGATTGCTTGATAATATTCGAGAGAGAGATGTTTTTATTGTTCAGCCAATTGTTAGCCCAGTGAACACAAGACTAATGGAATTAATGTTAATGATTGATGCAGCAAAGCGAGCTTCTGCAGGGAGAATTACAGCGGTAATTCCATATTACGCTTATGGTCGTTCAGATAAAAAGGATCAGCCACGCGTACCAATTTCTGCAAGGTTAATTGCTAATTTTTTAGAAGTAGCTGGTGCAAATAGAGTTCTAACAATTGACTTGCATGCTGGTCAGATACAAGGATTTTTTAATATTCCATTAGATGAATTAACTGCCTATCCATTAATAGGAGATTATTTCAAATCAAAGGATTTTGAATCTCCTGTCATTGTAGCTACCGATGCAGGTGGAGCCAAAAGTGCTGCTCGATTAGCTAATGATCTTAATTGTGACCTTGCAATTATTGATAAGAGACGTGTTGATAATTCTGAAGAACCAAATGGATCCACTATTATTGGTGATGTAGCTGGAAAAGATTGCATTATTATGGATGATGAAATATTAACAGGAGGCACTGTTGCTTTAGCAGTTGAATTAATTAAAAAAGAAAACCCAAATTCTATAAGAGTTGCATGTGTCCATCCTATGTTTAATGAAAAGGGCATTCAAGTAATTGATAGTTTAAAAATTGATGAATTGGTTTTTTCAGATACTGTACCAATAGATCTATCAAAATTCTCCCAGAATAAACCGACTATTATTTCTACAACTCAATTATTTGGAGAAGCAATTAATCGTATTCACACTGGGGAATCTATTGGTGCATTATTTAGGCATTAAAAACATGATTGATGTAATTGTTTTATATTTAATGACAAAAGAGAATTTAAGATGAGCATACTAAGTAAATTTTTTGGTAATGCGAATACTAAAGCCATAAAAAAATTTCAGTCACAAGTTACTCTAATTAATGAAAAAGAAGATCGATTCAAAGCTCTTTCTGATGATGAATTAAAAAATTTTTCAACTCAACTTCAACAATCTGATCAAAAATTGGACGAAATACTCGTAGACAGTCTCGCATGTATTAGAGAAGCCATTCGTCGTGTCACGAATGAATGGGCATATGATGTACAACTTATAGGTGCTTTAGCGTTACATGAAGGCTCTATAGCAGAAATGAAGACAGGTGAAGGAAAGACATTAGTTGCAACAATGTGTCTTTATTTAAATGCTATTTTAGGAAACTGCTGCCATTTAGTAACTGTGAATGATTATTTAGCACGACGTGATGCTCAATGGTATGGTCGTGCTTTACAAAATTTAGGTCTTAGTGTTGCTGTTTTACAAAATAATCAGACATACTTACTCTCTGAATCTAAAGTTTCTAATGCTGTGGGTCATGAATACTTACAGGAAAGTGAAAGAATAGATGCTTATACAAGCAATATTATTTATGGTACAAATAGTGAATTTGGCTTTGATTATCTTAGAGATAATATGAGAGTTACAAATGAATCAAAAGTGCAGAATGCATTAGATTTTGTAATTGTTGATGAAGTTGACAGTGTGTTAATTGATGAAGCTAGAACACCATTAATCATTTCAGGCCAGGCATCTGAAGATTTATCTTTATATAGTCAATTTACAAAAATTGTTAGAAATTTACAAATTAATATTCATTATGATATTGATGAAGCCAGTCGCACCGTTTTTTTAACAGAAAGCGGTATCGAATATATTGAAAATCGTTTAAATCTTTCTAACTTATATTCCAGTGAATCACATTCATTATTGAAATATATTGAAGCTTGTTTAAGAGCAAAATCGCTTTATCACAGAGATAAAGATTATGTTGTTAAAGATGGGCAAATAATTATTGTTGATGCATTTACTGGTCGATTGCAGGAAGGCAGGAGATGGTCAGATGGCTTGCATCAAGCAATTGAAGCTAAAGAAGGCTTAGCTGTACAACAAGAATCAATGACATTCGCAACTATTACAATTCAAAACTATTTTCGAATGTATACTAAATTAGCTGGTATGACAGGAACTGCCGTAACTGAAGCAGAAGAATTTGCGAAGATTTATAATCTCGATGTATATGTTATCCCAACAAATGTGCCAATGCAAAGAGGCGACCTTCCTGACTTAGTTTATAGTAATGAGAACGCTAAGTTTAATGCTGTTGCTGAAAAAATAAGTCTATGTGCGGATGATGAAATTCCAGTTTTAGTAGGCACTTCTTCTATAGAATCATCAGAAAAATTATCAAAGTTACTTACTTCACGTCGGATTAAGCATGAAATTCTAAATGCGAAAAACCATGAAAGTGAAGCAGGAATTATAGCAAATGCTGGGATGAAAGGTGCCGTCACAATTGCAACAAATATGGCAGGTAGAGGTACTGATATTAAGCTTGGTCCAGGTGTTGTTGAATTGGGTGGCTTGCATGTGCTTGGCACAGAAAGACATGAAAGTAGAAGAATTGATAATCAATTAAGAGGTCGTTCAGGAAGGCAAGGAGATCCTGGATATACTCGACTTTATGTATCCTTTGATGATGAATTAATGCGTAGGTTTGCTCCAGATTGGCTGTCTACAACTATGGAAAAAATTGGAATGTCTGAGAATACTCCAATAGAGTCTAAAATGGTTACNCGTTCAATTGAAACTGCACAATCTAGNGTTGAATCTAATAACTTTGAAGCTAGAAAATATATTCTTGAATATGATGATGTTATGAATATNCATCGTCAGAAAATTTATTCTGAAAGAGATTCNATATTATCTGGATTNGAAATGGAAGATAAATTTTTTCTACTTNCAAAAAACGAATTTGATTATTTGNTTTCTGGTTACCAAGCAGGTAATTCTGANGTGAATNATGAGACACAAAGAAATTTATTATTAATTTTTGGNGAGCAATATANNGATGANATNNAAGANATATTACGTGGNAATGAACAACAAGTANTANTNGGTATCAATGAATTGTTTAAACAAAAATATGAGAGTATTTTTACAAATTATGCTAAGCAGGATATTGAACAATTTATTCAATATCTTATGCTTTCACAAATCGATCAACTTTGGGTTCAGCATTTAACTGCCATGGATGAAATGAGAAGAGGCATTGGCTTACGTGCTTATGGGCAATTAGATCCGTTAGTTGCTTTTAAAAAAGAGGCACTATCTATGTGGGAAGATTTAGGTAATAGTATTCGAACAACTATTTTGCGTGCTTTTCATATTCAATCATTAAACTTCAATCACTCTAAAACAGAACCAACTATTTCAAAAGCTCTTAATATTGATACTAGTAAAGAAGATAATATTGCAACTCAATTAAATATACCTGATAAAATTGGCAGAAATTCACCTTGCCCTTGTGGCTCAGGTTTGAAATATAAGAAATGCCATGGATTAAAATAAATTCTTATGAATCATGAAGATAGCTCAAATCAATTATCTCTACAAAAAAAAATTAATGAATTAAATAACAATTTTGACTCTGATGAGTTGTTAATTCATACTTTTCTAAAAATTATTGGTCACTGGCCATTAAAGTCAGAAATCATTGGTGATATGGATTATCAATACTGGATTAATGATGAGGCTTTCAATTGGTATTTGCTCGCTAGTAGGATAATTTTTTCAGTCAAAGATGAACAGAACATAAAAAAATTAGATCATTTTTTATCTACAGTACATTTTTTACCAGGTAGCGATCAAAGAATAATGATTAATTTGTTTCCACCAGATAAGTATAGAGCTCATTTGAATTTTATTTATGGAGTTATTCTTGAAGAAGTCATTATTTGTTTTAATGAAATGGAAAAAAATAAGGATGTACTGAATCAGTTTAATGTAACAGATTCTATAAATTTAGTTTATTTGAATTTATACGGTATGGATTATACTGAATTTATTAGGCTATACGAGTTTGAAACTAAAACTAAACTAGATCAATTTGACACCTTGCATAGTTACTATAATTTTTTGTATTGGAGTTGGAAATACCGACTTANGAAGAGTACCCCAGAAAAAATTGCTTATGATAGTCAATCTGGGATTAACTTTTTGATGAATCTTAATAAGTAATAGTATAAAATATTACTTGTATGNATATATAAAATCTTATAACATATACTTAGATTTTATATACAGCAAGGTTAATATTCTATATGNATAATGATTANTATAACGTTCTTGGTTTAAATCGTGATGCTTCTGATAAAGAAATTAGAAGTGCGTATCGTCGTCTAGCTAGNAAGCATCATCCAGATGTAAATCCAGGTGATCCAAAAGCTGAAGAAAAGTTTAAAGAAATCAATCAAGCCTACCAAGTTTTATCTGATAGCCAAAATAAAGAAAAATATGATCAGTTTGGTTCTAGTTGGAATATGAATAGTGATTTTAATTTTACTAATTTTTCTGATGCGTTTAATNCCTCACAATTTAATGATTCTAGTTTCAGTTTTTTTAGCGATGGAATTGATCTTTCATCATTACTTAAAAATATGTCTGGTGTAAATTTCCAGAACTCTTTTAGAAGGCAGCACAAACAACCTAAAAAAAAGCGTCGCTATGCTCCGGCAAGCCATCAACAGCTTATTAATATTAATCTTGAAGATGCATATCTTGGAAATAAAAAAGAATTTTTATTTAATTTCGATAAAACTCCTTGTGCGGTATGNAAAGGAATTAAAAAATTAGCAGGTGCATTATGTCATAAATGTCGAGGTTCTGGATTTGATAAATCTGGAAAAAAATTTGAAGTAAATATACCAAAAGGGATTTTAGATGGAGAGAAAATAAAATTAGAAAATGTGAATTCTGCTAATAATAGTAAGGAAAATTTATTTTTGACAGTAAGAATCAATCAGCACCCGATCTTTCAATTAAAAAATAATAATTTACATTATATTGCTAAAGTAGATGTAAGCGATTGTGTTCTAGGCACAGATATAAATGTACCAAAATTATCTGGTAAGCAAGTTAAGCTAACTTTACCACCTAAAACAAAATCTGGTCAAATTTTTAGACTTGCAGGCCAAGGGATGATTAAAAAAAATATGGAATATGGAGATCTCTTTGTTCAAATTGATGTTCAGATACCAGAAAAAATGACTGATGAGCAAGTTGATCTTTTTAGCAAAATTAGAAATATAAATGATGATAGAGATAAGGATTAGAACATGGATGAAAATATACTAAATCCTGATTATGAAATTACGGTATCGATACATAAGCCAATTTTTCATATTTCAGCAGTAGCGAAAATGATCGGTATTCATCAACAAACATTGCGTTCTTATGAAAAACAAGGTGTAATTAGACCTGCTAGATCCGATGGCAATACAAGGCTATATTCTGTAAATGAAATTGAACGATTAAGGCAAATGTTGACTTTAGTTAATGATTTGGGCGTTAATCTCGTTGCAGCTGAAATCATTTTAAGAATGCGAGAACAAATTACAAGTTTACAAAATGAATTAGACGATGCTAAGCAGAAAATTGATCAGATACTTAATGATCAAAATATTTAAGGAGGATAATTATGATGAGACAAGATAGATTTACTGAACAAGCACAAGAAGTACTACAAAATTCTCAACAAATGGTACGAGATCAACGTCATGCACAATGGGATGTTGAGCATGTTTTTCTAGCGCTATTGCAACTTAAAGATGGCTTAGCGAAGGAATTGATGGAACATTTAAATGTTAATATTGATGATGCAACAAGATTAATTGCTGATGATTTGGCTCGTTCTCCAAAATTACAGTATGAAGTTGTTCAAATCTATACAACTCCTAGAATAGTGAGAATGCTCGAATCAGCTAATGCAGAAGCAGAACGTTTACAAGATGATTTTGTTGGGATAGANCACCTTTTAATTGCTATTTCTGAAGAGAACGATGGTGCAACATCTAGGTTTTTCAAAAGTAAAAAAATTAGTAAAGAATCTATATATACTGCTTTACGAGAAATTAGAGGTACTGCACGAGTGAATTCACCTACCGCTGAATCTAATTATAAGTCNCTTGCAAAGTATAGTATTGATTTGACAGACTTAGCTCGTAAAAATGAGTTAGATCCAGTCGTTGGAAGAGAAGTTGAAATTGATAGGTTAATACAAATACTTAATCGCCGAACAAAGAATAACCCAGTATTAATTGGAGAAGCTGGTGTAGGAAAAACTGCAGTAGTAGAAGGNCTTGCTCAGCGCATTATTGATAATAATGTTCCTGATAAACTTAAGAATAAAAGATTGNTAGCTCTTGATTTACCTGGCATGCTTGCAGGTTCTAAATTTCGAGGCGAATTTGAAGAAAGATTGCAATCAGTCATTCGAGAAGTTAAAGAAGCAAGTGGTGAAATAATTTTGTTTTTGGATGAAATGCATAATTTAGTTGGAGCAGGTGGTGCTGATGGAGCGATTGATGCTGGNAATATGCTAAAACCTTCTTTAGCACGTGGAGAATTTAAAGTAGTAGGAGCTACAACTTTAAATGAATACAGGCAATCTGTTGAGAAAGATCCTGCTTTAGAAAGAAGATTTTCACCGGTCTATGTTGATGAACCTGATATTAACAATACAGTAAAAATTTTAGAAGGNATTAAGCATAAATATGAAGAACATCATGGAATTACAATTTCTAAAGAAGCAATTAATGATGCTGCACATCTTTCNGAAAGATANATTACTGAGAGACANCTTCCTGATAAAGCAATTGATCTTATTGACGAAGCNNCTTCTAGGAAAGTCNTAGATGCNGATTCATTAAATCCAGATCTTAAAGAAATGAAAAACAANATTGATCAAGCTACTAAACAAATTGATTCAGCNGCATTANGNCAAGACTATGAAGAAGCAGCTAAACACAAATCNAAGTTAGCAAAATTNAAAAAAGATTATGATCAATTNATTNCTAATTCAATGTCTGCAGATGAGAATATTTACACAATTAANTCACCAGATATTGCNACAGTTGTTGCNCANGTCACAGGNATTCCNGTNGATAGACTTTTAGAAAAAGAGGCTAACAAACTTATAAANATGGANTCATCANTACATTCNTCAGTAATNGGNCANGANAATGCAATTAGATCNTTAGCGGATGCAATNCGAAGAGCTAGGAGTGGTCTNAAGGATCCAAAAAGACCAATTGGNTCATTTATTTTTGTNGGACCTACNGGTGTTGGTAAAACACATTTAGCNAAAGGNCTAGCTGAATATCTTTTTGATGATGAAGATGCATTNATTAGGTTAGATATGTCTGAATTTCAAGAAAAACATACAGTNTCCCGCTTATTTGGNGCCCCTCCNGGTTATGTNGGATATGATGAGGCTGGTGAATTAACAGAAGCAGTNAGGAGACGTCCTTATCAAGTCATTTTATTTGATGAGATAGAAAAAGCACATCCAGATATATTTAATACTCTATTGCAAGTGTTAGATAATGGACGATTGACTGATAGTCATGGTCGAANTGTTGATTTTAGNAACACGATAATTATNTTAACCTCTAATNTAGGTACNGGTGCTAATAAGACAAATATTGGTTTTAAACGTACNAATGATCAATCNGAAATCGATTCAATGNTTTCAGGAGTTGAAAGNGCATTAAAAAATACGTTTCGTCCTGAATTTTTGAATAGAATTGATGAAATAGTTGTTTTTGAACCATTAACTGAAAATGAAATTAAAGCTATAGCAGAGATAGAAATAGCTTTTGTTGCAAATCGACTTTCAGAACAAGGTATCAGATTAGAAGTTAAATCAAANGCAATAAATAAACTTGTTGAACAAGGATATGATCTTGAATANGGTGCTCGACCATTGAAAAGAACTATTGAAAGACACATTGAAAACCCATTGGCTACAGATATTTTAGCTGGTAAATTTCAAGAAGGNCAAACAGTTATTGTTGATTGGNTANCAAAAAATAAATCATATACATTTAAAGTNGAAGATANAAAAAGTGAAACAAAGACGAAAATTAATAGTTAGTTNTTGANTGGAAAAAAATGAAAAAATTTGTTGATGATTTTGGTGGTTGGTCAATTCTCTTTTTTATAGGTGGTGCAGTTATTCTATCTGTAGGTTTCATTATAATCAGTTTAAGACAATCTTCAACAAATTTAGATCTTGAAGGATTTAAAGTAGAAAAAAGAGATACAATTGTTCAACGAACTGAGGGTGATCCACGTTCATCAATTAAAATGATAGAATTTTCTGATTTCCAA
Source organism: Chloroflexota bacterium (assembly GCA_002710905.1). The sequence continues at coordinate 17,741 of PAJB01000005.1, read as the reverse complement.
TGTCCTTATTGCAAGTTATTTCATGAGGAATTGATACCTCAGATTAGAAAAGAATTCATAGATACAAATATTGCTTCATTAGAATACTATCCTATGACATTTCTAGGGGTTGATTCTGTCAATGCTGCTAAAGCTGCTATATGCGCCCAGGATCAAGATCACTTTTGGACGTATCATGATCTGCTTTTTTATATTCAATCTCCAGATAAGAATAACGGGACATATNGTAAAGATAATTTATTTGAATTAGCTGATTNTATTAATAATGAAATTGGTTACTTTGATCAAAAATTATTTAGTAATTGTTTTGAATCTANTGAAGTGGCTAATTATGTNAATCAATTGCAAAAACAAGCTGCTGATTTTGGAATACAATCTACACCAACTTTNGTTATNAACAACNTTGCTGTTGCTGGAGTACANGATATTGNTGTTTATAAACAAATTGTAGANAAGATCTTNTCTGANAATAANTAATATTAATCATTAGGNCTGAGTATANTAATGNTTCNTNAGAAATCATTTTATGAGCAAACTAGTTTNTGTTAGATATTTTATTNTANTTNTNGGNATANTAATTACNNCNTACTTNATTTATGTAAATAANTTATCTGANNCTNNNTTNTCTTGTGGNAATGTAGGNGATTGTAANAAAGTNCANAANTCNTCNTANGGATTTNTATTAGGAGTTCCTGTAACTTTTTTTGGNTTAGTATATTTTTGTTTTTTAGCAGGGCTCTATTCAAATTATTTCATAAGAAAAAAATTTNCTANNTTTANTTTNATGGAGTTAATCGGCTTTTCANNNTCTTTATCNGCTTTTATNTTTTCNATGTNTTTAACTTACATAGAATTGTTTGTGATAAATGAAATNTGTATTTGGTGTATTTCTATAGCCATTCTATCGACGNTAATCTTTNTNATTAACCTNTATGCATTAATTTTTGTAAAAAAATATGTCTAATATGTTANTTAGCAATTATAATAATCAACACAGGTGCAATAATGATTGAATTTCTTGAAGATCAAAAAATGGTTTCCGTTAGTTTTGATGATCTTGATGTACTTAGCGATCAAGACAAGGAAACCTTTGTATTAAATTTAAACTTTTTTGAGGCACAAATGCCTTACTATATTAAAGTTAGTGATTACAGTTTTTCATTTTCNGGTCAGTCTTTTTTAATCAATGGNCGTAGTGCTGTGTTNCCTAGTTTGATNGAAGAAAATGAAAAGAATCANCAATTAACACTACTTGNTGAAAGAAGTAATCGTTTCTATATTTATTTGCATCAAACCGAATCAGTTTAGCAATTAATTTAATTGTAAATTTTTTTCATAATAAATTAGGAAGAGCTTTTTGTCTTTTGTAACCTTTTCATACATTCTTTGTTTATTCGCTATGCATACTTTTTTTGCAAGCTATTATATGTCAGTCATTTCTGTCCCAGAGAGTTTGTTTGGTCAAACAGAATGGATCATTGGTTTGATTGTAGGCATTATGGGAATTACTGGTATGTTTACTCGACCTGTTGTTGGTGTATTGCTAGATGCTAATTTTTCTAAAAAACTTTTTTTAATTATTGGAGCAATTGGTGTTGGTATTTCATTTTTAGGTTACTCTTCCACAAATAATTTATTTGTTATTGGAGCTTTAAGATTACTTCAAGGTACTGCGACTGCAATGTTTACAACTACATTAAGCGTTGTAGTGTCAGAATATGTACCAACTACAAAGCGTGGTATGGGTTTAGGAATTTTTCAATCATCGAGTGCATTATCCCAAGTATATGCCGCATTGTTTGCAGTTTGGCTAATTAATAATTTTTCTTTAGAGGCTGGTTTTACTGCTTCTGCACTTTTTGCCTTCCTCGCTGGAATTTTTGCTTTATTTTTGAAAATTGATTACAACAAAGCTTATTCAAAAGGATTTGATTTTCGAAATGCACAATGGATTTCAAAACATGGATTGTATCCATTTTTAATTTTTACTAGCCAAACTTTAACCTTTGGTGCAATTATTGCTTTTCTTCCATCGATTAGCCAGGCTAGAGATCTAGGCAACCCAGGTATTTTTTATACTGTGCTAGCTTTAACTATGTTGGTTGTTAGATCTCTTTCTGGATATCTGTCTGATTTAATTGGTCGCAAATTAGTGATTGTGCCGGCACTTATATGCAGTACATTTGCATTGCTCCTTATTGCTTTTTCCGAAACACAAATTATTCTAGTGCTTGCATCTGTATTCTACGGTATTGGTTTTGCCTCTGTGCAGGTGGTTGGCTTTGCTACATTAATTGATACAACCCCAGTTCAATATCATGGTTCTGGTTTGGCAACCTATACAAATGCTTGGGACGTGGGTGGTCTTTTAGGAGGGCTTGTTATTGGCGTCATAATAGAATTTTTTAATTTTACAAGTGCTTTTCTTTTTTGTGCTTGTTTGCCAATGTTTGCTTTAATTTTCTTAAGAAAAATAAAATTAAATTAATTTTTCCATAATATGTGCTGATTTTAATTTTTCATTATATTTATAGTAGTTAGCTTTTGTTTTTATGATGACAAAATTATTTTTCTTGTAAAAATTAATTGCTGCATGGTTATCTTCGTGTACTTCAAGGTAAATTTTTTTAAGTAAAGATTTCTTAGCTAATTCTAAGCATGCTTCTAATAATAAAGCCCCAACTTTTTTTCTTTGTTTTGTAGGAAGCACTGCTATTTGAGCAATATGTGCTTCGGTAGGAAATAACCAAATGCCTGCAAAGCCTATTATTTTTTTTTGTTCTATAGCTATTAAATAACATGCAAATGCATTTTGTAATTCTGAATCAAAATTTATATTTGGAAAATTGTGTACAAATGCTTTTTTTTCAATAAATTGTGCGTATGGTATGTCTTCATGTTTCATTTCTCTAATCTTTATAAGATTATTTTTTTTATCATCATGTATTCTGGATATCTTATTCATATATATATGATATATTTTATTTATTAATAATATTGACCAACATAATTTTTTTTCTTAAGTGTAGATATTTATGAATCGATCTGAGAGCCCAATAGATAACGATCTTCAAGCAGATGATAAAACTGTTGAACCAAATCTTAGACCAAAAAAATTAGATGCTTATTTTGGACAACAACTTGTAAAAGATGAGTTAATGATAGGTATCCAAGCTGCAAAAAAAAGAAATGAATCAATTGATCATTTGCTTTTTCATGGACCTCCTGGTTTAGGTAAAACTACGCTCGCAATGATTGTTGCTGAAGAAATGGGTGTTTCAATTAGAATCACAAGTGGTCCAGCAATTGAAAGAGCTGGTGATTTAGCATCTATCCTGACCAATCTACAAAAGGATGATATTTTATTTATTGATGAGATACATCGCTTACCATTAACAGTAGAAGAAGTACTTTATCCGGCAATGGAAGATTTTTCAGTAGATATCGTTTTAGGAAAAGGCCCTAAAGCAAGAGAAGTGCGATTAAAAATAAATAAATTTACTCTTATTGGTGCTACAACAAAATTTTCACTTGTTTCACAACCATTAAGAGATCGTTTCGGTTCTACTCATCGTTTAGAATTTTATGAGCTTGAAGATTTAGAAAAAATTATTTTACAATCTGCTCAGGCATTGGATTGCGTTATATCCCCTAAAGGAATTACTGAAATTGCAAAGCGATCACGTGGAACAGCAAGAGTTGCAAATCGTATTTTACGTCGTGTCCGAGATTTTGCAACAGTAGAAGCAAATGGTGAAATTGATGATAAGGTAGCTAATCAAGCTTTAGAAAGAATGCAAATTGATGATTTTGGGCTTGATCAAATGGACAGACATCTCTTGAAGTCACTTGTGAGCGATTTTAATGGTGGGCCAGTTGGTCTTGATACCTTAGCTGCTGCAATTTCAGAAGACAGTGAAACAATTATGGATGTTTATGAGCCTTATTTGCTTAAACTTGGCTTTATGTTACGAACACCAAAAGGACGAGTAGCTTCTGAAAAAGCTTTTAACCATCTAGGTTATAAATATCATAAAACAGAGGGAAAAGATAATACATCCCAACAAGCTAGTTTGTTAGAAGAATAGATTGTTGCAACAGAATTATTTATCTTGGTCTTAGAATTAGATACGTGACTCTACCTGAAGCAATAAATCGTTTATCACTATCAAAAACATCAACTTGTACATATACTACAGTTTTGCCTGCTCGAATAGAAGTTGCGACTGCACTGACATCTTTAGTTGCTGCATTTAAGTAGCTAACATTTAAGTCTGTTGTGACCCAGCCAGCCCATTCTTCATCTTGCGGCTTAAGTGTGGATGTGCATGTTGCTGCTGCAGCATCAATTAAAGAAGAAATTGCTCCACCATGCATAACATCTGTAAACCTTGTGCCTAATTCTTCTTTCATTGGTAAAAGTAAAGTCACCTTGCCTTTTTCAATAGTATTTAAATCTGGAGTGATACCTAGTAATGCCCAATATGGCACTATAGCGTCTTTCACTGTATCTTCTAAATATTTTTTTTCATCTTGTTCCATTTTCTCTCCTTAATTAATTTTTTTTATTATAAACAAAATAACTTGATTATTGACTGTGTAAAATTTTATATAATTCACTATAAATATTTTCTTCTTTGAGCAATTCATCATGCGTACCAATTTTTTCAATTTTTCCACTATGGATAATTACAATTCTATCTGCTAATTCAATTGTTGAAATACGATGAGCAATGACAATAGATGTCCGACCTTTTAAGGCAATTTTAATTGCNTTTTGAATCATAAGTTCGCTGACTTGATCAATATTTGCNGTAGCTTCATCTAGAATAAGTACTGAAGGATTTTTCAGTAATGCTCGTGCGATACTTATTAGTTGCCTTTCNCCAGACGATAGATTTTGTCCACGTTCTGCAATTTCAGTATGTATTCCATTAGGTAAATTATTTATAAAATTNTCGCCTCCAATTGAATTGAGAATGTCAATAACTTCTTTGTCACTTGCATTTTTTTTACCGAATGATATATTTTCATAAATTGTTCCAGAGAATAGAAATGGTTCTTGAAANACNAANCCAATTTGATTACGTAGAGATTGCAATGATATTTCTTTGATTTCATGCTTATTGATTAATATTTTTCCTGAAGTTACTTCATATAANCGACTTAATAACGAAATGATAGTTGTCTTGCCTGAACCTGTTGGTCCCACTAATGCTAATGTCTCACCTTGCGTAATATTTAGATTGATGTCTGTAAGTACTTGTTGTTCGGCTTCATACGAAAATGAAACATTATCAAAAATTATTTGAGATACTTCATCTAATTTGATTGGTTTTTTTTGTTCCAGGATAACAGGTTGTGTATCTAAAATTTCAAATACCCTATGCGCACCTGCCATCGCGCGTTGTAGCTGAGTATATTGCATGACTATGTCTCTTATTGGATTAAAAAATCTTTGAATATATAACGTAAATGCAGTTGCTAAACCTAATGCTTCTGAAATGCCTAGAGTTTGATTATTAGTCCTGATAGCAATAATTAATAATACAAGTATTGTTGTTATTGCTGATAAAAATTCAATGATTGGAATCACTGCAGCCTGAAATTTTACTGCTGATAAATTCTCATTTTTATTTCTATCATTTACAAACATAAAATCATCAAGATTTTTATTTTGCCTATTGAGCGATTGTACAACTTTAACGCCAGACAGATTATCATTGATTGTTCCATTAACTATTGCAATTGCTTGTCGCACTCTAATAAATGCTTTTGCTGCATATTGTTGCCAAAATATCATTATGACAATTAAAATTGGAATTGTTGCAATAATTACGCAAGCGAGTATTGGATCAAGAATAAAAATTAAAATAATAGTCATCAGCAATCCAAATAGATCACCAAATCCATTTAGAAAGCCAGATGTCATAAGTTCTTGCAATACAACGACATCAGATGTTGCTCGAGAAACTAGTTTACCAGTTTCATTTTTATCAAAAAATGACATAGATAATTTGTTAAAATGTTTAAATAGGCTGACTCTTAAATCTAAGAGAATATTTTGACCAATGAAACCAATATTATATCTTTGGAAACTTTGAGCAACGATGGTGATTATTGTCGTTACAATTAATAAGATAACTATTATGTTTAATTCAGAACTTTTTTCAGCAATTGTTTTTGTTGAATCACTAATCTTCTCTACACCAATACCCATGATAAATGGTTGCAAGTATGCTGCAATTGTTGCGATAAGCATAGATATGATTGTGAGATACATTCTTTTTTTATGTTGTTTGATAAATGGAAAAAATCGAGTTATCAGTTTCCAATTATATATTTCAGCATAATAATCTACCCAGTCATCAGCATGCCTTGTATTTCTAGTTCCTTTATCATTTGACCAGCCGGAGGGGCCACCTGACCAATAAGCCATTATTGCACCTCATTCTTGTTGGTTTGCTTTTCAAATGATTGGCAAAGATCTCTGTATTGTTCATTGCGTTCATACAGCTCCTCGTGTTTTCCTTGGTCATGAATTTCACCATTTTCTATATAAATAATGCGATCAAGTTTTTTCATTACTCTTGTTCGGTGTGTCACAGTTATAGAAGTCTTGTCAGCTAATACTTTTTCTAGCGATTGTTCTATTGCAAGTTCAGTTTTTAAATCAACAGAAGATGTCACATCATCTAAAATGAGTATGGGAGGGTCCGTTAATAATGTTCTGGCTATTGCGATCCTTTGTCTTTGTCCTCCTGATAAACTCACGCCATTTTCTCCAACCCAAGTATTATATTTGTCAGGCAGTGAATTTATAAATTCACTGATATGCGCTAAGCTGGCCACTTCTTCTATTTGTTTTAAAGTTGCATTTGGAATGCCATAGCTTATGTTGTCTTGAATTGTGCCAGGAAATAAAAAAACATCTTGCTGTACAACACCAAAAATATTTCTTAACTCATCTATTTTTATATCTTCAATATTATTGTCGTCAATATAGATAGCACCTTTATGAACATCATAGAATCTAGGCAATAAATGTAACAGTGTTGATTTTCCCGAACCAGTTCTTCCAATAATACCTACTTTTTGCCCAGGCTCTATTGTTAATGATATATTTTGTAATAGCCTCGTCTTGGTATCGTTTAATTCATAATCAAAATAGACATTTTCAAAAATAATTTTTCCATTTATTTCTTTAATTTTTTTTGTATCTTTGTTATTTTCAATTAGGTTTTCAGCATCAAGAATTTCAAAAAGTCTTGTGCCTGCAGATCTAACACGAGCAATATGATTAATGATAAAACCAATTGCTCGAATTGGGACTTGAAGCAAGGTCAAATATAGTTGAAATTCAACTAATTGACCAACGGTAATTTGTCCTTCAATAATTAACTGAGCGCCAAAATAAAAAATACAAGTTAAAGAAATTAACCAAATACCAGATAAAATTGGTTCATTAAATGCAACAATCTTACTTGATTGCAAAGATGAATCATAAAGCTCTTTTGCAACTGTATAAAATTTCTTATGTTGTGCTTCTTGTTGGTTATAACCTTTTACAAGTTGTTGCCCAGCAAAATTTTCTTGCAGCACNACACTAGTTTTTCCTTGAAGTGATTGGATTCTAATCCATATTTTTCTAAGAAATTTTTGCACAATTGCTGCTTGTGTAGCTACTATCGGCATAAAAATAAATGCAATAATTGCAAGTTTAACGCTTGTTGTGAGCATTAAAATAATTGCTGTGATTCCTAGTATAATAATGTAACTACCACGCATTATTGCCATACTGATAAAAAAACGTATAGATTCTATATCCTGAGTTGCACGTGACATGATATCGCCAATTTTAATTTTATCATGGTACGCAAAGTGCATATGCTGTAAATGATTAAAGAGTTGATTACGTAAATCATATGCAATAACTTGAGATAATTTTTCTGATAAGTAACTTTGTGCAAAGATGATTGCACCTCGACCAATGGATAAGCTGATTAAAGCAATGCTAGCCAAAATAATGGGATTATTTAAACTAAATTCTAAAGAAATATCTTTCTGTTCACTAAAAATCAGATCAATTGCTATTCCAATTAACTTTGGTGCTAAAAGTACAGCAATACTTGCCAGTACTAAACTACAAAAACCTCCAAAAAAAATTTTTGGGTATTTTGTCACATGTTTTACAATTCTATAAATAATTTTTGTATCTTTATTCGTGTTCATGAATTTTTTTCTGACAATTGTTCTAGAACATAATACGACATTGGATGAATAATCGCATTTTGTTGCTTTCNATTATTNAGTCTCCAATTTATGAATTCAATCACGGCATTTAATATTGATTTTTCAGCAGTTTCTAAAATAGGTTGCANATTTTTTTCGTATTTAATTTTTNTTGGNTCTAATTTATCTGCAAGAAATGTTGCCCATGACCAATCTTCAAAGTCATAATGTCCNGTAGTGTGCCAATGGATTGTAGATAAAATTTCTTTGTCTGTACATTCTAGTTCTTCTTTTAAAATATATGCTCCTACTTGACCATGAAGTAAAAAAGGTGCTTTNTCTTCTTCAGCAAATGCAATTAAGTTATTNNTCTTGGCTATTTGAAGTAATTCAACATCCTTTTTGTCTTTAGCAATATCATGAGCAAGTCCAGCGAGATATGCTTTTTCTTCATTTAGGTGATGTTTTTTTGCTAATGNAGCAGCAAGNTCAGCNGTTCTTTGCATGTGTTCAATTCGTGCTGTTGGAACATTTTGTTTTTTCCAATTTTCCAAATTCTCAATTTCCATTTTTNGGACGCATTTTTTTTAGTCGNTCAATTCTTTGTTCTAATTTTGGATGAGTTGAAAATAATCCACTCATATCTCCTTTTAAAGGATTTGCAATATACAAATGTGCNGTTGCTTGTGGTACAGGTAATTGTTGATTGTGTGCTGAATTATGAATTTTAGTTAATGCAGCAGCTAAATCTACAGGTGATTCAGAAAAAATTGAACCATCCCAATCAGCTTGAAATTCCCTTGATCGACTAATTGCGAGTTGAATAATGGTTGCTGCTAAAGGAGCAATGAGAGCAACAATTAAATTTGCTCCACCGCCTCTTCTTCCAGAGAACCAAAAACTTATCCATGCAATTGTTGATATAGCGCCAGCGATTGCAGCAACCATTGTTGAAATTAAAATATCACGATTTGCTATATGCGCGAATTCATGACCAATTACTGCTCGCAATTCATTATCATTTAATTCATTCATAATGCCTGTTGTGACTGCAATTGCAGCATGATTAGGATTTCTGCCTGTGGCAAATGCATTTGCTTGTGGAGAATCCATTATATATATTTTAGGCAAAGGAAGAGATGCTTTATCTGCTATGTCCTCAACCATGTTAAATAGCTTTTCATTATCATGTTTAGAAATCTCTTTTGCATGTGAAATTCTTAAAATAATTTTTGCTGAATTCCAGTATGAAAAGAAATTTGTAATTATAGCAAAGCCAAAAGCAAAGATTGCTCCTTGTGGTCCAGCTATAGATCCGCCAATTACCACTAAAACGCCTGTTAGCGCAGAAAATAAAACCAGAGTTTTGAGGTTATTCATTATGAACGAACCTAATAATTATATGCCAAGTTGTTGTGCAACTAACTCTCGATGATGTTCTGTATCACCCCATGCAAGCTCTGATTTTTTTTGCCTTCTGTAATACAGTTGAATTTTATAGTCTTTTGTAAAACCAATACCACCATGAATTTGCTGACCATGCGCAACAACTCGCCTTGATGCATCAGAAACCCATGCTTTTGCCATATTGACTTGCATTTGTTTATCTTCTTGGTCGGTATTAATTGCCCAAGCAGCTTTATACATGATAAAACGTGAACCATCAACATCTGTTAACATATCTGCGCATTTATGTTGAATGGCTTGGAAAGAACCAATAGGTCGACCAAANTGAACTCGTTCTTTTGCATAGTCTACAGAAATTTCAAANTCCATTTGNGCTAGACCNACTAAATATGCTGCTTCTCCAACNGTATATTTTTGTAATACTGANTCAATAATTGACCAGCCNNNNCCTTCTTGNCCAAGNAAAGNNCCCTTNGCNTTNTTGAGTCNCACNTCNCANTGTTTATCTCTTGCAATAGTTAATAGTTGCTCAACTTCTACTCCATCTTGATCTGTAGGTACTATAGCCAGCGTCGTACCTTTGCTAGATTTTCCTGCAACAATAATATAATCGGCAACATTTGCGTCATAAATGAACAACTTTGTTCCATTAAGTGTCACTTCATCGCCATTGATTTCTGCGCTAGTATCAATACCATCTTCGTCAAATCTTGCTGATGGTTCTGTTAGTCCAAGTGTGAAGATTGCTTCACCAGAGGCAATCTTAGGTAGGTATTCTTTTTTCTGATCTTCAGAACCAGCTTCAATAATTGGCACTGCGCCACCTAATACTGATGACATAAATGGTCCTGGGACAAGAGCTCGTCCAAATTCTTCTAATAGCACGCAGAGGTCAAGAAAATCAAATCCTGCTCCACCATGTTCTTCAGGAATCAATAAACCTTGCCATCCTTGTTCTGCCATCTTTTTCCATAAATCGGGTGAATATCCTAATTCATCTTCTTCCATTTCCCTTACAAGTGTTTCTGGGCATTCATTTTCTAAAAATTCTCTTGCAGAATTTTTTAATAATTCTTGTGTCTCCGTTAGACTCAGATCCATAATTCTCACCTTAATTTTATTTTTTCACAATTATGCAGAAAGATAGATAGTTACCGCACAAAACCTACAATAACTCAAAAAGCATGATCCATACAAGTATTTTTTTGAAAATTAGCTCAGGATTTATATTAGACTAATCTTTTTCTTTTAATTCTTCATTAATTATAGCTGCCGTCATATCAGAGATTAAATCAGTGCCAATTTCTTTTTTAATTTGATACATTTTTTCATCCAATTTTTCATTTTCTTCACTAATTTTTGCAAGATGCTCNNTTGTGACTTCTTGCAAGATTTTATGATGATTTTCAGNCTTAGTTGGAAGNTTTGCTTCAAATGATTGTCCAAAAACACTATATCTTTGATTATCCAAATANATTAACGGACGAGNATCNACAGANCCTANTTGCCATTTNTCGTCAAAAGATTTTGGATCNACTAATATTTTTTTAGGATAGCCAATAACGAGTTCATGGTTACCAATTTTCTTGATATCATGCACTTCNGTTTCAANCCANGCNCAGCANTGNTGTANNAGNGGTGCTGTAATTGTNATNGGTGTAAAAGTNTCNAATTGNAANAANCTTATTTTNTCCATTTGTTCNCCTGAATAATTNCCTAANTANGCTACATAATGCAATANAGAAAGAGTTGGTATATTAATGGCAAATGATTCNGCNGCCTTNATAATNTCTAANGTAAATCGTGATTGTTCAATNGCNACNCCAATAAANGGAGGATCTGTTGAAAGATGTATNATTTTCGATGCAGGCATAATATTNCTTTTATCTTTGTATTTTGCTGTAATGAGACCGACTGGNGTGCAACCAAACATNTTATTTAANGCACTAATCTCTCTTTTTTCAATATGATTNGGCATCGGTGANTANATTGGTTGAATATTTTGCATAAAATCTCGATTTGTAAATAAGTTATTTATAGCTTATTTATATAACATACACATTATATAATANCATTNAATAGTATATNTATGAAATGAATAANTGTGACCAATGATTCTGATCTTCTAAAAGAAGCTNATATCACTGAAAAATTGATTCTTGCTGCTCAAAANGGCGATATGGANGCTTTTGGTTCTTTNTATGACATGTATTTACCACGAATTTATAGATATTGCATTGCCAGAGTTAGAAATGCTGCTGAATCTGAAGATTTATCTGAAGAAATATTTATAAANGCATTAACNAATTTACATAAATTTAATTGGAATAATGCNCTNGGTGGNACAAATCCATTTATTGCATGGCTATTTAGAATTGCNCATAATCATGTTATTTCTTTTACTCGACGACTTTCAAATAAAACACCNACTACAGAATTAGGTGAATGGATTCCAGATCAGACTTTAAGTCCTAGTCAGCAAGTGGAATCACAGATTTCNATTGATGAAGTTTTTATATTTGTNCAAAAATTNCCNANTGCACAACGAGATGTCATAATGATGCGGTTCAGTGCTGGTCTTTCTATTGCGGAAACAGCNGCAGCATTAGANAAGAACGAATCAAATATCAAAGTTTTACAACATAAAGGAGTNAANGCTTTAAAGAAAATGATGCAGGATGAACAAGANAATGANGCATCTGAGGAGTCNGTTTCATGAATTTCAATTATTTATTNAATCNNTCGTTAACTTTTAGTGTGNNAGATCGTTTACATAACTGGACAACAAATAAAAANTATTTTTGTTTGTCGGTTTTTTTTGATTGTAGGGGGAACCATTGTCAAAANATATAAACAATCTGCGTAATGTTTCTGAANAATCAGAAGTTGATATNATTAATGATGCAGTTGATGATCTCAATGCACAGAATNNAAGTNTTGATCTGAATCAATTAACAGAACAAGAATCATTCGTTCGAGTNTTGCATAATGNAATGCACCAACCTGNACCAAATCAGGCNTATAAAGTACGNTCTAGAGCATTTCTNATGCAGAAATTNAGNGAAGAGCATGCTAAACGNANNGCAGNGNTATCTTTNGTTCAAGTAAAACANAATGTTATCGATTTTTCTAAGTTNCTTGCGCGTTCAGCCGTATTAGTACCGATTGCCGCATCTGTGGTATTTGCTTTTGTAGGCGGATATATTTTTGGCAGTGAACCATCTAATGATTTACAAGCTGCAAAAATCATGACTGATAATAATAATGTAGNATCCATAAACTCCTCTCCAGAGAATCAAANAAGTAAATCAAATATTGCTGGTATCTCTCTAACAACTAACTCTCCAATTGATAGTGTTGCTTCCCCTCAATCAAACATAGTGAATAGTGAAAGNAATCAAATAANTGANGTAGATNTCAAAGATGATTCTGCTATGTTTGNATCCGTCGATCCGCAAATGATTCTACAATTACAATCATTACAATCATCACTATCNGANATTGCTGCACTTGCNNATAANGATCAATCAATTGATTCTGCATTGNTACACNCTCTAACNGGTAACGTNCATGCAATCACTGGTTATATTNCTAACAATNATGANNTATCTCCAACGTTTGTTATGCAGTTTTTAGAAACNACNACNGGAGTGATTTCTTCACTTGNNACTACAGGTAATCCATCTGGTGATNCAGTGTTTGTTGCTGCTGATATCGCAACNCAAGAAGGTATCATTACTGTNGCAAAATATTTTGATGATAATCCAGANGCNCTTGCAATNTATGCTGCAAATAACTGGTAAAATTTTCTCAAACATGTATAGTATATTTTATTTCTTAAATAGTTAAGNGAGTATGTATGAGCCGTGCACAATCAGCCAGAGAAATNNTTTGTCCAAATGGTTGTCAANAANTGCACCCNCGNTGGAGTGGTTCTGATGGNGTTGATGATGAATCTAAAGCCATTGGTTTTCTCTGCCATCGTTGTCATAGAGAATTTAGTCCTTTAGCTGCAAAACATTATCTTGCTCAATTTGCACAAACCACCCCAGAACCAGAGACCACCCCAGAACCAGAGACCACCCCAGAACCAGAGACCACCCCAGAACCAGAGACCACCCCAGAACCAGAGAATTAATCTCTAAATACTGTCATTTTGCCATAATTTTTTGATTTATGAATTATTGTTTTTTTCTTCTAAATTCCACTATACCTTTAGGGCAAATTTTAGTAGAGTAAATAACTGTATTCTAGAAGGAGTCCATATCAAGAAAAAGTACATAATTTATGTTATTTTTCATTAACCTTTTTGGTATTGATACGTTCTTCTTCTTGTAACCGAAGGTATTTATGCCTTCTGTTTCCTACGTTTTGTAGGAAATAACAGGTTACAACGAAGTAGAAAAGGAGAAAAAGTTGTTACGATATGCCGGTTACGGTGCGACGTGTCGACTGATGACGTCTCGCTCGAGCGGCGGTATCAGCCCGTCAAGCCAGGTATACTGCGACGGTTTTTTCGAATTAGAAACTTCAAAATAGTTTAGTTAGGAATTATAGAAAAATTTAAACTTGTTTTTAAATNTTTTTATAGTTCTCATTCTTTAAGGAATGAAATGAATACTTTGAAAAAATTTGCTATTCGTTTTGCAGCTGTTACAGGTGCATTCGCTTTAGCTCTTAGTTTGATGGTTTCAACATCCTCTAAAGTAGAAACAGCCACAACNACAATGACTGCTGGNNCTGGNATTNNTNATGCGATTGTCGCAACATCAGTTCCTGCTGGCGCNNCTATTGCTNNTGTGGGTGCAAACGGTATGACAGCTGTAACAGCTAACCAGGTAGTAGNATTAACTCTACCTNCTGGCTACATCTTGAATACTGCGAACATAGCTGCAACTGACTTTGATAGCGTTCAGGCTGCTAACGGTGGTACCGCTGGTACTGCTGGTACAGACTGTGGTGCTGTTACAGCAAATGCAACTAATAGAACAATTGCTTGTACTGTTCCTGCTGGTGGTTTATCCACTGGTACTGGTGCTGGTACAGGTGCTATTACTATTTCGCTTAANNCTACTGCAGGTGGAAACGAAATCATTTTGCCACTTCAGGCAACCACGACTGGTACATTGGCTGCAACAATTGCTGCTGCTGCATCAGACACAGTTACAAGCTTAACTAACCTTACTCTTGTAGCTCCAACGATTGCTTTAAGTGTTACATCTGTAAAAGCNGACAANGTTTCTTCAGCTAATGTAACTTTTGGTNCAGCTTCTGATAANACAACTGGTGGTGACACTATTACTGTTATTACAGACGCTGGTCAATTCTTCATTGGTGANNANGCANNTGNNGCANCTGACNTNTTNNNTNNNTCNACNCAGTGGGCTCCGAACCCATCTGTTTCAGCAGGNACTGTGTTTACTAACTACNTTGNANGCAACAACAGATGCTTCAGACCCAGATGACACCATTTCTATTCGATCTGGTTCAACTGGTACAGGTACTATAAAGGTATATATCACACCTAAGGGTGGTGGTTCAGCTACTTTAGTTAAGCAGCTAAGTATTACCTTTACAGCTGCTACAGCTACTCCATTGTTAACTACTGTTGCTTTGGGTACACCTTCACCAACTGCTATTGCAGGTGCTGGTGGTGCTGCTTCAACAATTACAGTTAACTTGAGAGACCAAAATGCAACAGCGGTTGCATCTGGTAAGACTGTTACAGTTTCAACTGATGAAGGTGTAATTGACTCTAATGGTACAACATGTGATATAGATGGTGACGGTACTAAGGACNCNGGTTCTGACGCATCATGTACATTTACATGGACTGGTGCTCAAGCTACTGTATCCCTATGGGGTATTGGTAACACAGGTACTGCTACTGTAACCGTTAAGGCNACACCGTTTGGAACAACTACTCCAGTTAAGTCAACAAAATCTGTTACTTTCACTGGTGGTTCTGTTTCAACATTGNCNCTAGGTCTATTNAATAGCACTAGTGCAACATCAGCTCCAGCAGCTTANGTTATCAAGAACGTTGATGACACAGCTGGTGCAGATAACACAAGTGATGAAATTGTAGCTGTTGCTCAAGCGCAGGATGCTAATGGAAACTACATTATTCCATCTGGAAATGTTACTTTCGCATTAACAAATGCAGCTGGCTCAGCATACAACAACATTCTAGCNAACGCTGTGGAAAACACTACTATTCAAGCTGGTTCAGCTTGTTCAGTTTCAGTAAATACTACAACTGGTAAGTGTGTTGACACAATCGAAGCAAACGCTAAGCTTAAAAAAGCTGGTGCGATTGCTATTCTAGATGTTGATAAAGCATCAACTGCTCCTATGCCTGCAGGTACATATACTGTAACTGCTACACATGGTACAGGAACATCAAAGAAGACTGCTACAGCAACATTTACTGTTGGTGCAGCAGCAAGTACTATCTCAATTGCTGATATTGCATCAACAACTGTTGGTGGTACAACATCCATCGTAGCAACTGCTAAAGATGCTTCTGGCAACATGGTTGCAGATGGAACTCAGATAACAATTTCAGCATCAAGTGCTAACTTGCTACTTAAGACATCTACTGGTACTACTGGTAGTGCNGTAACAGTTGGNTCTNCNAANGGTNCNNTTACTGTTACAGGAATTGGTTTACTTGCTGGTAACTCACAAGTTGTTGCAACTACAGGCACCAAGGTTGGTAGCGCATTGTCAGTTGTAACNGGTGGTGATGCCGATGGTACACTAGACAAGAACATCCCAGCTGGTGGAAGTGGTTCAGTTTACTGGTCAGGTGGTAGTGGCATTGTTGCTGCAGCATCTGCTGGTGGTTGTGACGCTTTGACAATTGCTGGTGATAATTCATCCTTCAGCGGCAAGGTTGTATATGTTGTAAANGCTGCATTTGANTCTGTTAACGCAGACTTCAATGCAAGTTACNCCATTGATNNCCTAGCTAAGGGTGCTTATGAGTTGACCTGTAAGGCAGCTTCATAATAGTCATAATGTGAATGTGTGATGNGATTTNGCATCACACNATTCACTTTAGTGCACCCTATATTTATATGGGGCGCGAAGGGAAATAAAATGAACTTCAAAAAATTGATGGCTCGCATTAGTGCCGGTACAGCTTTTGCTGCACTTGTATTAAGCGCAGGTCTCGTTTTCAGTTCAACTGCCAACGCGCAAGCCCCTATGACCGTATTTGGTGAAGCAGCTGCTTCTGATACTGTCGGAATTCTAGTTGACGGCAAAGCATGCAAGAACGCATCTATTAAAGCTGATTCTGGTTCTTCAACCGGTAACATCTTTCTTGGATACATCGATCTTGGTGAATGTGGTGCNGCAGCTGGTTCTTCTGTCGGTTTTTCATTGAACGGCTCAACAACTAGTGCGACGTTAACATGGAGAGCTGGTGGTGCGCCATCTGATGCTAAGGGTATTACTCTTACATCAACAGGTGGTGCTGCTCCAACAGTTCCTTCTACAGGTAATGCTGGATATCTTGTATCACAAGGTTCCGGTAGTGCTTGGTTAGCTTTAGCACTCGGTCTTATGGCTGTAGGTCTTGTTGGCTCAACTAGAATGGTTGCAAATCGTTCTAAATAAGTTGATCCTGATTTAAGAAGTGTGGTTTCCTAGTGTNATGCTAGGAAACCACTTTTTTTATATGCTGTGCTTTAANATGACATTTGTATATAATATTTATGATAAAGTTAGAACATATAACGTGCGTAGATGGAGTGAATGTGGCTTANTTATTTCGTTCNAATNTNTTTCATTTCCTAGGNTNTTTTCTTGTTATATTNNGCCTNTTGATNNCNGCCTGTGGNNGNGATGANATTAGTGATGATGTTGTTATTTCTACAATTNCAGAACCTGTANNATCACCATCANCNAATAAAGACATGACAGAAAAATCAGAGCCTCAAACCACAACACCAGATGTCAATAATAATAAATCAAAAGATGATANTGAAGGCACTAACACCTCAAATNATTCTNCTGNGACATCANAGAATGTTGAAGACAAAGAAGANAANGAAGANAAAGAAGANAANGAAGACAAAGAAGACAAGGAAGAT
>PAJB01000004.1 GCA_002710905.1 Chloroflexota bacterium | reverse complement strand
AAATTGTTGAAATTACAGTTACACTTGCTGCAGGTTGTCTAGTAGTAAATGAAGAATGGAAAATTGAAGTTTTCCCACGTGACGGAGCAATTGTGTCCGTTCAAGGTAGAACCCCAGTTGAATTATCCAAAAATATGAATGTGTAGTAATTAAGTAAGTTATCTTACAATAGTTTAAAATACTTTTTCGGGAGTGTTGATATGTATCGACACTCCTGGAATATTTTGGATGAAAGGGTAAAAAATGGCCGATACACCCAGTGAATTAGAAGCACAAATTCAAACGCTTCAGGATGAAGTAGATCTTCTTAAGACTGAAATCAAACAAACCCTTATCGATATGAGGGAGTTGGTAATGAAAGATTCTAATATCTTTGCCCAACCTTCATCTTCAAAAGTAAATTCTGAAATACGACAAATTCCNCCAANGGTAACTGAAGAAAATTCAAGTGAAACCNATGAGTACAACGAAGAATTTGGTAGTGAAGATAATACCGATGAATCAAATGAAGATAGTGAACCTGAATCTATAACAGTACATAGTGTTACCGAGGGGTCTTCAGTATTAAATTTTCAAATAGAATCTTCACAAGTAACGAAACTTATGCCAAAGAGTGGCGATCTTGTAGCCAATCTAACTGGATGGTTAGGAACTGTAAAAATGAGAGGGGTTTCATTAACCCAAATGCTTCCTTTTCTTGAGGCATATCAAAATTCCGGGCACCTAGATTCTTTATCGATGCGACTCATTGTAAAAGCTATGGCCGACCTTGATATATTAGAACCATCACACATTACACAACCGTTTTCATCNACTGATTACGCACAATGTCTAATGGAACTTCATGAAGTTATTAAAAATTCTCCGGATTTTGAAAATAAAGAATTACCACCAAGTGTTTAATAATATATTTCAGTGAGAGTGAATATTGGAAAAAGTTATCGTAACAGGATTACTCGTCATTGCTGCTGTTACAGGAGCAGGTCTAATTATTGCAACAATAGTCCCTTCTATTGCTGATAGTAGNAATTCTGTTGCNACTGCCCAGAGAGAAATGTCCACCCAAATAGGNACAAATGTAGAAATCATTGCTGTAAGCGCACCAAGTGACGGTAGATCCATACAGGCATGGGTAAAAAACGTTGGAACNAAACCTATACTTGCTATATCCAAGTCAGATTTATTTCTTATTAAAGAAGGNGCNTCAGCTCCGCGTTATGATATTCTAACCTATTGTGGAACAGATATTGCAGGGATAGATTGTGCAGGTAAAAGCAAAGTATGGGCAGCTCCAGCAACATCTTGGAATCGTGGTGACACATTACAAGTATCAATACTCCTATCTGATGCTGACAAAATAGATGATGACGGACATTATATTCAATACACTACTGTAAATGGAATATCAGATAGAAAGCTTTTCAGCAGGAACGGATAATGTCTCCAGCTATTACTTCTGGACTAGTACTTACAGTTCTCTTTACTGTATTTATCTTGTTCAGTAAAACTACGATAGAAAATAGTGTTGAAATATCCCAAGATGTCAATAATGCTTCGGTAATTGCAAACGAAAAGTTATCTACTAATTTAGTAATGACAAATGTCAGAATACTAGATGGTTGCAATTTCGAAGCAACAGTAAAAAACCAAGGAACTACTAGTATTCAAAATTTCAAAGATATGGATCTCCTGGTTGATTTTCCTGAAGAACCCGGAATAAATAACGAAAATATTGTCCTAAATTATACTACTCTAGATTCATTAAATCCTGGTGAGTGGACTCATACGATCAATCCAAATCTAAATCTAAGTCCTAACTCTGGCGATATCAATCCATCTTGTTGTGGGAATGATGATGAAGATGAAAAACAAATAATCGTTTTTGCATCTAACAGAGATACCAATGATACTAACTATGAAATTTACTCTATAAATTTACATGGTGGAAATGAAACTCGGCTTACAAATAATCTGACAAATGATCAATTCCCTTCATGGTCACCTGACGGAACGAAAATTGTTTTTGGGTCAAATAGAGACGGAAATTATGAAATCTATACCATGGATGCTGATGGTACGAACCAAACTCGTCTAACAAATCATATTAATACAGATTACTACCCTACATGGTCTCATGATGGAACTAAAATTGCATTCACTAGCTGGAGAGATGGAAATGGTGAAATTTATACCATGGATGCTGATGGGACTAATCTAACTAATGTAACTAATAATATTAAAGAGGATAGTAGTCCATCGTGGTCACTTGATGGATCGAAAATTGTATTTCAATCAAGTAGGGATGGAAATAGTGAAATCTATACCATGAATACGGATGGGACAAATCAAGTTCGCATTACTGAAACAGGTAGTGATGAAATGTATCCCGTTTGGTCTGCTGATGGAACAAAAATTGTATTTCAATCAAATATCATGATAGTACAACAAGAACTATTTTATATGGATAGTGATGGTACTAATATCACACGAATTACTAATAACTCTACAGAGGATAAAAATGCAACATGGTCTCCTGATGGAACAAGTATTGCATTTGAAACAAACAGAGATGGAAATACTGAAATTTATCTCAGTGAACTCCCAGATACTTCCCATATAACCCAAATTACGAATACGAAAAATAATTTGGTGCCTTCGTGGTCCCCAGACGGGACAAAAATTGTATTTCAATCAACTAGAGATGGAAATACTGAAATCTATACCATGGATGCAGACGGGACTAATCTAGCTAATGTTACAAACAATGCCTCTGAAGACCAATACGCTTCATGGTCTGCTGATGGAACGAAAATTGTATTTCATACGGATAGGGATGGAAATTGGGAAATCTATACCATGAATTCTGATGGCACAAATCTTAATCGTATTACTAATAATCTATCCATTGATGTATATCCTCATTGGTCACCTATTGGGAATAAGATTACATTTTCTACATTGAGGGATGGAAATTGGGAAATTTATTCCATGAATCCTGATGGCACAAATCAAACTAATATAACAAACAATCTCAGTAATGATCTACTTTCGACTACTTCCTTAGATGGAAACAAAATTGCATTTAGATCCAACAGAGATGGTAATGATGAAATTTATATAATGAATACAGATGGTACTAACCAAACTCGTCTAACAAATAATACCAATAATGATAGCAATCCTTCATGGTCTCCTGATGGAACTAAATTAGTTTTCGAACGATATGAAAATTTTAATGTGAATTTGTATAGCATAAATTCCGATGGAACTAATTTAACCAATATAACTAATAATAGATATTTATGGGATTCCTTTCCATCATGGTCTCCTGATGGCAATAACTTGGCTTTTCGATCTGGTAACGCCATTGATGGTGATATATATGTCATGGACATCTCGAAAACTCTTAAGCAAAGACAATTACACAACTTAACAAATGACGATTATGACGATCTATCAGAAAAGTTTTCAATAAAAGAGCCCGATGTTTTAAATCCTGGCGAAACTATGAATATCAAGGGTCGTGCAACACTTTCTACGGGAACAAGTACTGATCCAAGGTGGATTATAAATCTTATATCTGATACAGGTGTTAAAGCTTCAAAAACAGGATCTCAAATAACTTATCTTAATGGGATATTCAGAACTCCGGATAATAGGTCTTTATTTGGAACTGCAGACACTGTCCTCTATAACAAAGATGGGTGGATTCCTGTTCAAAGTTTAGATGGCGAATGGAGAACGGCATCAGGAGCTGCTGAAATCGTACTAGATCAAGAAGGAAATGCTCATGGCATAATAGGAGAGTCATACTTAGATTTAGAACTTCCTTATGACGGGACTTATCTTATTGAAATTGGATCAAATGGAACGATACGTCCAGGTAATAATACATCCGTTGGGAATTACAATATAATTCTTAACAATCAATGGATTCATGATGAAACACCTGATATAGGTGATTCAACAAATGAAGGATTTCCAATACCACAAGGAGCTCAAGAAATAAATCCTGGAGAGTGGAAATTTGGGGAAATTAACACAGAAGATGATGTTGACTGGTGGGAATTTGATGGTGTAAAAGGGGAACAAATAACCATCAAAATATCTTATACAAATGATCAAAGTATCGGAGACTGGGTGAGTGGACTGGAAGGCTTTACCTTTAAATTATATAATTACAAAACAGCCGGAAGTATTAATTGTTAACAATATTTAACGTAGAGAATTGTTGGAAAGAAACTTAGGATAAATATATGGCAGCAACTATTTCAACAGCATTAATAATGACTGTACTTTTTACAGCATTCATTTTGTTTAACAGGACTACTCTTGATAATAATCTTGAAATTTCACAAGCTATGAATGAAGCAGCTGAGCTTGCAGGTGAAAGAGCAAGAACGAATATCAGGATGATGAATGTAAATGTTTCAGACTTTTGCGACATTGAAGCTACAGTTATTAATGAAGGAACCACTGATATCTCTGACTTTAAAAATATGAGCCTTATTGTTGACTTCCCTGACGAAGCGGCAGTAAACAATGATTCTATTTCATTAAATTACACATCATCTTCGGTACCTAATGCTGGTGAATGGACCTATTCGATTAATTCAAAAACATATCCACATCAAAAAACTATTTTAAATCCTGGCGAGTCTATGACTATTAAAGGTATGGGAATACTAAGTTCTGGTATTAGTAATAGTTCTGCTTGGGGACTCACCCTATCTACTGCTAATGGTGTAACAACGAGTAAAACTGCAGTAAAGCATTCAGGAACAGGTGGTAAAACCAGAACATATGACCCTAGAGGATTCCTTAACTTCGGCCAACCTTATGCATATGCCGATAGAGTTATATATAACGAATCTGGTTGGAGTGCAACTAAAACACCACCTACCTGGGCTTGGAGTGGAGTAGGANCTGGGAAATTCTCATATGCAGGAGGAGATGTTGGTGATTCATATTTGGAAATGGAACTACCAAGAACAGGTACTTATATAATACAAATTATCTCCTTGAGCGCTAGTACAAAAGGAGAATATCATATAATCCTAAATCAACAAGGTAATGTCGTTCCTACTATTGTTTCAGGAGATCCTACAAATATTGGNTCTAACTTTGAAGCAAATCCTCAATATATTGCTATAGGAGAAAAACGACACGGAGAAATTAATACNCTAGACGATACTGATTGGTGGAGATTTTCAGGATCAAAAGGAGAAAAAATAGAAATCAGAATATTTAAAACTAANCCGNGTTTCGANCCTTTAAATGTTAGCTTNTATTTGTNNGACTANGATTCNAGTGGNGTTATAGCATGTTAATAGAGAATCAACTATAATNTATCCAGCTATTAAAATTATGGGAANANACCATGACATATAATGTTGAAGAAACAGAAGTNGAAGAACGNANTACNATATCCACTGGTAANATAGAAATCGATNGNCGTATTGGTGGNGGNATTCCNTANGGAACNTTAATGCTNATTGANGGNGATGANGCATCNGGGAAAAGTAGCATAACTCAACAATTGTTTTATGGTGCACTAAAAGCTGGNGANGATGTNGTCTGNTACAGTACAGAGACTACTATACAAAGTCTGATACCTCAAATGAAAAGTATTGGTATGGATTGNACNGATTATTTTATNATGAATCATTTGCGCATATTNCCNATATCAACNCGNGGAACNGACANTAATACTGATTTTATGTTTGATGCNTTAGCAAANCATATTGAAAAAGANCAATCTGCCCGAGTTTTAGTTATTGACTCATTNACNACATATATTTCAAGCCTNGGTGGAGAAAAAATTCAAGATTTTTTTCAAAAATGTAAANGNTTATGTGANCAAGGAAAAGTNGTAATNTGCACAGTNCANAGNAATGCATTNGATGAAAATGCNTTNACANGNGTGCGGTCNATTTGTGATGCATATCTNATGTTAAAAGTAACTCGNNCNGGNTCNGCNCTTGTTAAAACTNTGGAAGTNGCAAAAATTAAAGGTGCNGAAAGTACTACNGGTAATATTAGTGGTTTCCAAGTGGAACCNGGTNTAGGTGTAAGGNTAATNCCAATATCTCGAGCCAAAGCATAAAGATAGAGAAGTGCTGATATGGTTAAAGAAAGAGAAATATTAAAACTACCTGGAAAAGTTTTTGATACCATTCGATATGGTATNAGTTGGGGACTTTTNTCNNGNAANAAATCNANTAATNCNNAANCNGATATAAANCCTATTGANGNAATTGANAAACTTGAAANNNAAANAAANGNNTCNNATTCAAANTCNANNAACAAAATATCAATAAANATNACNAANCAATCAATAGAAGANAATCCAAGANTNTTTGCNAAACTTCCNCCNGCCCTACANNCNGANGCNAANTCNCATAANCATTTNTGGGCATACTTNTGNNCNGNNGANNTNGATANAATNGGTGTACCTGCATATTANGAAGAACTTACACGNGAAGTTAGAAATCTCCCNTANAAGAATCTTATATATCCTGTAGNNAATGCNGTATTTATACANNTANNNCCTGANAAAGANGATAGTAGAGATACNTATNTNGCNATNGAACCTNNTATGGANCCNGANATNGAANNNCTNATGGNNGANGTNGATGACTATTTAATNGANTATGTNGANGATTTAAAAAACGAAAATGAATTACCCCATCAAGAGGTTTTGCTTAATTGTCTAGAACAAATATGTACAACCGAGGGTGTTAATTCTAAAAACAAAATTTTTGTTACAGAAGAACAATATAAAGCATTACAATATCTCATGTTACGAGATAAAGACGGGTTAGGTACAATTCAACCAGTAATATCAGACCCAAATATTGAAGATATTAGTTGTAGTGGTGTCGGCACTTTATTTCTTGAACACAAAGTATTTGGTGGCCTTAAAGCTGGCATACAATTTGATACAGAATTAGAATTAGATCAATTTGTAATCAAGCTTTCTGAAAAGATAAACCGCCCTGTTACTGTCAGAGATCCAATAGTGGACGCAGTACTACCAGATGGTTCTCGTGTAAATATAGTTTTTGGAACTGACGTTTCAAAAAGAGGTAGTAATTTTACTATACGTAAGTTTAATGATATTCCAATCAGTGTTTTGGATCTGATAGACTTTGGTTCTATAAATTTTGAAATGTTAGCATATTTATCTATAATGCTTGGTGAAGGTATGAATACCTTTGTTTCTGGAGAAACTGCTTCTGGTAAAACTACATTACTCAATGCAATAAGTACTTTTATCCCAGCAACTTCAAAAATTGTGAGCATCGAAGACACACCTGAGCTACAGGTTCCACACGACAATTGGACAAGAGAAGTAGTAAGAGGATCAGCTGGTTCTTCTGGTACTGGTGCCGCAGTTACCATGTTTGACTTATTACGAGCTGCCCTCCGTCAAAGACCGAATGAAATTATCATTGGAGAAATACGTGGTGCAGAAGGAGCAATTGCTTTCCAAGCTATGCAAACTGGACATGCATGTATGGCGACATTCCACGCTGCAACAGTCGAAAAACTAATTCAAAGAATGACTGGAGATCCAATTAACGTACCAAAAGCATATATAGATAACTTAAATTTAGTAGTTATCCAAAGTGCGGTAAAATTACCTAATGGTTCTATAGGTCGACGATGCATGAGTATAAATGAAATAGTTGAATACGATCCTGAAACAAATTCTTTTGGTTTTATTGAAGTATTTAGATGGAATCCGTCAGATGACACATTTGAATTTCCTGGATATATGAATACAGCATTACTCGAAGGAACTGTTGCTCAACGAAGAGGTATCCCAGATAAAGATAGTAGATTAATTTATGATGAAATTGAAAAAAGAGCAGAAATTTTAAAGAGACTTCATGAACGTGGTATTAAAAACTTTTATGAATTAAATGATACTCTTGCGAAAGCAGCAAGAGAAGGATTATTTCAATAAAATGGATTTAATCAAATCAATATTAAATAATATTTCTCAACTTTTCGAACGTAAACATGTTTCAACTGCCGTCGATAAAGTTTCCTCTGACTCAACCGTTATAGGATATGATTTACTTTCCTCTCTAGCATATATGTCAGTTTTAGCTATAGGTGGATTACCTAGGTCACAAATTCTTGAAGGTGCTGCCACACAACCATACAAAGTTTCCGTTTTTTTTGAATATGTATTTCTTTTAGCAAAAAGAATTGGATTTGAATACACGCTAGCATTTGAAATGGTAGCTAATCGAGCAAAAGCTAGCAATGTAAGAAGTCTGTTATTAAGGTTTTCGGCAGCTATATCATCAGGAGAATCTGAAAGGGATTTTATAATCCAAGAATCTACTTTAGAAAATGATCGATATAAAAATGATTATGAAAGAGCTATAGAGAATCTACGAAAATGGACAGATGCTTATGGCGCAATTTTAGTATCAGTAACATTAATTATGGTTGTTTCTTTAGTATCAAGTCTTATGGGATCTCTAACCGAAACCTTTACTATATTGATGGCTGCAGTACTATTTTTTATTACTTCAATGGGTGCATATATCATTAATGGAGTATCTCCAAAAGAAGATGTTACCTATAGCAGTAGATATGGAATAACAAAAGAACGAATGTTAGCAAAAAGATTTCTAAAATTCGGAGTCCCTATTGGATTCATTACGGCTTTTATAATTGCTCCAAATTATAGTCTTTTACCAGGTACAGCCATTGTCTTTGCCTGTCTTGGTATATCAATGATACCAACGGCTTACTTTCAAATGGTAGACCATAATAAAATTGATAAACTTGATCAAGAAATGCCAACTTTTATCAGAACTCTTGGTAATATTGCTGGATCCACTGGTGTCACATTATCAGAAGCAATTAAAAGAATTGATATCGCATCAATGGGCAGTTTAGGCTATTACATAGAACGGTTAGGGGTGCGATTAAAAGCTGAAATACCTATAGCTAAATGCTGGGAAAAATTCAGAACTGAGACAGGTAGCGAATTAGTTAATCGTTCAACACACATGCTTGTTGATGGAGCAGAACGTGGAGGAACACCAGACGATGTGGGTAACATTACAAGTGAATTTTGTAATACTATCGTTCAATTACGAGCAACAAGACAGTTAACTTCGTCAACCTTTCTTTATTTAACTATAGTAATGCATGCTGTTATGGCATTTATACTTGTATTTGTTTTAGCTATATTAACAAGTTTTAATCAAGAACTAGTCTCAGTTCATGCTGAAACTATGGGAGCNACTACAGAAGATGCTGCTTCAATTTCGGTACCAAATAATTTATCTTTGCCCCCAGGAATTGGTCTTATGGAAGGTGGGGATATGCCTAATCCAATCGATATGTTTGGTTCACCTGATATGGGAGTAACTTCTTTTACTATTATGTTTGTTATTTTTATACTAACATTTGCAAATTCTTTAGCCCCAAAATTTGCTAGTGGTGGAAATAACCTGAAAATTATAGGTCTATTGTGTATAATGTGCTTAGTTTCTGCATCAGTNATTACTATAGTTCCNATGATTGCAGNTCAAATATTTACTATNGCTTAGGATGGANNCATGGGAGAATCATTATTTATTGAACCCATAAAAAAATTTATAGGTAACATGCAAGAAAAGNTATCTGCGCTTATAANTAAACCTGATTNAGATAATNCTGAANAACAATTAGAATCTNCANNTGATAANANTNTAGAAAATGATANATCTATAGAAAATGACATCGTTGCNCAAATNCCNGCTACTATTCCAGAAATTGATGATGACNTATTAGAAATCGATACAGTTGATAANAATTTTCTTATAGAAGAAGATGAANAACAAGAAGATANNNATACTGAACTNAATTTAGTAGATGATGATAACAACTTAAGAGATCTCTTTACNACNAATGTNAAAACNGANCCNATAGTATTACANTTACTTGATAAACATGGCACANTNACNGCTGAAGAGCTAGCCAAAGAANTNAATGAATTTATGCAATTCATAAAAGATAGAGACTANCTTATTGTTTTTGATAAATNNTTTCAAAAACTTATTACAACCNCAATATGCAGGNGANTTTATNTATATTTTAGTTACTTTCATTTTNCTNTGGAANATNACTAAAGAAGANNTGCAAGAAAATATCATTTCAAATAATAATATAATTTTNGGNCTAATATTTGGANTAATNACNATNGCATGGTTNCCACAACTTAAACCNNTCATATTGAATCAATCATTTATTGATTTAACATCTTTACCGTTTATAAGAATTNTTGATTCNNTTTTTGCAGCATTATTTTTAGGTATTCTNTTTTTANNGATTCAATTGATACCAAAAGTNAGACTTGGNTCNGGAGATATTAAACTNGCCATACTAANAGGTNTGTTATTAGGTTTTTATTGGTCNTTTATNGCATTANTTGCNGTATCAATATTACTTNCNCTTTATTCAATCATAATGNTTTTAAANAAAGGGAAAANCCAAGCATATAGNGAGGTCTATCCATTGGCACCTTTNTGGTTGNTAGGTTCTATATTNGCNGTAATATTTGGAAATATTATNAGTNGTTATTTGGGTATAGTACTTATTANATNATNGTTATAATCTATTTTTAATTTNANNACTTGGGTAACTCAAAAGACTCNGGAACATTTGGGTTTTCATTTGTAGGTAATACAACAGTTGCCTTGCCNGGAGCAGTAATAATNCCTTCTTGGTTTTCGATNTGAATATCACATTCTATATAACCTAGNCCATCTTCNCCGATAAAACGGTTTACNACAGATCCTTTNGCAATCAATGTATATCCNGGATGATCCATAGCCCTNTGCTGACAAGATAGCTTTTTTAAAAATCCATCATCTCCAATCCAATTNATNAACATATTATGNAACATTGAAGTTCGAATTGGACCATTNATTAAGGTATCNTTATANCCTTTNGAACGAGCCCAGTCTCTTGCTTGATGTAGAGGTTCATAGTTTTCAACNGCAGAAGAAAATCTTATTATATCTGTAGTATTCCAAGTNAATGGNCCTAATTCNGGGATTTGGTCACCTANATTTACTTCTTCATAGAATAGTTTAGATTTACTCATTGTTNCCTCAAATATATTAAGGCATTCTTATATTAATCTGTTTAGAAAGAGCAACAACTTCATTACATTGATTAACAATAATTGTTTCACTTACTACAGGAATAAGAGATCTCATTTTACCTTTTTTTTCATAAATATCTACGATGCGTGCTTGTTGAGTTAAGGTGTCGCCTTCTTTTACAACTTTATACCACTCCGATTCATTTCCTCCATTAACNGCAACNGTTGTATTTGGNACAGTAAAAACAGGAATNGCTGANTCTCCTAACATNCCTTTATCCCAAAACCCGTATGGGGGTCTTATGACATATGCAGGNGGNGCTATTAATGAACCAATAGAGCTATTTTTTGCAAATTCAATATCTACNTACCTAGATTTTGTTTCAAATACACCTTGGGTAAATCTTCTAATTGCAGAAATGTCTAATGGTTCTGGCCATGTNTATGATTCNCCCATAGCCCCAATCATTTCTATTATTTCTTTAGTTANATATATNTTANTAGTATCTGTATATTCAGTAGAAATTTCTTTAGTAATAAATTCTTGATAGGTTACCGGTGGTTCAAAATTAAAATCTATGGAATCCATATTTTTCATTGGTATTAAAAGAGTTGCTTTGCCTGGGCATGAAACCAATCCATTATNATTCGTTATTGCAATATCACACTCAACGAAACCGTTGCCATCCAATATATATTTCTTTGTAAATGTCCCCGTAGCTTGTAAAGTCTCATCNACATAATTAATTCCNCTNTGGGAAANTTCTATCTTTTTTATATATCCAATATCTCCTACTACTTCGTCTAACCAAGAACAAAGAAGAGCTTGTTTAAATGGGCCNCTTAATAAAACATTATCAAACCCGTGCTGNANACACCAATCATAGTCNTGNTGGATTTCCCCATAACTATCCACAGCAGATCCAAATCGGATCATATCCATATTAGTTAATGGCCCCCAGGATTTAGAAAGAAGATTTGATCCTTCTTTTATGTCTTCATAATACAACTGCATTGGATCTATTCCTTGTTTAGAACAAACTTGTGCCTTCAGCTTGTCTTCGTAAAGATTTNCTAGTAACTATNGCAATTAATTTACCATCTTGATTTTTAATTATTCGGTCAGATGTTATTATAATCATAGGACCGCTTTTACCTTCTTTTTGCTCNATATTGGAAACNACAGTTTTTCCNGTCAANGTGTCCCCTACTCTAATTTGACCAAACCATTCAATTTCACTACCAGCATTTACTTGNTTAGCAAATCCCGGAGTATCAACAAGTCCTCTNTGTCGCATTTCTTCTTTTTCAGCATNTTCTACAANTCCNAAAGGGCTTGGAAAACTTCTATGNAAATAAAANGGAGGNGCAATTATAGAACCNTATTTNGTNGATTTAGCATATTCTTCNTCNTGNTACAATGGATTGTCATCACGAGTAGCCTGAATAAAACGCCTTAAAGAAGATTTATCCAAAGGTTCCGGCCAAATTGTTTCTTCACCTTCTTTGCCTATCTGACTAAGCATTTCTGGAGTTAGATAGTTTTGCTCTTGCTCAACCATAATAATATCTCCTATAAATATTCATAATTAATAAATTATTGACACTTAAATCATATTAGATTATACAACAAGTTAAATAAAAGTTAATAATATTTATAATCTAATATTGTCTAATTGTTGTTTTAAATACTATAATCAAAAATAAAACTTAATAATTTGAACGTGAATAAACACAGGAGAGGTGCTAGAGTGGACGAATAGGCGCGCCTGGAAAGCGCGTGTCTTGGTAACCCCAGGACCATGGGTTCGAATCCCATCC
>PAJB01000003.1 GCA_002710905.1 Chloroflexota bacterium | reverse complement strand
AGGATTAGCAATTACTGTAAATTCTGTAATATCAGTAACTATTCAATTAAGCACATACAGAAATCAAAAAATTCTTAAAAGGCTGTTAGCAACCCCACTGCCTATATGGAAATTTTTCTTCTGTGAGATACTTGCCCACCTAGTGCTAGTACTGGTCCAAACAACCATAATATTAGCTGTTGGGTCATTCGTCTTTAATGCAAACATATACGGAAACCTATTTTATATCTACATAATTGTAGTTATTGGCACAATAGTATTTATAAATATAGGGTTTATATTATCCGCTTGGGCAAACTCTCCGGCTGCTGGCTCTGGACTCGGAAATGCTGTGATATTCCCTATGATCTTTTTATCTGGAACTTTCTTTCCTGCTGAATACTTACCTTGGCCATTACCCTTATTATCTGCCATAATGCCTCTGACTCCTATGCTAAATGGGCTACGAGAAGTAGCACTAAGTCAAATGTCGCTAGTAGACATTTGGCCATCCCTTTTGATTCTTCTGGTCTGGATCATTTTAAGCGGGGTAATAGCTAACCGTGTATTTAAATTCAATTAACATACGCCAGCGTATCTCCATAACAATACTTACATTAACCACATTTATCCTACTGTCTTGTGCAGATCCATCAGAAACAGAAAACGATAAATTAATACGAGGGAGAGTGATATCGGTGGTGGCTAAATCAATATCAGATGTTCAAACTTTCAAAATCCAATCTCCAACGGGTGAAATCTATTCTTTTCAAGTAAACGGGTTTATAGGATTTACCCCATCTCATATAAAAGAGCACCAAGTAACAGGAGAACCTGTTACGGTCACTTATATCAGCAGCAGCAATGTTTTGATTGCCACTAAAATAACTGACTAATTTACGACTGCTTCTATAGCACTAATAATTTCTGCTTCAGTCACAAAAATCTCAAATTTCGCAGACAATAAACCATTTCGGTCTACAACGAAAACCCATGGCTCAGTTACTAGTCCCCATTCCTTCACTGCTTCCACTTGTTGTCCAGAAAATCTCCCTTGATCCATCAAAGCTTTTGGATTTTCAAAGACCTCGACGTGGATAAAGTCAAGTCGTTCCTCGTACTTCATCTTTATATTAGACACCATATCAACAATAGGGCCACAAACCTGACTTACACACAAAGCAGGAGTAGCAAAAACTATCACTGTAGGTTTACCGTTAATNACAGCTTCATCTATGGATAACTGATATAAATCCGGATCCGGATTTATATCAGTAGATATCCTCTCCAATTCTTTCGGAGTATCCGCTGTTAAAGTCAGACTCTTAGGAACTCCATTACCTATGGCAACCACCGGAGATTCATCAGCAACAACAATCGCCGCTTTACTCCATAGATCCTCTTTTTCATAAGTAAAGCTTGCCACGAGTTCCCAATAATTAGGGTTTTGTTGTGTACCTGATCCAGACACATCAAACTGCAAGTTTGTTATATACAAACCTTTACCTGCCCCTCCAGGAATACTCATCCAATATGCAGGAGCAGAGTCTTTAATTATGCCTTCTTGTTCATTGGGAGGATAAAATATAGCTTCTACCGTCACTTCTTCCGCAACAATGGCCTCACCTTCAAAATTAAACAGCGAGAAACCTATCCGATTCTGGCCCACTGTAACATCTGAGGTTGTAGCTACAATCATGCTTATCCCATTAATCTCCTGCAGTGGAGGGTTCGCTGGAGCGCAAGCAACAACAACCAATCCCGCGCAGATTACCGTCAGGGAAAGCCTTATACCTGTCAATTTACGAAGCTTGGTCAACCAATTCATGCACTGAGTCCTGAGATTCTATATTAGCTACAATTTCAATCATCTTATCTAACTTTGAAGTTGGCCAATCCATGGATTCAAACAATGGTTTTAATCGCTCACATTCTGTTTGAAAATTCCATTTCAATTCATCTCCTCCGTATTCTCCTTGATATTCAGTACCGTCTGTCATACGTATAGTGATCTTAGGAGCAAATGCTGGCCTGTCTTGGTGNCCTTCAATTGTCACTTTCCCCATTAATTTCAGAACTTGGTCCTCCCGTACATTACTAGTAACTTCCGGGTCCACTCGCTCTTTTAGAGGAGGATAATAACCATTTAGGCAAGTATACGCAGCAAAATAATGAGTGCTACCAACACCTGGTTTCGTTCTAGCGCTACTAGGAAACGCAGGAGACGGGTAGGTCGTCTCTAACCAGTTCATATCCACATGTATAGCATCTATATTGCTACATTCGATATCATGCGCTCTCCTTATATCAGTCATTAATTCAATTACTGGATTATTGTATCCCGCGGTTGGGTAAATCTTTGGAGTGATGTTCATTAATTCCCATTCCGAGCCCAACTGCTCAGTGATCGAACTTACCTCAACCTGGTTAGGACCTGAGAAAACATAACTTAATGATCCTGTGTTATTNCCCACAAATGCATTGTAAAATCCAGCATCTCCTTCCAATGCTGTTTCTGATCCTTTAACACCTTCCTGTGACAGCAACGCTGCCATAATGCCATTTCTTGTAGATAACGGCTCNTGGAACATCATCTCTCTNCCGCCAGAACGAGGCCCTTCATTAGTTCCTCCTGTGAATGTGCAAGCTAACGCCATGCATGTGACCAATTGATCTTCAGTAAGGTTCAGAAGCATCCCTGTTGCAATAGCTGANGCTATAGTTCCATAAACAGCACTAGACCTAAATCCTCTTGCTTGCGTCGAAGGAATAAAATCGCTACCTATACGCGCTTGAATTTCATATGCGGATATCATGGACATTAATAATTCTTTCCCTGTACTGTTTTCCAGTTCGGCACTAGCCAAAGCAGCCGGAATAACGCAAGGGCCCGGATGCAATAGCATCCTATAAGAATCGGATTGATTTGTGGCATGCATCAATTTACTGTTAACAAATGCGGCTCCAGATCGAGTAGATTTAGAGCCATCATACAAAATAGTAGCCCCTTGGCTTTGCGGCTCTTCTTTTTTTATTAAATGTATTGCATTCTTTCCGTGCTCAGTTCCTGCCCCAATAATAGAAACAACCATCGCGTGCAACAAAGAAGCTTTCATTTTGTCTATTACTTCATCGGGTAGTTGTTCATATCTCAAATTTTTAGCGAAACGACTAAATGTACGAGTCAAAGAATCTGCCATAAGTTCCTCTCTTCTTTTGTTAAATTTCCTTAATTACCTTATAAAAAGCAAACCGTATCAAAGCCAAAATTAAAACGGCGATTAAAATATACACAAATACACTTATTTCCCAAGGTCTAGCTGCCATTCCAAGAGCGATACCTGCAGCAGGCGGATGCTCTGTATCTGTTAANCCCATAGCTAATATCGTACCCCCAACCGCTGCAGCCATAATAAGAATATCAAAATATANTATTGAAGAATCAATCAATTCATAATTTATGAACACCAAAGCAAGAACAGAACCCACCATCAAACCACATCCATGTCCACCAACTATTGCTCTGAGCCTACCAGAAGGCGCTTTTGGGTGTAAGAAAGCTGTTACAACAGTAGAACCTAACCCTGCTACTAATGCCGCATCAGCAACTGAATCTATAAAAAGCAATACGATCAACATAGCGAACACTGCCAGAATAGACTGTGCTAAGTAGCGACCCCAATGCCCTTTTAAGTGGGGATTTACCAAATGAAATGANCCCATTAGTATCTTTTAAACCTTCACTAATTTATACAGCTAAGCCTTTTTCGGCGAATACTGACCTAGCAACTCGTATGGCAGATCTTGTACTAAAGTATCCACCATACAACATCACCTGAATAAACACTTCCAATATTTCTGATGGCGTCATTCCTAATTTTAACGCTCCATCAATTCTTCTTCTAACCTGTCTGTCATAGACACCCACAGCAGACAGAGCAGCCAAACTACACATCGCTCTTTCTTTAGCGCTGAGATGCGGTCGGGTATATATAGCACCCCAATGATATTCATTAACCAATCTCTCGATCTCTATTTCCGCATCGCTAGCATCATCATCCAAATATGCATCTATGTCTTGATAGTGTTCTTCATGTTTCGCCATTCCTTCTTGATATAACTGTTCCACAGATTTGGAGGTGTCATACTCTGTGGTAGCTTCAAATTCCACACTGTTTGCTTCAAATATATCCCTAGTGAGCAATAAAGCATTTTCTACTTGAGGGATGCCAACATAGAAGGTTAATTGTATAAACACTTCCACAATTTGAGCTGGCGTTAACCCGACAGTTAACCCACGCTCTATATGTCTTCGAAGTAATAACATTTGTCCATTAGCCATTAATACTGATATCGTGCAAATACTTCGTTCTTTCAAATCTAACCCAGGGCGTGTCCAAATTTTCCCAAAGAGACACTCATCTATAATCCTACGAAGATCCGGNGCTAATTGGTCTGTGCCAGGTATAGAATTATGCCCTGGNTTATTCCCNGCCAATTTCNTNCGCATTTCCTGACCNGTCTGATATCTTTCTTCTAAAGAATCCACGTTATCTCCTTAATGNAACAANTATTTCNGCTATATNATATTGTATCAATTAAACTTCTAAGTCTAATCAATTATTTCTAATAATTTGCTCAGAAAACCACGATATTTTTTCTAAAGTCTGAGACAAATCTGTGCTCCTCATATCAAATATAATATGAGACACTCCTAGATCCGAATATTCCCGTATATCCTCCAAAATCTCTTCATCAGAACCCGAAAACTTCCGTCTAGGCCCNCCNCTAGATGCNTCATANAAAGGAGCTTTCATCGCTATATCAAGCTCAGAAGNGTCTCTTCCTACCGACTCAGAATATTCCCGCAAATATTGAAGTTCCGATGAAATTTGATGTGGCTCTAGAGGAGTGGCTGGAATTGCNCCTACGGGATGCCAGCCATCTCCNAAATTAACAGCTCTTCTGATAGCTGCTTTGCTTTGTCCGCCTACCCAAATTTTAGGATGTGGTTNTTGAACAGGTTTGGGCAAAAAATGAATATTTGAAAATTTATAATANTTTCCATCATACTCNGGCGATTCTGAAGTCCATAATTCTTTAAATATCTTGAGGTATTCATTAGTCACTTTCCCTCTTTCCTTAAAAGGAGGAGATGACATCACTTCAAATTCTTCTTCCATCCATCCAACTCCTACGCCCAAAATTAATCGGCCGTTAGAGAGCAAATCCATCGTAGCCAAAATTTTGGCTGTCAAAACAGGATTTCTATACGGAACAATCATCACACTTGGAACAATTTTTATCTTAGTTGTAATAGCTGATAAATACGTAAGAAGAGTTAATTGTTCTAGGTATTCACCCGTATCTCCACCAGGAAACTCTCCCCCAACTGTATACGGATATGGAGAATCTATAGTCTTNGGAACGATAATGTGATCCCCAACGACCATACACTCAAAATCAGCAACATCTCCTGCTTTAGCGATTTCCGCTAGTGGACCTGGCCTAGCTGTAGGCCCGTGATTTGGCAAATAAAATCCAAACTTCATATNATCCCTCTCATACACATATATTCTTGTTCNCAATCTGATAATATAGAATATATCAATAGGAGGTACATTATGGAACAGTTAACATTAGCGGAGGCTGAAAGAGCCTTNCAAGCAGCTAAAGCTAAAGCAGAAGAGATGGGGGTTAAACTNGCTATCTCTGTAGTAGANGCCCGAGGAGATCTCAAATGCATGGTCTGGATGGACGGAGCACCTTGGAGATGTCCCGTATTNTCAAGAGGGAAAGCACGAGCCTCGGTATGTTATGGAGCTTCAAGCGCTGATCTCACTGAGCGGCTAAACACCCCTATCATGCAAGCAATTATGATCAAAGANGGAGGAGAGATCATACCCGGACAAGGNGCTCTTCCTATATTCAAGAATGGGCAATTAGTAGGGGCTATTGGCGGCAGTGGAGGGTCCTCACAAGAAGACGAAGACGCCGTAAGAGCAGGAGTAGAAACTTTCCAATAAGATNCNTTCCGCTGGGGGNNTNNTCCCNCAGCGGCACCTTTATGAAAACATTATCNTTAATTATTTTACCTATCAGTCTTTTAGTTGCTTTCGGGTGCANAGCATCAAATGATCAATNNNTAATCCCTGNCATTGCACANGAGAGCCNACCANTTATTAACAATATCACGTCAAACAGCATTCAGCCTGTTGAGTTGCCAAAAGATTCACTTCATCACAACACACCCATNGAGTGGTGGTACTTCAACGGACATCTCNCAGACTCTGAAGNNAATCAATTNAGCTACCATTTCACNGTATTNCAAACAGAACAAGATCTTGATGNTTCTTATCCTCAACTATTNCATCTGAGNTGGCACGATCATCAAACACGNAACGTATATCATNCAGAAAAANCATTTCAGCAATATGNAGAACTACCCAAAGATTATATAAACTTCCGTGTTGCCGCATGGCAGATGACTGAAACNGAAGAGCAATTCATTTTGTATTTTGACATTCCNGACAGNACAATNGAATTATATTTAAATAAAACNAAACAGCCNATCTTGCACGATGGAACAGGGTTTGTAGACATGAAAGAAGCGGGNCAAACATATTACTATACCTATTCATCACTACAAGCTTCCGGCAAAATAACGAGCGNAAACAAACAAGTAGCNATTTCGGGGACTTCTTGGATGGACCATCAATGGGGCGATTTTTTAGATAACCAGTCAATTGGCTGGGATTGGTTCAGCCTACATTTAGACAATAATCAAGAGCTTATGATTGCTTATGTTAGAAATAGCGATACCCAAAANTATATAACCTCATATGGCACGTTCATTGACGAAGNGGGAAACTCAACTCATTTGGATCCTGAAGATTTCATNCTAGAAGCTANAGATCACTGGTTCAGCAAAGCATCGACTTCAGAATACCCTATAAAATGGAATCTACACGTCACAGACCTTAATCTCAAATTAGAAATCACTGCGGTCACANCTGACTCTGAATTTTTTCNAGAATCTCAGTCAGTTTCTCCTTATTGGGAAGGAAGCACCNTGATAAATGGAAACTACGATGACATTCCTGTCTCAGGATATGGATTTATGGAATTAGTGGGTTACTAAAGTGCCTCTTTTATTTTGTTTCCCAAGTGAAATTATTGCTTCTCCAAAAAATAAACTACATCAACACAATTGTGTTTTGTATCCCAAGCTTTCATTTCTTTAGATNCCATGATTTCCTGAAATTTTTCCATGTCAGTAACATGCCCCATTGTTATAACCTTACCTTCTCTTATAACGCCTACCTCAAAATCTGTTGCGAATGCTGATGCTTTATCTTTTGCCCAATTAAAAATTTCCATAAAATCATCTGTTGTCCCGTCAAAAGTTGATACAATACATATATTCATAAATTCTCCTGTTTAACCCAATNCAAATAAGTTTATGNTTAAACTACTCTATTAAGGAAAACTATGCCACTCTGAAGTTTTAAATCAAAATGGTCATTTTGGCACCTTTTTAAAAATGTGTTATGTTCTGTACTATTGAGTGGTTGTCGCAGAAANAAAATGACCATAACTTTTCAGTATTAAAAAAGGACAGAAAGATGGAAAAAGAAATACTTGTATTAGCAAAATTTAAATCAGGAGACGGAATTTTTGAAAAATTCATGGGATGGATGCAATCTGATGAAGGAATGGGAGTAAGAAAAAGCATCGCTCATGTTGANAAAACAATTCCTGCAGTAGCNCCAGATAAAAGTTANATTATGTTTAAACTCTCTGTNCANAACGAGGAAGGTTTGAAAGAATTATCATCCGGTAATAATCCGGTAGCAAAGCCTATTTGGGATGAATGCATTGAAAGCATCCAATTGTGGGACCTAAGTTCAATTAATATTTAATTTTGTACTTAACTTAAAATGGTTTGAGGCATCCAGCCACCGAATTCTCTAGTATTGATTCAGCATGTCACCCCAAAGTATCATTAATTTAATATCCACAGGAGCTTCGATTGGAACAATCACAAAACCTGCGAACAACCTTATATGAGGATCATACAGAATTAAAGGCACGCATGGGAGAATTTGGTGGCTGGGACATGCCCATCCAATATTCCGGAATATTATCCGAGGTTGATGCCGTCCGCAAGCATTGTGGGATTTTTGACGTATCGCATATGGGGAGAGTATATGTGTCTGGACCTGATTCTCACATGTTTATGAATATGCTTGTAACCAGCCCAGTCCTAAATATGGACATACTCCAAGCACGATACGGCTTGATTTGCAATGGGAACGGAGGGGTGATTGATGACACGATCTATTACAAAACAGGCAAAAACGACTACCTAATCATTCCAAATGCAGGAAACCGAATTCCGGTCATTACCTGGATGAGGGCGACCAATGCAAAATTCTTCAATAATTCTGTAACAATTACTGACAAAACTGAGGAAACCACAATGTTAGCCATCCAGGGCCCATTATCAGAATCTGTATTGTCCCCATTAATTAATCTAAAATCCCACACTACTTTATCCGAATTGAAGTTTTTCAGGGCAGCAAACGGAGATATTTCTGGCAAGCCAGTATTCCTCGGAAGAACCGGTTATACAGGAGAAGACGGGTTTGAACTCATCATCGACAATTCTCAAGCTCAGACATTATGGGATTCCTTGATGTCAAATAACGTTGTCCCTTGTGGATTAGGCGCCCGTGATGTCCTTAGGCTAGAAGCTGCTCTACCTCTTTATGGACATGAACTAGACATCGATACTAGTCCGGTGGAAGCAGGTCTCAACAGATTTATCAAAAAGAAAACGTCTTTCATCGGCTCTGAAACAATTCACCAGCAATTGAAAGATGGCACAGATAAAATCTTAATTGGTGTCTCTTGTATGGGCAAAAGCGCCCCCAGGCAAGGCTACCCTATCCTACAAAATGGGCAAACCATCGGTACGATCACTTCTGGAAGTTATTCTCCAAGCTTAAATATTAGTATAGCGCTGGGATATGTTTCCACTGTACAATATATAGAAGGAACTAATTTAGAGTTAGATATCAGGGGGAAAATAATCCCTGCTAACCTAGTGAACACTCCATTCTACAAGCGAGGTAACTAAATTGAATCCAGCTGACAGATACTACACTAAAGAACACGAATGGATCAAAGTAGAAGAGCCTGGCATCGGCATTATTGGCATCACTGATCATGCACAATGCGAACTTGGGGATGTTGTCTACGTAGAACTTCCAGACAATGGGACAACAATAACATCCATGGAAAAGATGGGGGAAATTGAATCCGTTAAAGCAGTGTCTGACCTGTTCTCTCCAGTAACCGCTGAAGTATTAGAACAAAACGAAGAGATACTAACCTCCCCAGAAAAAGTCAATGAAGATCCTTTTGGATCCGGATGGCTTGTAAAAGTGAAGCTAACAAATGAATCAGAGCTTGAAAACCTAATGAATTCAGATGCTTACACATCCTTAACATCTTAAAACTCACCATACGCTAGGAGAAATACTAAGTTGGACAACGCCGTTCCATTCCAGTCTCACTACATACCCAACACCTTGGAAGAGCAGCATTTTATGTTAAATAAACTAAATGCTCCAGACATAGATTCTTTGTTTTCAGATATTCCAGAAAAATACCGAAATCCCTCCCTAAACCTGCCAAGTCCATTATCCGAGATGCAAATTATGCAGGAATTAGGATCTCTAGCGGCTCAAAACAGAACATTATCGAGTGGTCCTTCATTTTTAGGGGCAGGATCCTATCATCACTTTATTCCCGCGGCAATAAAGCCCCTCATAACCCGAGGTGAATTTTTAACCGCATACACCCCGTATCAACCCGAAGTTAGTCAAGGAACCCTGCAAGTCATTTACGAATTTCAAACTCTCATCAGCAATTTATACGGAATGGAAGTGGCAAACGCCGGAATGTATGATGGTGCCACTAGCTTAGCTGAAGGTGTCCTAATGGCTTGCCGCGTAACCAAACGGGACCACGCTAGCATATCCTCCACAGTATCCCCTGCGTATATTCAGGTCATTGAAACTTATTGCCAGGCCCAAGGGATTACAATCTCTACATTCAATCCAGACAATCCTGAAATATCCGAGGAATCTGCCTGTGCAGTAGTCCAATACCCGAATTTCTATGGGGGAATAGAACGATTACAAGATATAAGCGATATAGCCCACGACGCTGGAGCACTATTAGTAATGTCTGCCGACCCTTTAGCACTTGGAATGTTTAAATCCCCAGGCGATTATGGAGCTGATATAGCCACAGGAGAAGGTCAGCCTTTAGGAATTCCTCCTAGCTTTGGAGGACCTTACCTAGGACTGTTCACCTGCAAAAAACAATATATAAGACAAATGCCTAGCAGATTAGTTGGCAAGACCAGCGACAAAGAAGGGAAAGACGGATACGTCCTCACTTTACAAACTCGGGAACAGCACATCCGTCGAGAAAGAGCAACCAGCAATATTTGTACCAACGAAGCTCTTTATGCCCTAGCATCAACTATATACCTAGCGCTACTTGGCAAAACGGGAATTCAAAAAATATCTAATCTTTGTTATCAAAAAGCTCACTATGCCGCTTCAGAAATAGCAATGCTTCCCGGTTTCCAGGTTCAGAATCAAAATGAGTTCTTTAAAGAATTTGTTATCTCTTGTCCAATCAAACCAGAAGCAATCAACAAAAAACTCATTGCTCAAAATATTCTAGGCGGACTAGACATAAGCCATCTTCAACAAAATAGCATGTTACTGTGCGTCACAGAAATGAACACAAAAAATGATATTGATGCACTTGTAATGGCATTAAAGGATTTATAAATGCAACAAGGCGGAAACCGTAACACTTCAAAATTACTGATGGAAAGAAGTATCAGTACCCGAGTCGGAGCTATTGTTCCTGACTCTGATGTGCCTATTCAACCGTCCCCTAAAGACGACCTATTACGAACGAACTTAGAGCTACCCGAAGTTTCTGAACCTGAAGTTGTCCAATATTTTACCGGATTGAGTCATAAAAATTTTTCTATAGATACTCATTTCTACCCTTTAGGTAGCTGCACCATGAAATACAACCCAAAAATCAATGATGAAATCGCATTTTTGCCTGGATTTGCTGATATACACCCACTCCAAGATGAAACCATATCCCAAGGCGCATTGAATTTAATGCATGAACTCCAAAGCTACTTACAGGAAATAACAGGCATGGATTGCGTGGGATTGTCTACTCTTGCTGGTGCACACGGAGAATTCGCAGGAATGCTAATGATAAGAGCATTTCACCAAAACAATAAAGATCTAAACAGAACGAAAGTAGCCATACCAGACAGTGCACACGGGACCAACCCCGCCTCTGCTGCTATGTCTGGCTTTGATGTTATATCGATTCCTTCTGATGATGAAGGCAATATAGATATAGACTTCTTGAAAACAATCGCAGGGCCTGACTTAGCAGGAGCTATGATTACCTTACCCAGCACTCTAGGGATTTTTGATACTAATATCGCGGAAGTATGTTCAATTGTTCACGAAGCAGGCGGTTTAGTTTACGGAGATGGAGCAAACATGAATGCCCTTCTCGGCAGAGCAAAACTTGGTCACCTAGGATTTGATGTTATCCACTTAAACCTGCACAAAACTTTTAGCACGCCTCACGGTGGAGGGGGACCCGGGGCTGGGCCCGTCTGCGCTAAATCCATTTTGTACGATTTTTTACCCGCTCCAGTCGTTAAACAAGTTTCTGCTGGGTTTGAACTTGTTACACCTAAATCTTCGATAGGAAGAATCAGCGGATTCCAAGGTAATTTTGCGGTATTAGTCCGCGCATACACTTACATAAAAACATTAGGCGCTGCAGGAATTAAATCTATAAGTGGCAATGCGGTATTAAACGCCAATTACATAATGGAATCCCTTAAAGATATTTACGATATCCCTTATAAACGTACGTGCATGCACGAAGTAGTATTTTCAGCTTCATCCAAAAAAGATCAAGACGTTAACGGCCTAGCAATTGCCAAACGCCTACTCGATTATGGGTTCCATGCGCCCACCATGTACTTCCCTTTAATTGTGGAAGAAGCATTAATGGTTGAGCCCACAGAGTCAGAAACTTTAGAGACCTTAGATGCCTTTATAGATGCCATGAAAGCCATAAATGAAGAAATCTCAAAGCAACCCGAACTCGTAAGAGAGGCACCACACACCACTCCTGTGTCCAAGTTAGACGAAGCTAAAGCCGCGAGAGAGCCGCAATTAAAATGGGAACCCTCGTCATAAGTGCAAAATAACCCTTGCTGAACAATGATCAACAAAAACACTAAACCAGATCTCTTTTTTTAAGTTTGTAGAGAGTAATTAATTATTTTTCCAAAACTTCTTTAATCGCTTCTTCGGTAGACCGGACCTGTACTCCTGCTCGTTCTTCCTGTAGTAGCATAGCAACTCTAGAGTCTCTTCCTTCCCAGCCTCGATTCATAGCCTCAGTCATTTCAGCCAAAGCTAAATTGGCAAGTTTCATCG
Source organism: Chloroflexota bacterium (assembly GCA_002710905.1). The sequence continues at coordinate 21,391 of PAJB01000003.1, read as the reverse complement.
GGACATCAAATTCTCTCCCAACAGCAACAGCCAAATCTACATCTTTCCGGGCTAACTTCAAGGCAAAATCAGGAGGATCAAATTTCCCAGGCAAAAGATGTTCAGCTAAGCCCTCAAAAGTTCCTCTTCTTCCTTGTGCTCCTTTACGAACAGCCTCCCACAGAGCCAACGGTTCAACACCAGCTTTAACTCCCATGGTAAAGGTTTCCGCTAATGCACATTGAATTATATATCCAGAACAATTGTGTACCAATTTAGCTACAGAACCTGCTCCAACAGGACCAACATAAAATATCTGGTCTCCTATTGCATCTAATACATGTTTGTTTTTTTCAAACACCTCTTTATCCCCACCAACCCAAACAGCCAAACGCCCGCTATGAGCCCCTCTCGGGCCTCCGCTGACCGGTGCATCCAATAAATGCACTCCTTTCTTACTGAATTCCTCTGCCGTCTGCCTCACCATCGAAGGCGAGTTCGTGCTCAAGTCAAAATACACTTTCCCTGCACTCAATCCCTGTAATAACCCTTGCTCGCCCAAGCAAACGGCCTGCATTTCGAGAGGCCCCGGCAAAGAAGTTAAGACAACCTCTGATTGCTCAGCAACCTCCTTAGGAGACTCCGCCCACGCTGCGCCTGCTTCCAAATGCTCTATTACTGAATCTCTATTGATATCATGCACAGTCAGATGATGCCCTCCTTTAATCACATTCATTGCCATTCCGCTGCCCATTGTTCCAACCCCAACAAAACCTACGTTCATATCTGCCTCCTCATTCCTTTGTGATAAAATCTGTCTAATTATTCTTGAACCACTTTTACTATACAACAATTCTATAATCGCAGGGGTTTTATAATGAATTCAGAAAATTTATGGCATTACGACAGCATACAAATCGGACAATCAGGACCGGAAGTTAACGTGCCAATTACAAACGACAATATCGCAGAATATGCCGATATTTGCCAAAATTATGATCCGCAATACTCTATATCTTTATCAAACAAATCATTAACTGCCATGCCCTCCATGGCGCTTAGTTACGCACCTTTACTCCGTTGGGAAATAGCAAAAAATAATGGATTTGTTGCATATGAAGACTCTCAAACCATGAGAAAACAAACACCTTTTGCCAAATGCCAAGTTGATTGGCGGCATCCTGTAAAAGCAGGAGATAATATACGAAGTACTCGCAAAGTATTTGAAAAATACGAACGCAGAGGAAGTAAATTTGTCACCTTTGAAGTAGCATCTTATAACCAAAACAACGTAAACGTAGCGACCTATTACTACACATGCATCTTTGAATATGCAAAAGGACAACGAACCCAAAGGGAAGAAACTGCCTCCCCTCCATTTGAAAAACCTTTTCCAGAAGTCACGAAAAGCACATCAAAATTAGATCTAGCCACAGTGGAAATTGGATCAGCTCTACTACCATTATCTATATCTGAATCTGAAGAAATTATCCTAAGACATAATGATTTCAGATTAGCTGGCGGGAAGAGAGACAGCAATATCCATGTTGATGAGGAATTCGCAAAAAACAACATTTTTGGTACCGCTGTCAATTCGGGCCCTGCAACGTTATCTTACAACGCCCAAATGCTAGAAAGAAACTTCGATATATCAAATATATATAACAACGGCTCTTTATTGATGAGAGCAATTACTCCGGTTAACGCTGGTGACCGCATCACGATTTCAGGCACCATGAAAGACTTGAAAAAAAATAATGAAGCCACAATATATACAGGAAGAATGACCGGCGAAAACCATTTAGGGGACCTTGTTTGTCTTTCTGACTTCACCGTACAGATATAACAGAACAGTAACTTCCTCGCACTATACATACTCGGTTCATATGCGGCTTTGTCAAGCAATAAAATCTATTGTTTTAGACCAAAATTGTCCTTGACTAGCAAATCGTTTACGCCTGTTTAATGACACTAAATTAAAATAATAGGCACAATTTTGGTCAATACTCATTCAACAACAACTATTAACCCAGAAGAACTTTGGATGGCAGTCCTAGGGGAACTTCAACTGCATCTTCCAGAACATTCTTATAACACTTGGCTAAAAGGCACATCCATAGCATCGATAAAAGACAAAAACGTTAATATATCCGTAACATCATCATTTGCTCTAGATTGGCTTGAACGTAGATGTTATCGAAGCATTGAAAAAACTTTAGAGAAAATAACAGGGATTAAATACATTATTAACTTTGTAATCAAATCACCCAACTCGACTAACTCTTCGAACACCTCCAAGCACCTGCCGACAGATAACACAAATACTAAAACCAGCTTTAATCCGTTATTCACCTTCAAAAATTTTATTGAAGGTGACAACAATTCCTTAGCTCTCAACGCCTCTCTGTCCGTAGCCTCCAACAGAGATAACCCCTACAATCCCTTATTCCTATATTCTGACGTAGGATTAGGAAAAACCCATCTGCTTCATGCGATCGGGCACACGCTACAAACAGAGGGTTCTAAAATAATTTACACAACTGGTGAAAAATTCACCAACGAATTTATTTATTCAATTCGAACTAGATCAACCGAACAATTCAAATCTACTTATTCATCCGTTGATCTTTTATTAATTGACGATATCCAGTTTATAAGCGGCAAGGAACAAACACAGGAAGGTTTTTTCCATATATTTAACGATCTCCAACACAAAGGTACTAAAATTGTTATTACTTCAGACCAGGCTCCTGAAAAACTTAATAATTTCCAACAACGTCTTTCTTCTAGATTCGAATCCGGACTAATAGCTGATATTCAAAAACCTTCTCTTGAAACCAGAATTGCGATCATACAGCATAAGCTCAATAGACTTGAACTAAAACTAGAAACCTCAATCATAGAAATGATTGCTAAACACACTCCTAAAAACATAAGACAAATAGAAGGCATTCTCAATAAGCTCTTCGCCCACACTACCCTAATGAACATTCCATTAAATTATCAAAATACTTTATCTATTATTCAAAGTTGCACAAAACAACAACGCTCTTCCTCATTAACAAAAGAAAATATTCTCAACGCTGTTGCACAACATTACCAAGTAACACCTGAAGAAATCCTTAGCAAACAAAGAAATGCCCCTGTAGCAACAGCACGCCAAGTTAGCATGTACCTACTAAAACAAGAACTAAACCTAACCATTGCAGAAATAGGAAGATTTATCAGCGGAAGAAACCACTCAACAGTAATTCACGGAATCAACAAAATCACTGAAGACATCCCCTCAGCAATCAAAGATATCCAAAATTCCCTCTATTAAAACACTTCACTAATATATGAAAATCTCCCCTCATACATCTTCGTTTTATAGCAGCACTCAAACAACCAATAACACTGTGGATAATTCAACCTATCAGGTTGATAACCTATGCATAAAATTCAGAAATAGAATTCTATTCACATACAACTAAAACCATTCCCCTCAGCAATCAAAGATATCCACGATATTTCTAAATTATAAACACCCGTTATATACTATTATCAAACTAAAAATCCTTAGTTATCCACAATACCAACATTATTATTATTATTAGTATAGAGAATCATATGATTGATACAGTTAGAATGAATTTATTTGCAGGCAAAGGCGGAAATGGTTGCGTCAGTTTTTTGCATGAAAAATTTAATCCTAAAGGGGGCCCAAATGGTGGGGATGGTGGACATGGCGGCGATATAATTATTGAGTCGGATAATTCACTTAATACTTTACTTCATCTGAAATTCAATAGCACTATTTATGGTATTAATGGGCAGCATGGTAAAGGAAAAGAACAAAGAGGATCAAATGCTAAGGACACTACTATATATGCTCCTTTAGGGACTGTTATATGGAAAATGAATTCTGATGGTGTTAAAACATTTGTAGCTGATTTAGATCAAGACAAGAAAGTTTTAGTAGCTAAAGGTGGATTAGGTGGATGGGGTAATCAAAGATTTGTTTCATCTACAAACCAAGAACCACTACTAGCGCAAACTGGCGAAAAGGGTGAAGAAACGGTTTTATTCTTGGAGTTAAAGCTTTTAGCAGATGTCGGGTTACTTGCAAAGCCTAATGCAGGAAAGTCTACTTTTATTTCACGAAGCACTAAAGCAAAACCTAAAATAGCCGACTATCAATTTACAACATTAGAACCTGTTCTTGGGGTAGTAGAATATGGCAATAATAGCTTTGTTATGATGGAAATTCCTGGATTAATAGAAGGAGCCAACGAAGGAGTCGGTTTAGGGTTTCAATTTTTAAGGCATGCCGAACGAGCTAGATTTTATGTACATTTAATAGATGGACTATCAGAAAATCATCTTAAAGATTGGGAAATGATTAATAACGAAATTAAACAATTTGATGAATCTATGGCTAAAAAGCCACAAATTCTAGCTGTTACTAAAATGGATGTAACTGAAGTCAATGAATATAAAGATATGATATTTGAAGTCTTAAAAGAAAGAATAGAAGAGCATAATGATGACCTTGTTGTAGATGAAACAGTAAGAGAAATAATGAATAAGATACATTTTATTTCTTCTGTTTCTGGTGAAGGATTGAATAGTTTAATAGGTGATTGTAATCGATTATTAGAACTGATGCCTAAAGAGACAGAACAATATGAATTTGATGAAAATTATTTCCCTCCTGTAGAAACAGTCCCGGTCATCACAGAGTTGGAAGATGGTGTCTTTGTTGTTAACTCTAAGAGATTAGAGAGACTTACATCGATGTCTGATATGGAAGATCATCGTGTTGCAATTCAGATATGGTCAGAAATGATAAAAATGGGAATCTCGAAACATTTGGAAGAATCGGGTATTCAACCAGGGGATGTGATTAAAATTGGAAATGCGGAAATGGAGTGGATTTAATTGCGGTTAGGGATATTCGGAGGAACGTTTGATCCGGTGCATGAAGGCCACATTTCTGTAGCTCAAGCTGTATGTGAAAGGTTATTACTGGATTTGGTTTTGTTTGTTCCTGCGAAAAACCCACAGTTAAGGGAAGGGAAGCTTCCTCAAGCTACTCCAGATCAAAGATCAAAAATGCTAGGTTTTGCTATTAAATCGCACTCTAAATTCCAGATCTCTTCTATTGAATTGAATCGAACTGGACCTTCCTACATGTTTGATACCTTAAAAGAAATTAGAAAAATATATAAAAGTGATGCTAAGGATACATACTTAATTATAGGTTCTGATGTGCTCCAGAGATTTGAAGAATGGTATAAATATAAAAAAATCATGAATGAATGTACATTAGTAATATATGGGCGGCCAGGAAACAATGGGGCAACTACTACATTACCGGATTTTCTTGTTCCATATCAGAATAGGATACAGAGGATTGTAGGCGAAGAATATGAAGTTAGTGCTACGCGTATTAGGGAATTGTTACTGAATGGGGAGAGTAATATTGAGGGTTTGCTTCCCGAGGTAGAAAATTTTATTAAAGATGAAAATATATATATTGAGAGTGAAGGATGAATTCTAAAATAAGTAGATTATTAGAGATCGCTTACGAAAATGGTGCTTTAAAAACAGGCAAGTTTGTGTTGTCTTCTGGGAAAGAAAGTCATTATTATTTTGACGGTAGATTATTAAGTTTAGATCCAGAGGGTATAAATTTAATAGCAGATGTGATGTTGGATGTAATGAAAGAAAGACATCTAGACGGGATTGGAGGTCCTACATTGGCTGCTGATCCAATTGTAGCGGCGGTGTGTGCTAAAAGTTTTGATGGAAGTTCTGGATTACCTGGATTTATTGTGCGGAAAGAGGCTAAGCAACATGGAATGAATCAATTGATAGAGGGCTCATTGGATGAAGGAAATCGCGTGGTAATCGTTGATGATACCTGCACTACAGGGGGATCATTGTTTCATGCGATTGAAGCTGCTGAAAGCCAAGGAGCTATAGTAGATTTGGTAATGGTCGTTTTAGATAGAAATGAAGGCGGGTCTCAAGAGGTTAGGAACAGAGGATACAATTTTGAATCGTTGGTGTATGTTAATGACAAAGGCGAATTTATTAGTGATATTTAAAAGTTATTTTTCTTCCCCGAAAAATAATGGATTCTCGAGGACTAAAATTTTGCCACCATCGTTTGTTAGTAAGGTGGTTCCTGCTTTAGAGTAGTTTTTATGAATATAAGCCATTCCAAATGGAGCAAAACTATTTTCGTTATGTTGAGCAGATGTAATGATGCCAGCAGATTTGCCGTCAAAGAATAATTGTTTGTTTGAATGGTTATTACCTTCGGTGTTTATTTCTATGAATGACAGATGTTTTTGCACTTTGTCATAGGAATCTAATCTGGCGATAACTTCTTGTCCTATATAACAACCTTTATGGAAATCGATAGCTCCAATGAGCCCTGCTTCTAGAGGGTTGTGTTGTTCTGAAAGTTCGCTGCCGTGTAGAGGAATCTTTTGCCCAATTCGGAAATGTTCATATTGGGCGGGATCCCAGAAAGTAAGATAATTAGATAAATGGTTGTACGCTGAGAGCTGGTTTGTTTGTTCAGTTATTAACAGATATGAGCGGATATCCCCTAATTGGTAGGGTATTAGGAGGGAATCGGGAATCGGCGTGTTTACTTCTATAATTTGAGAGGTATTAGGCGCGCTATTGGATGTTTCAAATATGGAGGAAAGTTCATCTTTAAGAATATGGAATACACTATAGTGAGAAGTATTATTGGCATATTCTATGTCTTCCATTATCGTGTATTTATCCAACCAGTCCATGATTAATTGGTCTTGCCCTGGACTAGTTATTAGAAGGTAATAAGACTCCATGTTAACGACATATATGATATCGATAATACGGCCTTTATCGTTTGTTAATATGGTGTGAGACGCGTTGTATGGTTCAATATTTAGCACATTATTGGTTGACAATCTATTGAGCAAATCTAGGGTATCGTTGCCAGTTACCTTTAAAATACCAATGTCATTAGCTTCTCGAAACGCCGATAGTGTGGTTTTATCGGAAGATGTCACGGAATTAGACTCCGAATGAAGTTCCACAGCCGCAGGCTTTAGCTGCATTAGGGTTTTCAAAGGTGAAACCTTTGCCATTTAGCCCATCGGAGAAGTCTAGTGTGGTCCCAACAAGGTAAATGTAGCTTTTTTTATCCACCATTACTTTGACCCCGTGTTGCATTACTACTTTGTCTGTTTCTGTAGATTCAGCAGTAATCTGTAAGTCGTATGTAAGTCCAGAGCATCCTCCGCCTTTTACAGCGACTCTGAGACCTACTTCAGAATCTTTGTCGTCTTTACTGGCAAAGTATTTAATTTTTTCAGCTGCTTTCTCGGTAATTTTAACTGTAATGTCTTCACCATCTTTGGTTATAGGCATGATTGCAACCTCTATTAATCTTTAGTTAATTTTAATTTTAATCGTCTTGGCGCGTCAAGTAATGAGAATGTTACCATTTTTCTACAACGGGTAACACATGTTTCCCAAAAAGTTCTATGTTTTTCATGGTGGCTTCATGTGACATGCGAGATTCTTGTCCGTAAAAAATCAGATTACCCATTCCTAATTTGGTATGCAAATATTCTAGCTGTTCCAAGACTGAATCAGGGGTTCCAGAGACTATATGGTGATTCGCTTTCAATTCTTCGAATGTTTGTTGGTTTAATGGCTTAGGACCGGTTCTTCGGGCGGCTAATGCAGAAGCGTTAGTGGATCTGTACCCTACGGGATTCATATATTCGCGCGGTCCACGCAAAGTCGCACCCATTCTCCACATGAAATGTTTTGCTTGTTCATCTGCTTCTTCTTCAGTTTCTCCAACGTAACAGCAGAGTAAGTAGCCAAAGTTATCAGGGGAGGCTGTTTGTCCAGCTTTGTCAGCTGCTTCTCGGTAATATCCAAAAAGTTCATGTGTTACATCTACATCTGTTAAAAAAGCGCAGTATGTGTATCCGTGTTCTCCTGCCCAGTAGGCGGTTTCAGGACTAGCAGAGCCAGGCACCCATATTGGAGGGTGTGGCTTTTGTACGGGTACCATCCAGGGATTGACGACTCTGAAGTTGTAATGGTCGCTTTCCCAGCGGAAAGGCCCAGGAGTTGTCCATGTTTTAATTACCAAATCGTGGCATTCTTCAAATCTAGCTCTGTTATTTACAGGGTTTCCGTTGGTTGCTATAGTTTCGACTCCGGTTCCCCGTACCATCCCTGCAATCAATCTTCCTCCAGATATTACGTCTATCATTGCTAATTCTTCTGCCAGCCTTATGGGGTTATCATGAATAGGAAGAATATTTCCTAGAATTAATATTTTTGCTTGTTCAGTTATTCTTGCGAGGACTGCTGCTGATAAATTAGTAGCAGCGTTCATGCATGAAGGTGTGTTGTGGTGTTCATTTAACATTATCCCATAAAAGCCTAGTTGGTCAGCATAAACACATTCATCATAGTAACGCTTGAAAAGGTCATTAGCTTTGTTGGGGTCAAAATAGCTATTCGGGAAAGTAAGTCTCAGAGAAGGATATTTATCTCCTTCTGAGTCAGGGTATTCATGATAGGGGAATTCGCTAAAATAGAAAGTTTTCACTTAGAGCCTCCAAAATTATTCTTCGAGAGTGGTGATATCGCCGGGGTCTAATCCCAATTCTTGTGCTTTCAAGAGACGGCGCATTATTTTGCCGGATCTGGTTTTAGGTAAAACAGATAGGAAATCGATATCTGATGGGACAGCTATAGGGCTTAAAACATTTCGAACATGGGTTTTTAGCTCTGATTCAATTTTTGTGCTTTCTTCGATTCCTAACATAAGTGTGACATATGCTTTGATTGATTCTCCTTTGAGCTCGTCGGGTAATCCAATTACTGCGGCTTCAGCAACATATTCATGTGACACTAAAGCGCTTTCTACTTCAGCCGATCCGATTCTATGGCCTGCTACGTTTAAAACATCATCGGCTCTTCCTACGACCATGAAATAGCCGTCTTCGTCTTTTAAGGCCACATCACCAGTGAGATATACCCCGGGTATGGTGTTCCAGCTATCTGCATATCGTTCAGGATCGCCAAATACGGTTCTATAAAAATGGGGGAAAGGTTTTCTTATGATTAGGAGACCTCCTTTATTTGGCTCTTCTACGCTAACTCCTTCGCTATCAACAATATCGAGTTCTGCGCCAGGTAAAGGTTTTCCTACTCGGCCAGGTTTAACATCCATGATAGGTAGAGTTCCTAGGCATGGACCGCCGGTTTCAGTTTGCCACCAATTATCTACTATATGACCCCAAGTACCGTTTCCACAAAGAGTTTTATATGCCCATTTTAGTGCTTCGGGGTTTAATGGTTCTCCTGCGCATGTGAGATACCGCAAAGATGTTAAATCATATTGTTCTGCGGCCTCTTCTCCGTATCTCATGAGCATACGTAATACTGTAGGGGCGGTGAACATGACATTCACATTGTATTTTTCAATAATCTGATAGAAGGTGTCGGGTTCAGGGTAATCTATAGTACCTTCTCGGAAAATTGTTGTGGAGCCTGCAACTAATGGTGCATAAACAATATAGCTATGGCCAACGACCCACCCGATGTCTGAGGTACACCAAAATGTATCATTTGTTTTGATATCCCAAAAGGTTTTGAAGTGGTAATAAGTACCTACCATATATCCACCATGCACGTGTAGGACGCCTTTGGGTTTCCCTGTCGTTCCGCTTGTATAAAGTATGTACAAGGGATCCTCTGAGTCCATTATTTCTGCTGGACAATCAGAGGAGCTTTTTTTAATCAATTCATCAAAGTCAACCTGACCGTTTATAAGTGGGGTTTGTTCTCCTAAGCGCCTCCAAACGATAGTATGCTCTAAAGTGTTGCAGCGGATTTGTGCTTGATCTGCTATGGTTTTTAAATCCACGTGACTGCCCCTGCGAATGCCGATGTCTCCGGTAATTAACACTTTGGCTTGTAAGTCATCTATTCTATCGGCCAAGGCGGTAGTGCTAAAACCAGCAAAGACGACACTATGTACGGCCCCAATTCGAGCGCAAGCCAGCATAGAAATGATACCTTCTGGTGTTAGAGGCATGTATATGACTACGCGGTCGCCTTTTGCAATTCCCAAGGATTTGAGTCCATTAGCAAATTTACTGACAAGAGAGTGTAATCTTCCATAGGTAAAAGTTCGTTCGCTCCCATCTTCTGCTAACCAGATCAAAGCTACTTTGTTTTTATTCTCTTCTAAATGTCTGTCAAGAGCGTTATATGTGATATTGCATTTGCCGTCTAAAAACCATTTAAAAGTAGGAAAGGAATTTTCATAAGTTTTTGTCCATGGGGAGAACCAATGAAGCTCATTTGCTACGGACTCCCAAAAAGCTTCGGGATTGTCGATAGATTTTTGGTACTCTTGTTCATAATTTGTCAGATTTGCATTGAGTTTTAATTCTTGAGGTGGAGATATAATGTCGGATTCTTGGAGTAAGTGGTCTATTTGTCCCTTTTGTACCATGGAATCCTCCTTTTTTCAGTGAAGTTCTATATTGCTATTCTATATGTATCATTTTTCTTGGGCAAGTTGAAGGTTATAAGTTGACCTATGGATACCAAGGCCATAAAATCCAAGATGATAATGCATCTTGGAGTTGGAAATGGAAGAATATCCTGATAAAAACTTATTAGTTAACGTGGAGTGGCTAGCCTTAAATGTATCTGATCCGAATGTAGTGGTCATAGATTGTGACTCTGCGGATGCCTATGCCAGAGGTCATATTCCCGGGTCAGTTCACTTACCTACACACATGTATGTTAAAAGCGCAAAGGATAAATTGTTCGTGATGGATGAGAATGAATTTTCATCTATGTGTTCTGGCTTAGGGATTGATAACGACACCATGGTAGTCACCTATGATAATTCTCAGAGCTTGTATGCTACTCGATTGTGGTGGGTATTTGATTATTATGGCCATGATAAAGTGAGAGTTCTTAATGGAGGATGGCGACAATGGATTAAGCAGGCTAATGAGTGCAGTTTCAGTCGTCCAAACATTAGAGAAAATAAAATATTTACAACTGGGTCTAATTTAGACAGATATGCTGATAAAGATGCTTTGTTAGAGGCTTGCTCTTTAGATTCCACTTTGGTTTGGGATGTCCGCAGTGATGGCGAATTTGCAGGTACGGAAACCAGGAATAACGCTCGAAGCGGACATGTCCCTGGATCAGTACATTTAGAATGGTTTAACTTAATGGACAGAGAGACTCATTTATTTAAGTCTGAGCAAGACATAAGGGCAACTCTATCTGGAAATGGTATTGCGTTGGACAAAGCTATATACACTTATTGACAGGCAGGAGTGCGTGCGGCGCATGCAAACTTTGTTCTTAAATTGATCGGACAATCAGAGGCACGAGTTTATGATGGATCAATGGGTGAATGGGCTAACTTACAAGATACGCCGTTAGCTAAATAATCAGGTAAGATTTTTATATAATGATAATAGTTCTTCAGCGGTATAAATGGTACCACTGAACCCATCTGGTTTTTCTTGAGCCGCAAGTATTGTTGTGGCTAGCGCCATAGCATCAGGAGAGCTCCAGCTCGAATAGTCTCCATCAGGCCTTTGAGCGATAAATCCTTCAGTTACAACGGGCTTTAAGGGTTTTAAAACATTAATGGCAATGTTATGTTCTCCTAATTCTGCGGCTAGACCCCAGCTTAGTCTTTCTAGGGCAGCTTTAGACGCTCCGTAGGATTGTCCTATAAGTTTCACGTCGTCGGAGTTGTCTGAACTTAGGGTTGAGCTAAATATGTTGGTCGCGGCATGCGACGAAATATTAATAATGCTTCCTGATTGCTGTTTTATCATTATGGGTAGGACATGTTGCATCAGGATGACAGGGGCTCTCAGATTAATATCTAATACTAAATCCCACTGTTTCAGAGAGGACTCAGTAAAAGATTGGTAATTCCCAATGCCGGCATTATTAACTAAAATATCTATAGTTTCGAAGTTCTCAGTTACTTTATTCACTAGGTCGATTATGCTTTGTTCTTCTCGGACATTACACACTATGGGGAAAGCGGATCCTCCTAGATTTTTAATTTCTTCGCAAGTTTCTTGTAGCGATCCAGGAGAGGAGTCCGAGGGAATACCTGTTCTTGCAGTTACGACTACTGTTGCGCCTGATTGTGCCAACTTTATGGCTATGGCTTTCCCGATGCCTCTACTTGATCCTGTTACGATTGCAACTTTGTTTTTTAGGTTGGGCATAGTCATAATAAATATCCAGAGATCATTGGTTAAAGATTAGTCTTTTCGAAAGTGAATGCGGGTAACATCTTCTACCCCGACAATGCTACGGATGACTGTAAATAAGTTATTTAACTGGAGAACTCCGTTTGCGTGGATGGTGAGATCCATTGTTACCGATCCATCTGAGTGCTCTTGTGTTATAACAGACGCGATATTCACTCCTTGATCTGAAACCCTTGTAGTTACGTCTCTCAATAAACCCACGCGGTCGACAGATGTGATCCGTATACGTACCGGCACTAAATTTTTAGCTTCTCCCCAGGATACATTGATCAGATGATCAGTGTTGGTCGCTGATTCTAGGGTGGAGCAAGATGGCTTATGTACGCTAACGCCGCGGGTTCGGGTGACATATCCAATTATGTCATCTCCGGGAGTAGGGGCGCAGCAACGAGCTATGCGGGTGAGAAGCGATCCTGTTCCTTCGATAGTGATTCCTGATGATGGACTGGATATTGGAAGATCGTATCTAGTCGCATTGATATCTGGGATGATTTGTGCTTGTTCTAGGATTTGTTTAAGTTGGTTTTCTGGAAATTTGCCAGATCCTAAGTCCTCATAGAATGTTAGTATGTGTGAGTAATTAAAATGGGATATCAAATCATTTTCACTGAGATGAATGTCTAGTTTATCGAGTTCTTTATGTGCTATTTCTTTTCCTATTTGCACATTTGCGCTTCGAGTTTGTTTTTTGAACCATTGCTTTACTTTTTCTCGAGCAAGTGCAGATTTCACATAGCCTAAATCAGGGTTCAGCCAATCGTGGCTGGGTCCTCTAGGTATTTTGGATAGCAATATTTCTACAGTATCTCCGTTGTTTAGAGTGGAATCTAGAGGGACTAGCTTAGAATTAACCTTAGAACCAATGCAGGAATTTCCTAATTCTGTATGAATTTTGTAGGCAAAATCCACAGGGGTAGACCCCGTAGCAAGTTCAATGATTTTGCCTTTTGGTGTGTATACGAATACTTGGTCTTGGAAAAGGTCGTCTTTGACTGATTCGACAAATGCCGCGGTGTCTTCAGAATCTCTTTGCCAGTCTAGAACTTGCCTAAGCCCATCCATTTTATTGTCAAAGTCGTTTTGTGAGTGCATTCCTTGTTTGTATTTCCAATGCGCGGCAACACCGTATTCAGCGAGTTCGTGCATGTCAAATGTTTTGATTTGAACTTCTAGAGGGTGGTTTTCTTCACAGTGCACAGTTGTGTGTAATGATTGATATAAGGTGTCTTTAGGGTTACTGATGTAGTCATCAAATTGACCAGAGATAGGGCTCCACAGTTTATGAACCATTCCTAGTGTTTTATAGCAATCTTCTTCCGAATTTACTAGTATTCGTAGTGCATATAGGTCATAAATTTCATCGATCTCGATATCTGGTTTTAAGGCGGTTTGTTTTCGGAGTTTTTGAAAAATGCTATAAATATTTTTAGGCCGGCCGCTAACCTCACAGATCACTTGAGCTGTTTCTAATTGTGATCGTATAAGTGATACTACATTAGCAATGTAGATTTCTCTTTCTGTTCGTTTTACTGCCAACAATCGCGAAATTTGTTTGTATTGATTAGGATCTAGATGTTTGAAAGCTAAGTCATCTAATCTCCATTTTATTTCATATATGCCCAGGCGGTGAGCTAGAGGGGAGTATATATCTAGGGTTTCTTGTGCTATCCGTTTTTGACTGTTTTCGGGTAATGCTTCGAGGGTTTCCATGTTATGGAGCCGATCAGCTAATTTTATGAGAACTACCCTTACGTCTTCAGCCATGGAGATAAACATTTTCCGGAGGCTTTCTAGATGAACATCTATTGGATCCGTGCTGTTGTTTGATTCGGGCGATTCAGTGGCGGTGGGGAGGTCTAGTTGTGTGAGCTTAGTTACTCCATCTACTAATTTTGCAACTTCCGGGCTAAATGTTTCTGCTAGTTCTTCTACCGTAATCCCACAATCCTCTATTACATCGTGCAGAAGAGTTGCTTGTAATGTTTCAGCATCTAGTTTGAGATCTGCTAAGGTGTGCGCTGCTGCTAGAGGGTGAATGATGTAAGGTTCTCCGGATTTGCGTAGCTGACCTTGATGGCTTGCTTCAGCGAAGTCAAAGGCTTTTTCAATGCTCAAAACTTGCTTTTCGGGCAAGTATTGTATTGCATTTTGTAGATCAATAAATTCTTGTTTAATGTTCAACATATGCACTTTCTAAACTGAAGTAGCCGGGCACACAAATATTACCTAAAAATCATACTAGTGATTGGGAGTAAAGTCTATCTGTTTGATAGATTCGGACTTAGTTACGTTGACACTGGATATCATGGGTGGATATATTTGAAGAAATAGTTTTCCTGGAGGGAATGTTGTGCGTGAATGTGATTTATTGGTGGTGGGGGCAGGTGTTGCAGGGCTCACTGCAGGGTTGTTTGGCGCAAAGTATGGGTTAAACACCATTGTAGCTGATAAATTGATGCCGGGCTCTCAAATCATCAATGTGGAGAATATACTGAATTTTCCTGGTTTTCCGGACGGTATTTCCGGAGCTGAATTAGGCCCAATAATCCAGCAGCAAGCTATGTCGGCAGGTGCTGAGTTTGTGTATGAAGAGATTGAGGGTGTGGTGCAATTTCCAGACCACAAAATGGTTAAAGGGGATAGTGAGCAATACAGAACAAAGGCAATAATTATTTCTGCGGGTTCTGAATTAAAATCACTGGGGATTCCTGGAGAAAATGAATTTGACGGTAGAGGGGTGTCGCATTGTGCTTCCTGTGATGGTCCTTTATATATGAAAGAAGAAGTTGCAGTGATTGGCGCTGGGGATTCAGGAATGGAAGAAGCCCTGACATTAACGGAATATACTCGCAAAGTATATTTGGTTTGTAAATCTGAGAATCTAACTGGCCATAAAGCACTTCAAGATGAAGTGAGGAAAAACTCTCAAATTGAGATATTGGTTAATACTGAAGCAGTAAGTATTTATGGTAAAGATTCAGTGGAAGGCTTAATTACTAAAAATATAAAGACCAATTTACAGAATGATTTTCCGTTGTCTGGTGTTTTTGTTTATGTAGGATTAAACCCTAATTCAGATACTTATAGAGGTCTCTTGAAAATGGATAAAAGTGGCCATATTTGTGTGAATTTACAGTTGATGACTTCAATTCAAGGGATTTTTGCAGCTGGGGATATCAGAGAACATTCTTCGTCTCAGCTAATCTCTGCTGCAGGGGATGGCGCTACAGCAGCAATATCTGCATTTAATTTCATTACATCAAATCGGTAATTCAATGTATACGCTTTTGTGTCCCATTAGGTTTTGGTATACTCATTCGGCGTATAAAAAACATACAAATTAAGGAATGAGGTGTGCATGCCAGCTTATGCGGTTATAGGAGCTCAATGGGGAGATGAAGGGAAAGGGAAAATAGTAGATTTGTTTGCCGAAAAAATGGACTTTGTGGTTCGTTACGCGGGCGGGAATAACGCTGGTCACACAGTTAAAAACCCTACTGGAGATTTTCAATTGCATTTGATACCTTCGGGCATATGTTCTCCTGGAGTAATAAGTATTATTGGCAATGGCGTAGTTATAGATCCGGATGCGTTATTTAAAGAATTGGATTCATTGGGAGCTATGGGGTTGATTGACAATAATATTTTTCTTAGTGATAGAGCACATGTGATCATGCCGTATCATATACTCATAGACTCATTAGAAGAAGAAGCTCGAGGGGATGCATCTATTGGT
The DNA here is from genome assembly GCA_002710905.1 of Chloroflexota bacterium. The sequence goes on along the minus strand of PAJB01000003.1, from coordinate 5,335 downwards.
ACTACCGGGAGAGGGGTTGGTCCCGCCTATATGGATAAAATTGGCCGATCTGGTATTCAAATTGGCGACCTGACACGGTTGGCATCATTAAATGACGCAGATATGATAGAACGGTTATCTGGGATTTTTTCTGGAAAGAATGACATCATTACTAAAATCTACGGAAAAGAGAAGCTTAATCAAGAGCAGCTATTTAAACAGTGTAAGGAATGGGGCGAAAAGTTAAGTCCATTTGTCAGACATACAGAACAAATTATTCATGAAGCGTTAGGCAACAACAAACAAATTTTACTGGAAGGGGCACAAGGGACATTGCTAGATGTGGATCACGGATCTTATCCTTATGTTACTTCTTCTTCTCCATCAATTGGTGGCACCTGTACAGGCTTAGGGATAAATACTAACGAGATACAAGAAATTATAGGGATATATAAGGCTTATTGTACCAGGGTCGGTAGTGGCCCCATGCCAACTGAAATGGACGAAATTACTGCGCACCAATTACGAGAAATAGCCGGGGAATATGGTGTTACTACGGGCCGAGCTCGAAGAATAGGCTGGTTTGACGGAGTAGCGGGGCGCTACAGTCAATCTATTAATGGCTTTACGTCTATGGTTGTAACTAGAGTGGATATATTAGACACATTTCCTAAGATTAAATATTGCGTAGGCTATGAAATTGATGGAGATAGGGTGGATTATTTTGTTCCTAATGCTTCTTATTTGGGCAAAGTTAAACCAGTGTATGAGGAATTAGATGGATGGGAGCAAATCACATACGGAACCACAAAACTAGAAAATCTCCCTACTAAGGCTAGAGTGTATCTTGAAAAGCTTGAAGAATTAGTTGGTTGCAGAATTAGTGCTATTTCAACAGGACCGCGACGAGAAGAAACGATCATATTAGATCAAATCAATTAGGAGTTTGTGCAACAAATGCCTGAAAACAAATTCGGGATATATTTCAATGCTGATACAGGTGAAATATTAAGAATTAATTCTCCGTATTGGATTCCTGAGAAGCCAGAATGGGTGTGTTTAACAGTTGAAGTCAACGCTACGTTGAAAGAGATCCGTAATATCATTGATGATCAAAGTTTATTCCCGACTTCTAAGGTAATATTTTGGGGAGTGCTACCGGATATAAAGAATTGAATAAAATGGAGTTTGATGCCTGTCCTGTTTGTGATTTAAGTGGCTTTGAGGTTTTAGCGTACATGAAGTCGCCGGTGTTGCCGAACATTAAAAAAACCCCTATTTCAATATGTAAAAATTGTGGATTCATAACGGTTAACCCAAAACCATTTCCTCAGTTTGCACTTGAATGGAATGCAGCATGGTTCGCAAGAGAAGTAAATGATAATCCAGACGAAACGGGGAGATGGCAAAAATTTTGGAATAGAATTGAACCTCATGTCGAGCTGCATAATGTTTTAGACATTGGATCACGGCATGGGAATGCGTTAGCTTTTCTAAATCAGAAATTTCCGGATTTACAGTGTAAAGCAGTAGAAATGGTTGATGAATTCAGGAAACGACTGATCGCAAAATATGGAGTAGATGCGGAATCATTTGATATAGCCTCTTTGTGGCCGGATAGATTTAAAGAATTTGATTTGGTGATATGCAGGATGGTGTTGGAGCATTTAGATAAGCCAATAGAAACGCTAGAAAATATAAAAACCAGTTTAAGTAGTTCAGGTTTGGTTTATGTGTCTGTTCCTAATTCGATGCGGATAAGACAGAAGCAGCCTATTACCCGAGATTATTTTCGTCCGATACATGCGCATTATTTTAATTTGCATACTTTGGTGCTACTTATGGAAAAATGTGGGTTGTACCCAGTGATTTTGGGAGATGAAGGTGACGCGTGGGGATTATTTGGGCATACCCAAGGTGTTATAGAAAACATTAAAGAGATTTCATATAGGGAACAGAAAGAATTTATGATTAAGCGCATCAAACATGGTAGGTACGGCGATTGTAAAATTGCAGCAAAAATGGTCGCGAGAAAATTACTAAGGAAACACGCTTAATCAATGACTGATAGCATAAAAAACATACGAGAAAAACTGGAAAATAGAGAAGACCTATTGTCTTCGCATTCCAAACGTTCTTCCAAATCTTCTAGAGTTGTTGCTGAAGCAAAGAGTGATGTCCGGACTGAATTCCAGAGGGATCGAGATCGCATTATTCATTCAAATGCATTCCGTAGACTTAAACATAAAACTCAAGTTTTTATAGCCCCAAAAGGAGATCATTATGTAACCAGATTGACTCATACCCTGGAGGTATCGCAAATAGGAAGGACGATCGCTAGAGCTCTGGGTTTGAATGAAGACTTGGTGGAAGCCATGACCCTGGGTCATGATATGGGGCATACTCCGTTTGGGCATGCAGGCGAAGATGTTTTAAACACTTTAGTGCCAGGAGGGTTTTCTCATGCGTCTCAGAGTATCAGGTTAGTTGAAACTTTAGAGAAAGAAGGCAGAGGATTAAATCTTACCGAAGAAACTAAAGAAGGAATTTTAAATCATTCAAAGCCTAAAGGTAACTTTTTTGCAGAGCAAGAGAATATCTCATTAGAGTCTCAAGTTTGTCGTTTGTCTGACGCTATAGCATATGTTAATCATGATGTGTTAGACGCTTTACGGTCCGGATGGATTGTGCAAAAAGATTTACCTAAAGAAATTCTATTAACTTTAGGGAATACTCATTCTGAAAGAGTTGATACTTTGGTTACAAATACCATAGAAACATCAGAAAAGTTTTTGGAACAAGAAGACGCCTCGGTGCATATAACTATATCAATGTCGTCCGAAATAACTGAAGCGATGTTGGCATTGAGAGATTACATGTTTCAAAACGTTTATTTGCCCGTAGGAGAAAATAAGGAGACACAAGCTGCTATTGCTTTGATTGGAGAGCTTTATAATTATTATCTAAATAACAAGGAAGAAGTTCCAAATCTATACCTTGATCATGCTGATACGATGGATCGAGCGGTTGCTGATTATGTATCTGGGATGACTGACAACTATGCTATTTCAGTAGGCGAGAAGTTATTCAAAGGCATTACTCAGGATATATTTAATTCGTTGATATGAAAGAAGCTATGAAATCGTGGTTAGAATCAATGGAGATTCTGCCCGCAGTAAAATGGATGAGGCGAGCATCAGTAGTGGGCTTTATAGCGGCTTTACTGAATATAGCTGCTCCTATAGCATCGTTGGGCGGTGAGGATTTCATCCCTGTTGGATGGCTTGTTTTTTGCTTAATCGATGGGATGTTATTAACTCTGTTTTCGATTGGCGCGTGGAAGCAAAATCGATTGGCATGTACAGGATTAGTTCTGTACTATGTGTTGGTCAAAGGGTTGATGACTATTTTAGGGTTTGGTAATTCAAATCCTGGAGCTATTATGTTGATCTTTGTTTGCGCTTTTGTGTTTTTGATGGGCTGGAGAGGGTCAATTTCATTTTACAAACTGACCCATCCAGAATATCCAGAATGACTTAGCCTCTGATTTTAGGCATTACTTTATCTGCAAATAGTTGTAGTTGGTCTTTGTAAACATTTAGTGGCGTGCCCATAGTTGAACCCAAATTAAGTCTACTCACACCTGGGTATTTTTCTGAAATCTCCAGGATTTTTTCTGCTATTTGTTCAGGGGGACCGCATAGCCAAGTTTCGTTCTCTACTTGTTTTTCTAGAGTTGGCAGTTCAACGGAAGCTCGATTTTTGGTTGCGACTGCTGAAACTTGCTCTTCAGATAACTGGAGCAAACCTAAGGGGGCAGCAAATTTCATTGCTTCTTCAAAATAAGGCCTAGCTTGTTCTATAGCCTTTTCTTGGGTCTCTGCTATAAAAAACCTGAACCCAAGAGCAATATTTTCTCCCAATTCGATGGCTTTGCCATATCTTGCATATGCATCTTGGTACATTGTGAGACGTTCGTTTAATGCATCTTTAGGAGTTGTTGCAACTAACGCTTTGATATTGTGTTTTGCCATGAAGTCTATCCCTTTAGGGTTGCCACTTACGAGAGGCTGCCAAATGTCTACAGGAGTGGATAGAGGCCGAGGTACTAAACTAAGTGTTTCCAGCGTATACCCGCGGTATTCTACGGGAGCAGGGAGCGTATAGTGTTTGCCTTGATGAGAGAATTCTTCGTTGTTGAATGCTTTGATTATTATTTCCACTTGTTCTTCAAATAATTCTCTATTATCGTCAGAGTTTTTCAATGGAGCGCCAAATGTTTCAACTTCTCTACTATGATATCCTCTGCCAACTCCGAAAATCAGCCTTCCATTACTTAGAATGTCAGCTGTGGCAAAGTCTTCGGCTAGTCTCAGAGGGTGCCACATAGGCGCGATGTTGAATCCGCAACCAAATTTGAGATTGGTTGTTTGGGTGCTTAGCCATAAATTTAACATCACTAAATTCGGAATGCATTCAAATCCTTCTGGCTGGAAATGGTGTTCGGCCATCCAGAATTCATCATATCCTGCATCATCCATTAATTTGGAGAGCTCTAATGCCCAAGAAAATGACTGTGATAATTCACCACTGGAGTATTTCCGGTCGTTGACAGGTGTGCCAGACAATCCTAATTCACTATCTACTATGTGTCCTGCATAGGATGCACTGATATTCTTAATCATAATGACTCCTCAATAAAATATTTTATGCGCTAGGGGTAGGTGGTGGAGCAGGGTTATACAGCTCCATTCCTATGGTGGAAGGAAATACTCTGGCTATTTCTTCTACTGTCCACCTATCTTCTGTGCTAATTGTTTTGACAGGTTCTGGTTCATTAAGAAGAGAAACTAATCCCCCGGTAACGTGGAAAACTCTTCCATTAACATGTTCAGATTGGTCTGATGCAAGCCAAGTTACGAATGGAGCCACATCTTCCGCTTCTCCTCTTAGTGCCGGGGCAGAGCCCATGATTATTCCGCTTGCTGCTCTTAATTCTCGAGCTTGATCAGGAACTGTTCCACTCATGCGGGTGTTGGCACTTGGTGATATAGCGTTTGCGCGTACACCATACCTACCCATGTCCCTTGCTACTACTCTAGTCAAACCGGCAATGCCGTCTTTGGCAGCCCCATAGTTTGCTTGCCCTGAGTTACCGTATAGCCCGGAAGTGGATGAGAAAGTGATAATATTTCCTGACCGCTGTTGTCTAAATAATATGCAGGCGTGCTTTACTATAGTAAAAGTTCCTTTAAGATGGACTGAGATTACATCATCCCATTCCTGTTCAGACATGTTAAAAATCATTCGATCTCTCAGTATGCCTGCGCAAGTTACCACAATATCTAGTTTCCCG
>PAJB01000025.1 GCA_002710905.1 Chloroflexota bacterium | reverse complement strand
ATATTTACGAGAAAGTTCTGTTTCTAATTTTTTCACGTTGTTTTGTATTTTTAATAATAGTATTAATTATAACACCCCAGTGAGATTGGTAAATCGAAAGAGTCATTTTTGATTCTTGTGATACAATTTCTCTTGGAAAGATTGGGTAACAACAGATGTTCAGGCCAGAATTAATCAAGCCTTAAGCGCATATTAATGGTGGAGCTGAGGGGACTCGAACCCCTGACATCCTGCTTGCAAAGCAGGCGCTCTCCCAGCTGAGCTACAGCCCCAAAGTAAGAATACCAGAACAATAGTATAAATCACTTGTGATTATAGTCAATAGACATAATAAAATGCTAAGACTATAATGTTAAACAATAAGTTAATGATTTGGAGTGTGTAAATTGCCTAGGATAGGTCCTACAGAATTAATAATTATTCTATTTATAATCTTAATTGTTTTTGGCGCAGGTAAATTGCCTGAGATTGGCGGAGCATTAGGTAAAGGTATAAAAGCTTTTAAAAGAGGCCAAGATGAAGAAGAATCACCAGAAACAGTAGCACAAAAAGAAGACGTTACTGAAACAGAGAAATCATCTGAATCGCCTAAACCTTAATTCTATTAAACAGTTTTAATTTCGTTAGATCTTGGGGATATAACCCATGAGAGAAAAATCCCTAACTCATATAGAACTATAATAGGTATAGCAACAAGGATTTGATTGATAGGGTCAAATGTAGGTGTTATAGCTGCAGCAAGAATAAAAGCAAGAACAATAGCATATTTTCTTCCTCTTGCAAAAATACGAGAATTAGCAACATTTATTTTTGTTAGTAGACACATTATAAAAGGTGTTTGAAAGATAAATCCTAACCAGAAAAGCAAGTTGACCATTAAATTAATGTATTGGCCTATACGGATCATCGGGCTTGCTATATCTGAATTAAAAGTTAGTAAAAAGTGTATTGCTGGAGGTAGTAGTACATAATATCCGAATAATATTCCTGCAATAAAAGTTATTGTTATAAGAGGTAGGGAAATAAATAAATATTTTTTCTCTCGCCGAGTCAAACCTGGAGAAATAAACATTACTGCATTATAAATAATTATAGGCATGGCAACTATTAATCCTGCAGTAAAAGATATTTTCATAGAAATTCCTAACATTTCTGTTGCATTGGTATATACCAATTCTATGCTTTGTAGGGAAGTTCCATCTTGATTGACTCTTTCTAATGTACGGATTGGTTCAGATAATATGGTCAGAATGTCACGATGAAAAAAAAACATCACAATTGTAGCACCAAATATAGAAATAGCTGAAACTATGAAACGATTTCGCAATTCTGTTAAATGGCTTTTTAAAGCAATTTCTTCCTGATTATTTTCCATAGTTATTCTTGGCTATTTTTTGATTTTTCATTCTTATCAGGTTCTTCAAGGTCTTCTAAAGCTAGCATTTTAGGCAACTCATTTGCAGTATTTTGGAACTGTCTAAGCATACCTCCAATTTTTTGTGCAATTTCAACCATTTTGCCAGGTCCTAAAAAAACGAGTGCAATTAAAAGTATGAAGATTAACTCAGTAAATCCAATTCCTATTATATTCATATATTTCCAATCCTTTGGTATTTACTTGAGTTGCATAACTCATGTGTATTATCTCTATTTGATAAATATAGACTATATCCTAATTGTACAAATAATTCATCTAATAGGCATAGTGGTAGTCCAACTACATTTAAATAACAGCCGTGTATAGTTTCAACAAAATTATATTCTGTATCTTGTATAGAATATGCGCCTGCTTTATCAAAACCTCGACCAGACTCTATATATTTTTCAAGTAATTCGTTCGTAATCGTTTTCATAGCAACAATAGTTGATAATGATTTTGATATTTCAATGTTGTTGTCCAAATCAATAATGCTTATCCCAGTGGTAACTTTATGATTCTTTGCAGATAAGGATTTTAACATGGATCTCATATGTTCAATTGTTTTTGGCTTTTCGAGAATTTCATTATCTGAATAAACAATAGTATCTGATCCAATAATTATCCCAGAATTTTCAGTTATTGCTATTTCTTTTGCTTTAGACATGGATATATCTTCGACATATTTTTCTGGATTAGTTAGCGATGAATATTCAGGATTTATTGGTTCTTTGATGTTAAACTTGATGTTCGCAAGTTCGAGTATTTTTTTTCTTCTTGGTGAAGATGAGGCCAAAATTATATCTGAATATATTTGCTTTGTGAGAATCACTATAGTTTCTACATGATGAGTATGAGGAAACATATCTAATGGTTGAATAAGATCAATTTTATACATTCCATTTAAGAGTAACTGTAGATCCCTAGCCAATGTATCTGGATCACATGAAATATAAATTATATTTTTAGGTTTCATTGTTAATATAGATTTTATAGATTGGATATCACATCCTTTTCTGGGAGGATCAACGATTATAGCGTCAATGTTTTCAGTAATATTTCCTAAAACTGATTCAGTCTTACCTTGTATGAATTCTATATTTTTTTGTTTAATCAAGCTGTCTTTTCCATCTTGAATAGCTGAAGGAGATTCTTCAATTGCAAATATTTTTTTAACATATGGACTTAATAATCCAGCAAAAGTACCAACGCCAGCGTATGCATCAATAATTATTTCACTACCTTGAAAATCTAAGTGATTCTTTATTATTTCTCCCATAGTTGGAATCTGTGCAGTATTAACTTGGAAAAAAGAAGGTGATGCAACTTTAAAAGGTATTTGATCGACTGTTTCAAGATAGTGTGATTGTCCTGTTTCTACAGTGATCTGATTGGATTTTAAAGTGGGTTGTATAAGAAAAGAGCTAGTTATATTAGAGTGCCTTATAGACAGTTGTGAAGTTTCTTCACATTTACCCTGTAATTGATTTATTTTTTCATTTATTCCTTTGTTCATTATCTTACATTCATCAATTTGTATGAATTCACGAGTGTTTTTATTAACAAATCCTAATTTACCTCCATATCTGACAGTAAAACGTGCATGATTTCTATAATGAGTAATTTCAGGAGCAGGTAGGGTGTTTTTGATCTCTACATTGGATAATTTACTAATTTTGTTTAATGCTTCTTTGACCCTTGTTTTTTTCATAACAAGTTGTTCTTCATATTGTATATGCTGTAATTGGCAACCTGTACAAGAACCATAATATTTACAAAAAGGTGTCACTCGTTTAGGTGAAGGCTTTATTACATTTATAACAGTACCAGTTTCATAATTTTGGGCTCGGGTCGTTTTTTGTACGATTACTTCTTCACCTTCAATAGCACCTCCAATAAATAAAGGTAAATCATTTTCAAGAAATACTCCTTCTCCATACTTACTAGTTGAAGTAATTGTTAATTGTAGTTTTTCTTCATCATCTTGTATTCGTTGAATTTTATATTTTTTACGCATAAGTATTTATTGTTTTAAATTATCTGCAGCTCAGTTATAATATTTATAAGGTGTAATATATGGAACGTCGAAATAATAATAATCGAATAGCAGGCAAGACAACAAGGGTTGAACTTAAAACTCGCCCCCGTTTACCAGAATGGTTTAAAGTTAAAGCTCCTGGTGGCGAAAATTATATACATTTACAGAATTTACTTAAAGAAAACGACTTGCATACTGTTTGTCAGGAAGCTAGATGCCCCAATATTGGTGATTGTTGGGAAAGAAAAACTGCAACTTTTATGATCTTAGGAGATATTTGTACTAGAGCCTGTAGATATTGTGCAGTAAAAACCGGAAGACCTACAGCATTAGATGTCATGGAGCCATTCAAACTTGCAAAATCTGTAGATACCCTAGGTCTGAATTATTGTGTTATTACCTCTGTTAACAGAGATGATTTACCAGATGGTGGTGCATCTGTTTTTGTTGAATGTGTAACAGAAATAAGAAAATTGCGTCCTAATTGTAAAGTTGAATTATTAATCCCTGACTTTTCATTTGATGCTTTAGAAAAAATAATTGAGATAAAACCAGAAGTTTTAAATCATAATATCGAAACTGTTAGAGACGTATTCAAAACAGTTCGTCCGAAGGGTGATTATGACTACTCAATTGAATTATTGAAGAGGGTAAAAGAAATTGATCCAAACATGATAACAAAATCTGGTATGATGGTTGGCTTGGGCGAAAATCTTTCTCAAATTAAGTCAACTATGCAAGATCTTGTTGATGTTGGTTGCGATATATTAACAGTCGGTCAGTATTTACGACCTGGGGAAATGTATGCTCCACTAAAAAAATTCTATACCCCACAAGAATTTATAGAAATTAAAGAGCTTGGGCAAAGTTTAGGTTTAGGCCATGTAGAGTCAGGACCATTGGTTAGAAGTTCGTATCATGCAGATGAACAACATACAAAACTATCTGAGCCTATATCTATAAAAAGCTAATTTTCAAACCTATTATAGGTTGGATTGATCAAAATTTCATTAAGAGTGACATGTGCTGGTTGTTTTGCAACATATAAAATTAATTCACCAAGGTCGTCAGATTGAAGTATTCTTGCTTTATCTTCGTCACTAACAGGAATTGGTCTTTTATCTAGAATAGGGGTGGCCACTTCTCCTGGACAAATAGCTGTCGCTCTAATTCCATTATTTCTTTCTTCAATTATCAAACTTTCTGTCATTGCATTTAAGGCATGTTTGGCTGAAACATAAGCAGGTCCAGTTAAGGCACCTGCACGTTTGCCTGCCATAGATGAAATATTAATTATTAAACCACTCCCTTGTTTTCTCATTGTTGGTAAAATTGATTGACAACAATAAAATGCACCATTTAGGTCAATGTTTATCACACTATTCCAATCATCTATAGATACATTATGCCAATTTCTTTTTGTAACATTGATACCAGCACTAAATACTCCAATATCAATTTGACCGTATTGTTTAATTATTTCATTTGCAGTCTGCACAACTGATTCATTATCAGATACATCCAATTGATGAATAGATACGTTATTAGAGTTAATCTTTGAAGCTACTTCTTCAAGTACAGAAACACGTCTGCCTGAAAGAGCAACTTTACAACCAGCTTCGACTAATTTTATTGCTGCAGATTCTCCAATCCCACTTCCTGCACCAGTAATCCATGCAACTTTGCCTTTGATATCTTCTAACACTGTAAACCTCCTTCGAATATAGTTATGCCTCTTCATGTACCCACGGTACACGAGTTTTTTCAAGATTTAATGTGGCACTAAAACCACTTTCTGAATTTTCAAATCCACCAGTAAAAGTAACTGATGTTGGTCCTTCTTTATATTCTATTTCCCCATTTGGTTTTATAGTGAAAGGTCTGTCATGTCCAGGATATACCACAGATGCAATTTTTCGTATTTTTTCAACGCTTTCACTCGCTTCTTTTTTACTCCAAAATATTAACCCAGGAGTGCCTCTTTGCAACGAAAAGGCATCAGTTAATGAATCTCCAGCTATAACAGTATTTCCATCATTTGTAGATACAACTACACTAATGTGGCCGCGGGTATGACCAGGTGTTTCAATTATTTGTATTCCTGGCTCTATTTCAGTTTCTTGTGTAATAATTGATACATTATGATTTTCAATTGTTTTATTAAAATATTTTGGTGTTGCCCAATCATTATTTCTTGGGTTATCGGCATATTCAATTTCTTTTTGATGGACATAAAGTTTTGCGTTAGGAAATAAATCAACATTTTGACAATGATCCCAGTGAGAATGAGTTAGTATTATACTGGAAATATCTTCTGGTTTTAATCCTTCTTTTTCTAATGACTCAACAAGTAATATTCTTCTACCAAAGTGACCTACATCTACCAATATATTTTGTTCTCCTTGAAGTAGTATCACTGAGGATAGCCCTAATCGTGCTTGATTAGATCCAACATTCATTCCATGAGTCAATACTTTTATTGTATACATATTAAACTCCTATCTATTTTGATACATTTTCCAACCTTTGTTTTATTATGTAAACTATATCCATACCGTATTTAAATACCTAGTTTAAATAAAGCTTAATTTTTACTTCTTTTAGGTTTATTGGAGAAAATGGACGATTTATTTTTATTTAATGCAACTATTTTAAAAAATAGATTTGATATTTCACAAACAAATATTCATATTAAAAATGGAATAATACATTCTGTAGATTTCGATAATATTGACGTGATTAATACGCAAAATACGCAGATTGTAGATTGTGAAGGTAAAACACTTCTTACAGGTTTTGCTGATGCACATTTACATTTATTTTCGTATTCTTCAAGTCTAAATCAATTAGATGTTTCATATCCAAAAATAAAAAACATTAATCAACTTCTAAACGTCATTTCAAATAGTATAGAAAATTCTCCTGAAGATACTTGGATATTATGTGATGGTTTTGATGAGATGGATTTAGATAACCAATTATCATTAGATATCTTAGATAAGATTTCCAAAAATAATCCAATAAAAATTAATCACAGATCTGGGCATGCGTGCTTTATGAATAGTTTGGCAATGAAAAAATTAAGTATTAGTACTTCTTCAGAAGATTATCAAAGGGGATTAATTGACCGTGACGATAATGGAAATCTTACAGGATGGTTTTTTGATATGAATGAACAAATTTCATTNTTGTTGAGAGANAAGAATCAAGNAAAACGGACAGAAATTAATATTTCAAATACCTTAGAACANCTTATCCATATGGGAATATTTTATATTCATGACGCTTCGATTAATAATGATCTNGAAAAATGGAATATTTGTCTCGAACATAGTAGCAGTTTGCAATTTTCCCCTTCTATTACTTTATTNCCTGGTATCGATCATTTAGATGAATTTATTAATAGAGGTTTATATTTTGGTTATAAGGATAAAGATATGATGTTAGGACATACAAAGATAATTGTTAGTTCCATTTCTGGGAGTATATATCCAAACTTNAATCAACTTTCAAATCAAATTAGCAAATCACATAAACATGGATTTCCTGTAGCNATTCATGCAGTTACTCAAGACGAGATTAATATTACACTGGATGCTTTAGAAATGGTTTATTCAAAAAATAATNACCCGTTTAGAGATAGAATAGAACATTTTACTGAAGCAACTCCANAGATTATCACAAAAGCAAAAANACTNGGTGTTAACTTAGTAGTTAATCCTTCATTTATTTATCAAAACGGNTTTAGGTATTCTCAAAGAATACCTAAAATNCTTCAACCTTATACTTTCAACTATCGAACCNTATTAGATAGTGGATTTAATTTAGCTATAGGTTCTGATGCTCCCTATGGNAATTTGGATCCTCTGATAAATATTCAATCTATGGTTAATAGAAAAGATCAATTAGGCAACANATATAACGGTAATCAGGCGATTAGCATTATAGAATCCNTGTGGTTGATCACCNAAGGGGTAAATAATGTTAGTACTGAGGAAATTATCTTCGNAAAACCTTCTGTAGGAGATAAAGCAAATATTGTTATATTAAACCAGAATTTACAAAATATTGATCACACAAATGTTCATAAATTAGCAATAGATGTAGTTATTAAAGATGGCTTTAGAATACTTAGTTAGGCTATTATTATTGTCTTCTTTCGATAACATAATCAAGTAATAAACTAAGCGATGTTTTTTCCTCAGAATTTGGCAATTTTTCTAACATCTCTTTACNAGTATTACAATAATTCTGNGCTTTGATATAACATTCTTCAATAATTTCAGAATTCAAAATACTTTCGACTATTTTGGGNTTGTACTTTTGAGAATNACCTTCTGAAAATAAAGTAGAGATATTTGTTTCATTAGGGAATTTTTCTAAATAAAGTAGTGATGGTAGAGTAAGTAAACCTTGATCTAAATCTTGACCTACAGGTTTACCAAATTCATTTGGATCACCTTCAAAGTCCAAAATATCATCGATGATTTGAAANGCCATTCCNAAATTATAACCATANGATTTTAACAGAGCTATTTTTTCTTTTGTCGCNCCAGAAATNATTCCTCCTGTTTCAGCAGAAGTTTCAAAAACTGAAGCAGTTTTTTTATATATTCTTTCTAAGTATCCTTCAATATTTTGTTTAGTATTAAACTTTTGTGAAGTTTCTAAGATTTGTCCTGTAGAAACTTCCATTGTTGTTTCAGAAAATCTTTGTATAGCGAGGATATTTCCTGTATCGCANACAGTCGATGCAGAATTCGCGAATACTAAGTCACCNATTAATATTGCCATATCTGTACCATAAAGATTACTTATTGTTTCTTCTCCTCTTCGTACAGCTGATTTATCAATTGCATCGTCATGAATTAAAGAAGCTAGGTGAAATAATTCTATAGCTACAGCCATAGTTATTGATTCCATTGTTAGAGGTTTCTCTGTTTGTGCGGAAAGTAAAGTAATTGCCGCTCTCATTCTCTTACCACTTGAATTTGAAATATGTTGTAAAGGCTTAGCAAGGGTAGGGTGTTGATTTACAGGTAAGTTAACCAGTTTTTCGTCTACGGTATTTAACGATTTTTGTATTGGTTTATAAATGTTTATGATATCGATTTTTTCTATACTATTCATCTGCTAGCGGGTTTTCTATATCTATTTCGAGTTTTTTAAATAAAGGAAGAGGTGTTTCGAGAGTAGTTCCAGATTTAGGTTTTTGAACCTCCCAATTAGGTTTATCTNTATCAGAACTGATTCCTAAGTAGTTTCCTAACTGAAGAGAAGCATTTGGCATAAATGGGTATAGAAATGTTTTTATAGCACTAATTGCATATAATGAAACCCACATAGTTGTTCCAGCTCGATCTTTATCTGTCTTTATAGAATGCCATGGAGCTTCTGAATCTAAATATCTATTGGTATTTTGAGCAAGGTTCATTATATTTCTCATCGATTCTCGAAATTTACAAATATCCAAATTGGATTCAACTTTTTCTTTAGTGATAAAAATCTCTGATATTAATTTTTCATCACTAGATTCTAATTTTTGTATTTCTGGAATTTTGCTATCAAAATTTCTAAAAGTAAAGGTAAGTATTCTGTGGATTAGATTTCCTAAAGTAGCTACTAATTCATCATTATTTCTTCTTAAAAATTCTTCCCATGTAAAATCAGAGTCACTATTTTCAGGCATATTCGACACAATATAATACCTTAAGGCATCAGCAGAGAATTTTTCTAAAAATTCATGTGTCCACACAGCTCGATTTTCACTTTTCGAAAATTTACCTCCAGAGAGATTCATATATTCATTAGCAGGCACATCATAAGGTAAGTTGTGGTTTTCGTATCCAAGTAATATTCCAGGCCAAATTATCGTATGAAAAGGTATATTGTCTTTTCCTAAAAAGTAATAACTTCGTGCATTTTTATCAAACCAAAACTTTTGCCATTCATCAGGTTCGTTTTGAAGTTGTGCCCACTCTTTTGAGGCAGATAAGTATCCAATTACTGCTTCGAACCACACATAAATCCTTTTAGTTTCATATCCTTCTAATGGAATAGGTATACCCCATTCAATATCACGTGTTATTGCTCTATCTTTTAATCCTTCAGTAAGATATTTCAAACTGAAATTTTTCACATTCGGCTTCCAATAATCTTTCTTTTTTATCCAATCTAACAAAGGTTGTTCTAGAGCACTCAATTTTAAGAAGAAATGTTCAGATTCTTTGGGTATTGGAGTATCACCGCTTAATTTACTAATAGGATTGATTAGTTCAAGGGCGTCCATTGGTTTACCACATTGATCACATTGATCTCCGCGTGCTCTTTCAAAATTACAATCTGGACAAGTCCCTTCTACATAACGATCAGCGAGAAATCTGTTATCAACCTCAGAATATAACAAAGTCATATTTTTTTTGTAAATTAATCCTTTATTATATAGTTTTGTAAATATATCCTGAACAGTATCGATGTGGTTATCAGTTCCAGTAGTAGTAAATAAGTCATAGGAAATACCAAGGCTTTCCCAAACTTCTAGGTGATTTTTTCTATACTTATTAACAATATCTATTGGTTGAACACCTTCAGTTTCAGCTGCAATTGTTACTGGAGTGCCATGTTGATCACTTCCAGATACCATTATAACCTTGTTCCCCCGAGCTCGTTGATAACGCGCAAAAATATCTGCAGGCAAATAGCAACCTGCTATATGGCCTAAATGGAGATAATTGTTTGTATATGGCCAAGCAGTTGCGACCAAGATATTTTCTGACAAATGTACCCTCTTTATNNTTGTGGATTAGATNACTATTTTAAACTAATNTTTTGCTACAAATCAAATATTTTTTTGNAATTATCAAATTGTAATCCAAATATCATAAATTTCTTTTTTACTNATNTGGGGATAATGCNTCATAATCCATTGAATACCNTCTTTTGGACCTGAACCAGCTTTTTTTAGTANTTTAAGATCTTCATAAATTTCATTAAATATTTTTTCNTCNGATAATTTANTTTCTGANAAATCNGANTTTCCTTCAATTACNATTGTAAANTCNCCTTTTGGATTTGGGAATTTTGATTTTACTTNNGNTATTGTAGTTTTTACAATTTCCTCATANATTTTTGTGAGTTCNCTNCATANAACAATTTTTCTTTGNGGATTTAATAATNTTTGAAGTAAANNTAANGTTGACTNTAATCTATGNGGNGTTTCAAANAAAACTGANGTATTTTCAANGGAAGATATCNTNGAAATTATTTTTTCTCGTTTGNTTTTTTGATGAGGNAAAAAACCNAAAAATGTAAAATNTTCNGAATCCAATCCTGAAACTGAAAGAGCNGTNGTTATTGAAGATGGACCTGGTATAGGNACAATATTATGATCNGTNTNTAAAATTTCATTTGCAAGTAGAGTNCCAGGATCATGTATACTTGGTGTTCCNGCATCTGAAACAAGNGCTANNTCTCCATTATTNAANGCTTCTAATATTTNAGGGAGNCGTTTTGTTTTATTATGTTCATGATAGCTTAATANCTTTGTNTTAATTTCNTATTTATTNAATAATTTTTTGGTANTTCTNGTATCTTCTGCTAATATCAANTCTACTTTNNTTAAAANTTCGATAGCCCGTANAGTAATNTCACTNAANTTACCTATAGGCGTACCAACAAAATATATTGTACTCATTTTTATTATCCAGTTATTATAATTACAAAAATAATTTAAACGATTTAATTTCCTTTTGGTCACATGATATGGGATTTATTCAAGAAATAGAAGAAATAGAAAAAAAATTTGGTAATGTATTTATAACAGATATTTCTCCTCCCAAAGGTATAAATAACCTAGGCTATGAATCAATTATAAATATTAATTCNGATTTTTTGTTAATTATTGATAGTCCNGGGGGCTCTGTTAGATCAGCACCTATTCCTTTTGCATATAAATTAAGCTATGAAGAAAATCAAAATGTGATTTTTACACTGAATTGCCGTGATATGAATAAACTTGCTATTCAAAGTAATTTACTCGGTGCACAANTGTTAAATTTACATAATGTATTTATTGTCAATGGAGATGATTTTACAAAACAAAAACAATCAGTNAAAACTGTCAATGATTATACAACTACATCTTTAATTTCTGATATTGTTGATTTAAACAGTGGTATCGACTTTCAACAGGGNAAATTAGAGTCTATAACAACTTTTACTGTTGGTAGTGCCATAGATTTTTCAAAAGTACCACAAATTAATGAAATAAAATTAGTTAGAAAAAAAATTACTANCGGTACAGACTTTTTCATTTCGCAACCTTGTTATGACACAAGTTTAATTTTAGATTTTCATAAAGCCTATTATTCACAATATGGTNATACATTTGAGAAGCCAATTTTTTATGGAGTACAAATGCTTTCTAAGAATGGAAAAAATTGGGGATTTATTCCANAAGATGTAGAAAATGAAATGAAATCTAATGTTTCTTCGNTGGAAATTGCTTTGAAGTTTGTTCAGGAATTATTAAGCTTAGGTTTTAATAATATNTACCTAGTNCCACCGATAGAAAATGGAGGTGTTAGAGATTATNNCATGGCNCAANTATTAATNAAAAAAATTCGGAGTATGTAAGCTATGGAAATTAGTTCAATNGANAATTATGAAAGAAAAAAANTAGACATAAATNGTTCATTTATNTCTTATATNGATAGCGGAAACGGTGATGTTATTATNTTTATACATGGNAATCCAACATCATCATTTTTGTGGCGAAANATAATTCCANNAATNGANAAAACTTCACGTTGTATAGCNCCNGATTTAATCGGAATGGGTAATTCTGGNAANCCGGATAATTGNNGATATACTTTTTTAGANCATTATAANTATTTNTCAGAATTTATTGANAANNTGGTNCCCGATGGGAAAATTACCTTNGTAATTCATGATTGGGGNTCTGCTCTAGGTTTTTATTGGGCNTATAANAATCCTGAAAGAATAAAAGGTATTGTTTATATGGAGGCTTTAGTTAGGCCAATAACTTGGGAAGAATGGCCAGAGAATGCTAGAAATATATTTAATCTTCTTCGATCAGATGCTGGTGAGGAATTGATATTTGAAAAAAATATTTTTGTTGAGAGAATACTACCAAATAGTGCTATAAATGGTGTTTCTGATGCCGCAATGGAAATTTACAGATCTCCGTATTCAATTGCAGAAACTAGACTACCAACTTTAGTGTGGCCAAGAGAAATTCCAATTTCTGGGGAACCTCTACATATGGTTGAAATAATTAGTAATTATGCTGAGTTCATGATGAAAAGTAATTTTCCAAAATTATTTATCAATGCTGATCCTGGTTCTATTCTCACAGGACCACAGAGAGAATTTTGTAGACAATGGCCTAATCAAAAAGAAGTTACAGTGAAAGGTTTGCATTTTATTCAGGAAGATTCACCAATCGAAATTGGAGATGAAATAAGTAAATGGTTATCAGAAATAGAATAAAAAAGAGGTATATATGAGTTCTTATAAAACTATAAATTTTGATATAAAAGATCAAATTGCATATATGGAATTTGCAACTCCAGACAGTGCAAATGCCATGACATCAGAGATGGCACAAGAAATGGCTCAAGTTTCTGAAATATGCCTAACTAATTTTAAATTAAGAGCAATCAAAATAAGTGGACAGGGGAAAATATTTTGTGGTGGGGGAAATGTTAAAGCGTTCAATGAAGAAGGCAATAATCTTGAAAAATACCTAGAAACTATGGCTACAAATTTACACGTAGCAATAGCTAATTTTGCAAGATGTAAGGCTCCAGTAATTTCTATAGTGCAAGGATTTGCAGCAGGTGCAGGTCTAAGTTTAGTTGGGGCATCGGACTTTGTTGTATCCTCTGATTCTGCGAAGTTTACGTTAGCATATTCTAGAATTGGATTTTCTCCTGATGGTTCTTCCAGTTACTTTCTTCCTAGAATCATAGGGATAAGAAAAATGATGGACCTTATGATTACAAATCGTGTTTTGAGTGCTGATGAAGCTATGGACTGGGGGTTAGTAAGCCGAGTTGTACCTGAAGATTCATTGATTGAAGAGGGCCAAAAGTTTGTTGAATCTATAGCTAAAGGTGCCACTTCAGCTATAGGTATGGCAAAGAAATTATTAGTTTCTACTTTTGAACAATCTTTAGAATCTCAGATGGCTTTAGAGCATTTAGGTATAGCAACCATGTCAAGAACTGCTGATTGTAAAGAAGGATTTAAAGCATTTATTGATAAACGAGACCCTATATTTAATGGTTCTTAATTTTAATTGGATCTTTGATCAGCAAATTTTGTATGTGCGTCTATGAGAACAGTTTTTCCTTCGCTATTAAGCTTTTGTGCCTGAAGTAATGCTGGCTTAATTTCTGATGGCTTGGTTATTTTAATACCAGTAGCGCCCATTCCTTCGGCTATTTTCCAATATTCTCCAAACATATGTGAAACACCATAAACTTCTCGCGCAGTAGGAAAACCTCCAGGATAGGTTGCCATTCCACCATTATTTAATAAGATCGTAGTAATAGGCAAATTTGATCGTACTGATGTTTCAATATCTAAACCAGACATTCCAAAGGCACCATCACCCATAAAATTGACACAAAATTTTTCTGGGAAGGCTTTTTTAACACCAATCATTAATGGAATACCAAACCCAAGATGAGTAGTTTTACCCCAACCTACATAACCATGGGGAGTTGTTGCATTATAAAACGGCACCATCATATCTCTTGGTGCTCCAGCATCATGGGTTACTACACTTTTGGTTTTATCAACAGTTTGGTCTAATTCCCATATTAATCTATATGGATTAATTGGTCCTTGATCGTCTGTTAATATTGGCAACCATTGTTCCAACCATTTTGATCTTACGCTTTGAATTTCTTTAATTACTTCAGGT